>NZ_JANQIH010000168.1 GCF_028282265.1 Allomuricauda sp.
TGTCGTCAATGTGAGTTCTCCAAACACCCCTGGGCTTCGGGAACTTCAAGACAAGGGTCCGTTGACCAAATTGTTGAAAAAATTAAAAAAGGAGAATTCAAAACTTTCCGAGAAAACAAGCTTTGACGAAAAGCCCATCTTACTTAAAATCGCTCCGGATTTGACAGATGACCAGCTGTTGGATATCATTGATATTGTAAAAGACACCAGGATAGAAGGAGTGATAGCTACCAACACTACCATTGCAAGAGATGATTTAAAATCGCTTTTGTACCTAACGGAAGAAAAGGGAGGACTCAGTGGCAAACCACTTAAGAATAGAAGTACCGAGGTCATTCGATTTTTGGCAGAGAAAAGCGGTAAAGCCTTTCCTATCATTGGGGTAGGAGGGATTCATTCCGCTGAAGACGCCCTTGAAAAAATAGATGCGGGCGCAGACCTTGTTCAATTGTACACAGGCTTCGTTTATGAAGGACCTTCCTTGATAAAACGAATCAACGAAGCCCTTTTAGAAAGAAAGCCTTTGGTAAACGCGGATGCTTAGTTTATTTTTTTCTGCAATTAATTATCCCATTCTGACCGGATTTGCGGTGACATCTGCTTTATTGGCCCTCTCTCCCGGACCTGATAATATTTTTGTGCTTACCCAGAGTTTGGCCAATGGAGTCAAATCAGGAATTGCGGTTGTACTGGGTTTGGTGAGTGGCTGTTTGGTACATACTACCCTTTTAGCCTTTGGGGTATCAGAAGTAATCAAAAGAAGTGACACCTTATTTTTTGCCATCAAGGCCTTCGGAGCTGCATATTTAGTGTATTTGGCTTACAAGGTTTTTAAAAGTGACGCAAGCATCAACCTACCATCTTCCGAAACTGTAAAGCGGCGAGGACAAAATAAGTTGTTTTGGACTGGTTTTACCATGAACGTACTGAATCCGAAGGTTACCATTTTCTTTTTGGCCTTTTTTCCGGGATTTCTCTTTAGTGAGGAACTCAACACTGTTATTCAGTTTTATGTACTTGGATTTTTGTTCATGGCAGTAACCTTATTGGTTTTTGGAGGAATTGCCGTTCTGTCCGGAAGCATTTCAAGGTTTACCCAACAAAATCCTAGGACTGGTTTTCTCTTTAAATGGATGCAGGTAATTGTATTCTTAGGTATTGCACTGTACCTCTTGATATCGGATAAATAATGGTATTTTTACAGACTGTTCCATGTCTAAGGTAAAGCTCATAGAATGTCCTCGGGATGCCATGCAAGGCATCAAAACTTTCATTCCTACCCACGAGAAAGTAAAATACATCCAATCCTTGTTGGGCTGCGGATTTGACACCATCGATTTTGGAAGTTTCGTATCCCCGAAGGCTATTCCTCAAATGGTGGATACCGCAGATGTATTGGACCAATTGGATTTGTCTAGAACCCGAAGCAAGCTTTTGGCCATAGTGGCGAATATGCGTGGTGCCCAAGATGCTAGTAAACATGATGTCATTAATTATTTGGGATATCCCTTTTCCATTTCCGAGAACTTTCAGATGAGGAATACGCACAAGACCATTGCCCAATCTGTGGAGACTCTTAAGGGAATTCTTGAAATCGCTGATTCGGTGAACAAAAAAGTAGTGACCTATATCTCCATGGGTTTTGGCAATCCTTATGGCGACCCTTGGAATGTGGAAATTGTAGGGGAATGGACGGAGCGATTGGCCGAAATGGGAGTGGGGATTCTATCACTTTCCGATACGATTGGAAGTTCAACACCAGAGGTAATAGACTATCTCTTCTCCAATTTAATTCCGAAGTATCCCGAGATAGAGTTCGGAGCACATCTACACACAACACCGACCAAATGGCACGAAAAGGTGGAGGCAGCCTATAAAGCAGGATGTAGAAGATTTGATGGTGCGGTTCAAGGTTTTGGTGGTTGCCCTATGGCCAAGGACGAGTTGACCGGAAACATGCCCACTGAAAAAATGCTGTCTTATTTCACAGAACAAAAAGCTGATACAGGAGTCAACTGGATGGTGTTCGAAGCCGCTTATAACAAGGCCACCGAACTGTTTTCGGTGTATCATTGAAAAAGGGCATTCAGAAGAAAATCCAAATGCCCTTGGCTATAATTTATTCGAAAAGCGTTAATACCGCAATTCCAATCCGGCATAAATCCCAAATGGATGCCCTGGCCTAAGGCCAGCGGGTACTCTGGCCACAGCGTAGGTTTCATCAAGCAAGTTGAGCACATTAGCAGTTAAAGCAATGTGGTCACTAAACCTGTAGCGACCTCCCAGGTCCAGTACAAAATTGGATGGGACCCTTTCGTTTGTTGGTATGGCACCGCTACCTGCCTCGGTACGAAATTGTCCATTGAACCTTCCGCTAAAATTAATATCGAACTTTTGGTGCTCGATGGATAGTGAGGCGTTGAATTGGTGTCTGGAGATATAAGGAAGCTCATCCCCAGCAGTTACCTCGCCCCATAGGTCATCCTCACTTCCAAAACTGTTCAAGAACTCAGTATCCGTGAAAGTGTAACCAAATGTAAACGGCATAAGCAGTTGGTCATTATTTTGAATAAAATTATAATTAAGAAGTAGCTCGATACCTTGCACCCTTACTTCCCCCGCATTGAATTGATCAAGTGAGCCTGTCCCTCCAGTTGCGGCAAGGTCGCTTCCCAGCAAATTGCTGTAGTCATTATAAAATCCAACAAGTTCACCTGTAAGTCCGGCATAAGAGAAACGGCTACCTAGTTCATAGTTTACACTTTCTTCCGGATCTTCACCAGGTTGGTTACTTGGAGGTGAAAACCCTCGATGTACCCCACCAAAAACAGAAATGTTGTCAAAGTTGTAATTGAATCCCATACCTGGAATGAAAACATCTACGTTGTTTTCCCTTTCTGATAGATTTACTCCGGTTCTGTCGACATCATCATTTCCAAAATTTCTTCTGCCGAGGCTAATGTTTTCGTAGCGGATACCAGGGGTTAAGGTCAAGTCCTTATATTTTAGTTTATAGAGTGCGTAACTTGAAAAAGCCCTGGCATCGCTGATTCTATTGGCATTGGTTCCCGGAATTCCTTCGTTGACCAATTCCATTACCCCATTTACCATTGCATAGTCATCAATCCATTGGAAACGATCCTCTTCATCGTAATGATATCTTAGGCCTATTTCCAAATCATGGAAAGTGTTTTCACCTGACCAGTGGTAATCTAGCTTGGTTTGAACCCCTGCGGAATAATATTCTCTATTATTGGCTCGGGCGTTGAGGGTATCTCCATCACCACTGTTTACGGAACCGGTCACAAGATCAATATAGGGGGCGAAAGTTTCTGGGTCGTTGAATACACTCCCAATGCCTTCGCGTTCGCCATCAATGGTAATAAAATCCACTTTGAACCAATTTCGGCTAAAGTCGTTGTAGTATCCTACCGTGGTAATTCGAAAGTAATCACTGAACTTTAACGTATGCGTTCCCATAAATTGAATATGTTCGTTGATCATCTCATCCACTTGGGAACCTGCGTATCGTCTAAATGGAGTTTCGTCAAAGTCACTCTGTGTCAACCCGAGATAGGTCTCATTGGAATCCTCATCAGAATATTGAAATTTGACTTCAAATTCTTGTCCCAATTTGGCTTCAGGGTTAGTGTTGATTCTAAATTTGGCAACCAAATCATTTTTGTCGAAACCTGTGTTGGCCGAATTGTCTAGGTCTTTAAAACCATTTGAGTTATAGTTTAGATACTCAATGGAATACCCAAAATTCTTTCGACTATCACCTAATTGTGTATGTAATCTGCTACTTTGAAAACTTCCATAGCTACTATTAAGAAAAATGCCAAACTTATCGGGAACCTCCGTTGATATCATGTTTATTGCTCCTCCAGTGGTGTAAGGTCCGTACTGTACTTGACTACTTCCCTTTAAGATTTCAACAGACTCCATTCTGGCAATGGTCGGGAAATAGTAAGCGGCTGGGGCGCTATAGGGAGCTGGGGCGATAAGTACCCCATCTTCCATCAAGGTAATTTTAGCACTTCTTTCAGGTGATGTACCTCTTAAAGAGATATTGGGGCGAAGCCCAAAGCCATCTTCTTCGTAAACATTTACTCCAGGTACACTTCGCAACGTGCGGTTTACATCTGTATAATTGAACTTTTTTATTTCCTCACTTGAAATAAAGTAAGCTGAACCTGTTCGATTTTTAGCTTCAAATTTACTCCCCAAAATTACTTTGGCAGATAGAACTACCTCATCGAGCCTTACTAGAGAAGAATCGGTTTGAATTGGATTTTGTTGCGCCTGTATATTTAAAAAGCAGAACATAAAAAGGAAAGAAAGAATCCTGTGCATTTTAATTGGACTTATTATAAATAAATGTTAAAACGAGGCAAATGTAAAGTTTCGCTCTTTACCAACAAAGCTTATTTAGAATAAATAAAAACTAACTAATGTTAAATTTTAACGCAGTCGTATCAATGCATTCAATCCGTGGGAGTTATACTTGTGTAGTTTGTTCTGGCCAGAAATTATAAAAAAGAAAGCGGCAGAATCCTAATTGCCGCTTTCCCAACCTAACTAACTCCTGAGAACACTTAGGAAGCTAGTTTTCCAATATTTTATAATTGATTTCTTTTGCTTTCAAAAATCTGGGTTCCAAAGGTACTTTAGAAACCAAATACAGGAGTTCATTGAGCTCCTCAGGACTTACAAGTATAACAAAATATTTATTACCAACGGAAATAGGGACGTTCCTACCATCGTTAATCTCATATAAAAGCTGATGATCGGAAGATTTATCCAACTGCTCGAGATACGATTTAAAACTATCAAGTTCCCATTCAAAAAACTCAAAACATAAGTTATTGAAGATAATCTGAAATAATTTGGAGTTATTACAAAATGTAAATCTTCCGTTGCGCGTTTGATTTAATAATCGCAGTGAGGGGCACATATGTTGAATTTCTTTCAAATATAATAATTTAGAACAAGTCTAAATAAAAATAAAGTATTTTTTCTCTCAAAACCATTTCAACTTGTAAAAAGGAATTGAATTAAAATATGGTATATTTGCACGCAATTAATCCGTAATTGCAATGGAGGCCCACCGTTCAAAAATTGTTGGCGAAGGACTTACTTATGATGACGTCCTTCTAGTCCCCGGTTATTCCGAAGTACTTCCGCGCGAAGTCAACATCCAAACCAAATTCACTCGTAACATTATTATTAATGTACCTATTGTCTCCGCTGCCATGGACACGGTTACCGAATCCAAAATGGCCATTGCGATGGCTCGAGAAGGAGGTATCGGTGTGCTTCATAAAAACATGACCATCGAGCAGCAGGCCAATAAAGTACGCCGAGTAAAACGAGCGGAAAGTGGAATGATCATGGATCCTGTGACCCTTCCCTTAAATTCAATAGTCCGCGATGCCAAAGCCAGTATGAAAGAGCACAGCATTGGTGGTATTCCAATCGTGGATAAGGAAAGAAAGCTAATAGGAATCGTCACAAACCGCGATTTGAGATTTGAAAAAAATGATGACAGGCCTATCTCAGAAGTTATGACCTCACAAAATCTGGTGACAGTGGCTGAGGGGACTTCTTTGATGGAGGCCGAAGTGATTCTTCAAGAAAACAAAATCGAGAAGCTGCCTGTGGTCAATGGTAGCAATGAACTGGTCGGATTGATCACATTTCGCGATATTACCAAATTGACCCAAAAGCCAATTGCCAACAAGGACCAATATGGTCGCCTTCGTGTTGCCGCTGCCATTGGGGTAACTCCAGATGCGGTTGATAGGGCAGGGGCGTTGGTGAATGCTGGAGTGGATGCTATAGTCATTGATACTGCCCACGGCCATACCAAAGGAGTTGTTAGCGTGCTGAAAGATGTCAAAAAGGCATTTCCTGAACTAGATGTCATTGTAGGAAATATTGCTACAGGGGAGGCTGCTAAATATTTGGTGGAAGCAGGTGCTGATGCGGTGAAGGTCGGAATTGGCCCTGGATCTATATGTACAACGCGAGTAGTAGCAGGAGTAGGTTTTCCACAATTCTCTGCCGTTCTTGAAGTAGCTTCGGCGATAAAGGGAAGCGGGGTTCCGGTAATTGCGGACGGTGGTATTCGATATACAGGTGACATTCCCAAAGCTTTGGCTGCAGGGGCTGATTGCGTAATGCTTGGATCCCTTTTGGCAGGAACCAAAGAGTCACCCGGTGAAACCATTATCTACGAAGGAAGAAAGTTCAAATCCTATCGGGGAATGGGATCGGTAGAAGCCATGAAAGAAGGTAGCAAAGACCGCTATTTTCAAGATGTAGAGGATGATATCAAAAAATTGGTGCCCGAAGGTATTGTGGGTCGTGTTCCCTATAAAGGTGACCTTTTTGAAAGTGTTCACCAGTTCGTTGGAGGTCTACGCGCCGGTATGGGCTATTGTGGAGCTAAGGACATTGAAACTCTAAAGGAAATTGGTCGTTTCGTAAAGATTACCTCAAGTGGTATACATGAGAGCCATCCCCATAACGTGACAATCACTAAGGAAAGCCCCAATTACAGTCGATAGGCGACTTTTCATCTTCTTTGTTTGGGAATAATCCTGACGGTGGTTATCTTAGATAGAACTAACTAACTGATAACCCCCATGATAAGAAAATGGTTCCCCCTGCTCCTGACCATACTTCTATTTTCCAATTGTGATAGTAGTTCAGAAGACCCCGTTGATGACAATCCGGTACA
>NZ_JANQIH010000171.1 GCF_028282265.1 Allomuricauda sp.
GGAGATAGGAAGGCACCTGTTTGCCGAACTTCCCTGTCTCCGTATGTCCCCCTACAAAAACGTCCAAATCTCCATCTCCATCATAATCGTACGACTTTACCACTGAAGTGTTTTGAAAAAACTCTGGGAAAGCACGGTCAACAAAAATCGAATCGGTTTGAACGAGATACGTTTCGGTAAGTCGATTCGATTTTCCGTAAAAATCGCCACCGCCCGCTCCCAATAGAACATCGTTTCTACCATCACTGTTGAAGTCTGCAATAAGGGCAGAAACCAACTCTTTGACGGAATCTCTTTTAATTGTTTCAAAACTATGCGGAGCATAGATGCTGTCTTGCTTCAGAAATACCTGCGCTGGGTTAAATTTTGACCCCCCGAAAAGTAGGTCTTCCTTTCCATCTTGATTTAAATCTCCCACGGCTAGGGCTGGACCTCTATCGGATAGTTTGTAGGGAATTAGTTTTTCTCTGTTGAAATCGACATAATTATCCTCTTTGTGTACAAATTCGATTCCAATATTTCCATCAACCTTTTCAAAAATTGGAGTGGTTTTGGTCTTCGAAGAAGGAAATATGAAGGGCTTGGTATCTTTGGGTTCCAAAGTCAACATTTGGTTGACTTCAACATCTTTAACGGTTTGATACGTCTTATCGGGCCAAACGACTTTCAGAGAATCTATAACGGTTTTTTGTCCAAATCCGAAGTGGATAATGGGTTGAGAAGATGCTTGAAACCCACGGGCGGGAAAAAGTTCTTTGAACTGAACTTTGCCATTGGTGTAAGCGTATACTTTGGTGCCAACTCCAAAAAGATTTTGGTCTTTGTACTTAAGGTTGACCTTTAGATAGTTAGCTCGTTGGTTGGTTTTGTTTTGGTAGATCGCTGCAGTTGCGTTTAAGTTGTTGGTCACCAAATCCAAATCCCCATCATTGTCCAAATCTCCATAGGCAGAGGCACCAGATACCTGTTTGTTTTCTGGAATCCATATTTTGGATTTGTCCTCAAAAGAGAGATTACCTGAGCCTTTAAAAATGTAGTTGGTCTGAACTCCGGATGGCATCATATCCAATGCTTCTTGATCCACCAATTTGGTATTGTTTATTTTGTTTTTGATTTGATCGCTGGAAACAAATTTTATAAAATCGAGATCATTGGGACGTTTAGGGATTCCGTTTGCTATAAACAAGTCTTGAATGCCATCTTGATCGAAGTCAGCAAAGAGTGAGGACCAACTCCAATCTGTTGCAGCTACACCACTCAGTAAGGCAGTTTCCATGAATTTCCCATCGGGCTGATTGACGTAAAGCATGTTTCTGGTAAACTGATAGTGATAACCATACTGCTCAGTTCGCATCCGTTGAATTTGAAAGTTTTCATCTCCTTCCGAAGCCTTTAGCGGAAACTCTTCTTCTGGAAGCATATCAAGGGAAATCAAATCGGGTAAACCATCGTTGTTGATGTCCGCCACATCATTTCCCATTGAAAATCGGGTCGTGTGTCCGAAATAAGCACGGAGACTTTCCGTAAAAGTTCCATCTCCATTGTTCAAATAGAAATAATCATCTTCATGAAAGTCGTTGCCCACATAAATGTCAGGGTAACCATCCACATTTAAATCGGAAACGGCAACGGCCAAACCATACCCATTTATTCCTCCATATATACCTGCTTCCTCGCTAACATCCACAAAAGTTCCATTATTATTTCGAAGTAGCTTGTCGCCTGTCTCATAATTCCTTTTATATCTTAGGTCTGCTTTTCCAAAGGATTCGGAGGTATGCACGGCGTGATTGAGAAGATAGAGGTCCAAATCTCCATCGAGATCATAATCTAAAAAGGCTGCGGTACTGCTATAGGTGTCAAAATCAAGACCATATTGTGAGGCACTTTCTGTAAACGTACCATCTTGATTATTGATGAATAATTCATTGTGTCCGTCGAAACCGTTTAAGCCCACCACGGCACAAACGTAAATATCCAACCAACCATCTCCATTTACATCTCCCATTATTGCCCCGGTGTTCCATGAACTTTTACCTTCTATGCCAGCACTTTGACTTATATCATCAAACCGCATTTCTCCCTTATTCAGGTAGAGTTTGTTCTTTACCTGATTACCCGATAAAAAGATATCCGCTAGGCCATCGTTATTGATATCACCTATGGAAACGCCACCACCGTTATAAAAATAGAGGTAGTCCAGAATACTTAGGTCATTACTTTCAGTAACCGTATTTTCAAAATCCACTCCTGTTTGATTGGGAGATAGACTTTTGAAAAGTTTACCTTTATTCTTACAACCAACAGTACACAAAGTCAAAAAAAGAATAACGAAAGACTTATTCATCCAATGCGAAGATTTTGGGTTTCCCATCGTTGATAGCGGCTACTATGAACTTGTTGCCATCCCTATCTTCGACCATTCCAAGATGTTTTACTTCTTCTCGAATGAAGAAACCGCTTTCATCATAGTTCTTCCACTCAAAATTAAGATTACCATCCCCCAAGAGCACATTGCCATAATTGGCATCCAACCTTGAAAACTGAGGCTTGAACTCAAAATTGTTTCCCGCCATGATTAAATCGAGATTGCCATCTTGGTTTACATCGGCGCAGGTAATCCCGCAAACACAAGAAAACTGGGCACGACTTGGCAACTTTTTTATGGAAAAGCTTCCATTACCTTCATTAATTGCAATTACAGAGGCAGAAGTTATGCTCTGCTTTACAATGGACTGATTTATTACTTCTTCTGGAAAGAGATCCTGTATGGTTCTACCTGCGTAGTCAGATGCTTTCAGGTTCTGTTTTTTCAACGACACCAATTGTGCGGTAAGTTCTTTCTTTTGATGAATAGGATAGTCTCCCCCGTTTTCATGAACGGTCACGATTTGCTCTATGGTACCGTTGTTGTCAAAATCATTGATCCACATTTTCATGGGATGACCATCTGTTGGCTTATAGTGTAAATTTTCTCCTTGGTTCCCAAGAATTAAATCCAGGTCCCCATCTTGGTCCAAGTCAACGGCTTCAACTGTGTTCCACCAACCATGTAAACTATCCAATGAGGAATCCATTTTGGTTATTCTTCTTCCAGAATTCAGGTATATTTTTGGAGTACCCCACTCCGCAACAGTTATGAGGTCATTCTTTTGGTCTCCGTCCATATCAGCCCAAATGGCGTGGGTAATCATCCCTTCATTTTTTAGGTCATATGCTCTTCGCTCTGTTACGTCAACAAATTCCCCATCCCTGTTCTCCAGCAGCAAATGATTGGGATTTAGTCCATAGACCCCAACTACACTTCTTGACCCGATGAAAACATCCATATCCCCATCATTATCGAAATCGTTGGGAGTAATGATGGCAATATTTTTAAAAGTGGAGGGTAAGGATTGATCTGCTATCGAGAAATTCCCTTTTCCATCATTAACATAGAGTCTAGGGCGGTAAAGACGTTCTTGATTGACCTCATTGCCTCCAGAGCCTACCATTAGGTCAAGGTCGCCATCGCCATCTGCATCAAAAAATGCTGCAGCAGTATCCTCTAGGTTTTTGTCTTTTTCGAAAGCGTTCTGTCTAGAAACAGAAAATGACCCTTGGCCTTTGTGCATATAAACAAATCCTGGTTCGCCTTTGGCTCCTCCCATAAAAATATCTTCATGGCCATCTCCATTTACATCACCGATTGCCATAGCCGGTCCTTCTTGGGACAACTTTTTATAAATCAAGCCTTCGTAGTCGAAATCATTGTAATTGTTTTCTTGATGGGTAACGAAGTTAGAATTGTTTATTTCTCGAAGGAGAGATTTGTTCTTGTTCTGAGAGCGAGGCACGTAAATTTCTTCAGCTTCCGATTGATTTAGTGTGAGCTGTTGGTTCGATTTTACGTTCTGCAATAAGACTGTACGGTCATCGGGCCATATAACACGAATCGAATCAAGGCTTCTGTGTTCCCCCAGACCTAAGGTCATTTTGTATTCAACCGAAGATTGGAATCCTCGAGATGGAATCAATTCTTGCTTTACCGTGTTGTCTCCAAAGTAGAATTGCACGTGGGAACCTACTGCAAAAGGATTTTTTCCTTCTCCCTTAAGCTCGATTTGAATGTAGTTATTCTCCTTAAGTTCGTTGGTTTCGTTTCTATAAACAAAGGTTTCCGTGTTCACATTGTTTATGACCAAATCCAAATCTCCATCGTTATCTAAGTCGGCATAAGCAGCCCCATTGGAACGGGTTGCCAAATCGAAGCCCCATTCTTTATTGGCATTGTCGAAGGTAATATCCCCATTGTTTTTATAGGCATAGTTAGGTTGGGGCTTAATTGGCATTTTACTGATAATGGAATCGATGGATTCCTTTTTTCCCGTCAATGCCATTTTTTGAATAATCTCATTGGCGAAGAAATCAACAAAATCCAAGTCTGTCAAATCGTGGTTGATGCCATTAGTTACAAAAATATCCTTAAAACCGTCATTGTCCATATCGAACATAAGTCCAGCCCAGCTCCAATCAGTGGCGTCGATACCACTGAAATAGGCAACCTCAGAAAATGACCCATTACCATTGTTGAGTTGCAATGTGTTTTGAATGTATTGCTGATAGAAATCCTTACTTCTTTTTAAGTCGAAAATATTATAGCCCTCAAATTCCATTACGGATTTCACTCGTTGTTCAGGCTCGGGAAGCATGTCGGTTATAAAAATGTCGTTGTGACCATCATTATTGATATCGCCAATATCGATGCCCATTGCGGAGAGGCTCAAGTGGGAAGTGTATTCTTTAATTTCTTCGGTGAAGGTACCATCTTTTTGATTGATGTAGAGATAATCCCGTTCATAGAAGTCATTGGAGACATAGATGTCGGGATAGGTATCTTGATTGATATCGGTTACCAAAACCCCTAGGCCAAACCCAATCAGACTTCCATATATTCCTGCGTCTTCACTTACATCAACGAATTTTCCGTCGTCATTACGGAGTAACATATCTCCGACGCCTCGAAAAATATGTGGAACTCCTTCCCAATCTTGAGCACGCACCTCGCGCTGTTCGGCATATCCCAAACTGCTTACGGGAATGTTACTGTTGTTCAAAATATAGGCATCCAAATCGCCATCTTTGTCATAATCAAAAAAGGAAGCATGTGTGGAGAAACCTGTTTTTGCCAAGTTATATGCCTCTGCCATTTCGGTGAACGTTAAGTCACCGTTATTGATGTAAAGGTCGTTATCATGGTTGTTGCCTTCAAGATTTCCTGCGTTGCTAACATAAATGTCAAGAAGGCCATCGGCGTTGACATCTACCATAACCACACCTGTAGACCAAGGTTTGTTGCCTTGCACACCTGCTTTTTCTGTAATGTCCTCAAATTTTAAATCGCCCTTGTTCAAATAGAGCTTGTTTTGCTCCATATTTCCTGTGAGGTAGATATCAACCAATCCATCATTATTAATGTCGCCGAGAGCAACACCCCCGCCATTATAGAAATTACGGTATTTAAAAATGTTGAAGTCTTTTTGGTTTTCTACTTTATTTACGAAGGTCACCCCAGTTTCTTGAGGAGTAAGTAGGGTAAACAATGTCTTTGTAGTTTCAATGGTTTGTTTCTTTTCATCTTTATTGGAACAAGATGTTAAAATCAATAAAGAACCAAAAAACAATAGCTCATATGCCTTCATTTTCAATTTCATTTTTTCATCAGTGCTAATGCATCGTTCCTAATAGAAGAACCGCATTGTTCATTTTATCTTAATCGTTTTTTTTACGACGTCATTCGGCCGTAGTTGTTGGTTTTGGTACTCGGAAGATGCTCATGTTAGGTAATTGTAAAATTAACTTTTTAAGAACATAAGGCCTAACTAATGGAGTGCTAATATGATAATTTTTGTCGACAA
>NZ_JANQIH010000072.1 GCF_028282265.1 Allomuricauda sp.
TGTAGCGGCATTGAAAAGCTATTCGGTTTACGCCGGTGTGCAGGATGCTTTGGTGCAATGGTGGTACGGCCATAATGCGGTAGCATTCTTTTTGACTACCCCGTTTCTTGGATTGATGTACTATTTTGTTCCTAAAGCGGCTAATCGACCTGTTTACTCTTATAGATTATCCATCGTGCATTTCTGGTCGTTGATTTTTATTTACATCTGGGCAGGACCGCACCACTTGCTATATTCTGCATTGCCCGATTGGGCACAGAACCTTGGGGTGGTATTTTCCGTAATGCTAATCGCACCTTCATGGGGTGGTATGATCAACGGATTATTGACTCTGCGTGGAGTGTGGGACAAAGTTCGAAGTGATGCTACCTTAAAATTTATGGTGGTTGCCATTACGGGTTATGGTATGGCCACTTTTGAGGGGCCAATGCTTTCTTTGAAGAATGTAAACGCCATTGCACACTTTAGTGACTGGATTATTGCCCACGTGCACGTAGGGGCTTTGGCATGGAACGGTTTCTTGACGTTCGGTATGATCTATTGGCTTGTTCCGAAAATGTTTAAGACCACTCTATATTCAAAAGGATTGGCCAATTTCCACTTCTGGATAGGCACTTTAGGTATCGTATTGTATGCGCTGCCCATGTACGTAGCTGGTTTTACCCAAGCTCTAATGTGGAAAGACTTTAATCCAGATGGAACTTTGGTATACGGAAACTTCTTGGAAACCGTAAGCCAAATTATCCCAATGTACTGGATGAGGGCCATCGGAGGTAGCCTCTACATTTTAGGAATGCTGATTATGGTCTATAATGTGATTGTGACTATAAGAAAAGGAAGCAGTGTTGAAGACGAGTTGGCCGAGGCACCTGCCTTGACAAGGGTATCCAAGAGACGAATTGCAGGAGAGACCTTCCACAATTGGTTGGAAAGAAGACCAATACAATTGACCATTTTGGCTACTATTGCCATTCTCATAGGAGGGATAATCCAAATTGTCCCCACCATTTTGGTCAAATCAAACATACCGACCATAACCAGTGTTAAACCGTACACTCCCCTGGAGTTGGAGGGTCGTGACCTTTACATTAGAGAGGGTTGTGTGGGATGTCACTCCCAAATGATTCGTCCCTTCCGAAGTGAGGTGGAACGGTATGGAGAGTATGCCAAGGCAGGAGAATTTGTTTACGACCACCCATTTTTATGGGGAAGTAAAAGAACCGGTCCTGATTTGCTCAGGGTGGGAGGAAAGTATTCCGATAACTGGCACCTGAACCACATGTATGACCCACAAAGTACTTCAGCAGGATCCATTATGCCGGCCTACCAGTGGTTGGTTCGTAACAGACATGACCGAAGTAGTGTTGAAAGCAAAATGGAGGTCATGGTGAAGCTGGGTGTTCCTTATACTGAGGAGGACATTGCTGGTGCGCAAGAAAGTATGGCCGAACAAGCCTTGCAAATTGAGAAGAACCTATACTCAGATCCCGAGTTTGTAAAAACCTATGAAGCGGATAAGAAATTTGCAGCAGAGAATGGAGAGGAGTTCGTGGAAATGCGAGATCGCGAGATTGTCTCACTCATAGCGTATTTGCAACGCCTGGGTACTGATATTAAAGTAAAGGAAACGGATGAGTTGTTATCCCAAAATAAATAAGCCATGTTGAAATTTGTAAAAAACCATATGGAAAGCATTGAAGGGATAGCCAACTATCCCATGGTTTCCCTACTCATATTCTTTGTCTTTTTTGTACTGCTGTTCTGGTGGGTGTTTACCGCATCAAAAGAGCATATTAAGGAGATGGGAGAGTTGCCATTAGATAACGAATACAATAACAAACCATAGCATTATGAGCACAAAAACACCTTGGTGGATACGTATTCCACTATTATTCTTTTTGATTTTCGGATTGATGGAGTATTTCATTGATTCAGGTGATAAACCTGCCATTATCGAATATCCCATCACCCAGTTCTTTATGCTCATGGTATTGTTGATATTGATTGCCATTGAGTTGATTTTGAATTCGATTGAGAACATTATGTTCCAGACACTTTCTCCGGAAGCCCAAGAAAAATACATGGCATCCAAGAATAAAAAATTGGAATGGAAATGGGCCAAAGAGCTTTATCAAAAGTTGACAAAGAGTAGGGCCATTGAAAGAGAAGGAGAAATCATTTTAGACCATAATTATGATGGAATTCGCGAATTGGACAACGTGCTTCCGCCTTGGTGGGTATATCTTTTCTATGTTACCATAATCTTTGGGGCGATCTATCTGGTGCGTTTCCATATCGTAGGAGACTACGACCAAGATTTGGAATACGAACAAGAAGTTGCTGCTGCCCAAGCTGCCATTGAAGAATATAAAAGAACCGCAAAGGACTTGGTTGATGTAAATACGGTAGAATTTTTAGCCGATGCTTCGGACCTAAACGCGGGAAAAAAGATTTTTACCGCCAACTGTGTGGTCTGTCACATGGCTGATGGTGGTGGAGGTATCGGACCCAATCTAACCGATGAATATTGGATTTTGGGAGGAGGTATCAAAAATGTGTTCAATACGATTTCTGAGGGAGGCCGAGATGGTAAAGGGATGATTGCTTGGAAGCAAAGTCTGAAGCCCGCTGAAATGGCCCAGGTTGCGAGTTACATCTTGACCATGGGTGGAACTACCCCGGCAAATCCCAAGGCTCCCGAAGGGGAAGTATGGATTGATCCGGATGCTCCTGAACCTGCGGACACCGAAACCATGGAAGCACCACCTGAGCAAGCTGTGGATTCCACCGATATTGCTATGAACTAAAGAAGGGGTTTAAAGTATTGGCCCCAATGTAATACCCCTTAAGAGGAAAGAAACCATGGATGAAAATTTTAGGGATTCGATAGGGACCATAACAGATGAGGGTGAAAGGGCCTGGGTATATCCCAAAAAACCTAAAGGGCGTTTCTTTGAATATCGCAAGTATGTGAGCTATGCCCTGTTATTGTTTCTTTTTTCGGCTCCGTTCATTAAAGTAAATGGACACCAGTTTTTGTTGTTCAATGTGCTGGAGAGAAGATTCAATATTTTCGGATTCCCGTTCTGGCCCCAAGATTTTCACCTAGTGGTCATATCCATGATCATAGGGGTCATTTTTATCGCGCTTTTCACCGTAGCATACGGGAGAATTTTTTGCGGATGGATTTGCCCCCAGACCATTTTTATGGAAATGGTTTTCCGAAGGATTGAATACTGGATTGATGGCGACCGGGGTGCGCAAATGCGATTGGACCGTTCTCCTTGGAACAAAAAGAAGATTTGGAAAAGAAGTCTCAAATGGACCGTCTTTTTTATTATTTCCTTTTTGATTGCGAATGTCTTTTTGGCCTATTTAATAGGAAGTGACAGACTCATTCAATATGTTATCGATGGTCCCATGGCGCATTTGGGCACTATGGTTCCACTATTGATTTTCACCGGGGTCTTCTATTTTGTTTTTGCCTGGTTCAGGGAACAGGTGTGTATCATAGCTTGTCCTTATGGAAGACTTCAAGGGGTACTGTTGGACGATAAATCCATTGTTGTCGCATATGACCACAAAAGAGGTGAAGGGGAAAATGGACGTAAGAAATTCCGAAAGAATGAAGACAGGCAAGCTTTGGGACATGGAGATTGTATTGATTGTTTTCAGTGTGTACATGTCTGTCCTACCGGAATCGATATTCGAAATGGAACACAGCTTGAATGCGTCAATTGCACGGCTTGTATAGATGAATGCGACCATATCATGGATAGCATCAATCTGCCAAGAGGGCTTATTAGGTATGCCAGCGAGGCTGAAATAAATCAGAAAGAGAAATTCAGATTTACGGCCCGAATGAAAGGCTATACGGGGGTATTGACCATTTTGATAGGAGTGTTGATAGGTATGCTCTTCCTTCGCAATGAACTAGAAGCCAATATACTAAGGCTCCCAGGTCAATTGTACGAACGAAAGGCTGACAATATAATCAGCAATGTCTATACCTATAAACTGATCAACAAGACAACCAAGGATATCGATAGTGTGAGTTTCAAGCTATTGTCACATAAAGGAACCATTAAAATGGTGGCCAATGAAACGTTCAAGGTAGCTGCGGAAGAGTTGGCCGAAGGCACATTGTTTATTGAGATCAACAACTCGGCCTTGACAGGTGATAAAGATGAACTAAAAATCGGGGTTTTCAGCAATGATGAATTGATAGAAACCACAAAAACAAAATTTTTGGCTCCTAGGAGCTATAATTAAAAACGCATATATGAAAATCAATTGGGGAACAGGGATAGTTCTGGCATTCATAGGGTTTATAAGCTTTATCATGTATTTCGTTATCAGAATGAGCATGGATGATAGGGCAAACCATGACTTGGTAACCGATGATTATTATAAACAAGAGTTGGTCTATCAAAAGGAAATCGATGCTGAACGTTCTGCTGGCAAAATGGAAGCCAGTCTTGAGATTTTACGGTCCGACCAAGGACTGACCGTAGTTTTCCCTGATCAATTTGATGTTAAGAATATCACAGGAACAGTGTCCCTATACAGACCGTCTAACAAGCACTTGGATTTTAACTTTCCAATAAGTTTGTCCAATACACATTTGCTCATACCTGACAATCGCTTGGTGGACGGTCGCTGGGACATTTTTGTTCGCTGGAAATATAAAGACAATACTTTTCTTCACAAAGAAAAACTAACCTATTGATGCTATTGCTGTCTGCCATAGTATTCGGTTTTTTGGGAAGCCTGCACTGCTTGGGCATGTGTGGCCCTATCGCTTTTTTACTCCCTTTGGACCGCGAGCATAAAGCCAAAATGTGGGTACAGCTTTTTACGTATCATTTTGGACGACTGTTGGCGTATGCCATTATCGGTCTGCTTTTTGGTGTTCTCGGAAAGGGTCTCTCCATTTTTGGTCTGCAGCAAAAACTCTCAATAGCCGTTGGCGTTTTAATGGTGGTTTTGGTTTTGTTTCCAACTAGATATTTCAACGGGAGTCGCCTATTGGCTCCTTTGTATGGAGTCATTGGACGAGTAAAATCAAAACTGGGTCTTGAACTGAAGAAGAAATCCAACGATACATTTTTGACCATTGGTTTCCTGAACGGATTTTTACCGTGCGGATTGGTATATATGGCACTCTTGGGAGCTGTGGCCATGGGCAATCCATGGCAGGGGGGACTTTATATGATGCTGTTCGGAGTGGGAACCATCCCATTGATGAGCGCCGTTGTTTTTTCCAAAGGATTTTTGAATGGACCCTACAGGTCAAAAATAAGAAAAGTGATACCCGTTTTTGTAGCCCTGGTAGGGCTGTTGTTCATCCTTAGAGGGCTGGGGCTGGGAATTCCTTACGTGTCCCCAAAACCAGCACAGAACAATATGGTATCCACAAACATAGAATGTCATCAACCTTAAACGAAATGTAACTATGAAAATTACTTCAATTGAAGAAGTTGTAAAAGAAGTAAAATCAGGCGACCGTGTATTTTTGCAGGGAGCCGCAATGACCCCAAATGAACTTATTGATGCTCTTTGTGAAAGATACAATGAGTTGGAGGATGTAGAACTTATCTCTATACATACCGAAGGATCGGCAAAGTACGTAGAGAAGCCTTATTGTGATACGTTTACTTTGAACTCTTGTTTTGTGGGAGGAAATGTTCGCAAAGCGGTCAATACACCAAATGCTGGGTATATACCCATATTCCTGAGCGAAATTCCTTGGCTTTTCAAGAATAATATTTTACCCTTGGATGTCGCAATTGTTCAGGTCTCGAGCCCTGATAAACATGGGTTTTGCTCATTGGGGGTCTCAGTGGACGTGGCATTACCGGCCGTTAGAACTGCAAAAAAGATAATCGCCCAGATTAATCCTCAAGTTCCAAGAACACACGGTACGGGAATTATACACATTGATGAGATTGCTGCCGCTGTAGAAGTGGATAGACCTATTCATCAACATGAGGCAGGAGAATTATCAGACATTGAAAATAAGATTGGTTTAAATGTTGCATCCCTAATTGAGGACGGAGCTACTTTGCAGATGGGTATCGGTAATATTCCCAATGCGGTTCTTTCCAATTTGGGAAATCATAAGAACCTGGGTATTCATACCGAAATGTTCTCAGATGGTGTACTGCCCTTGATTGAGAGTGGTGTGATCAATGGGGCGGAGAAGAAAATCAAAATGGGGAAAATTGTGAGTTGTTTCGCAGTGGGTTCCAGAAAGCTGTATGATTTTATTGATGATAATCCGATTTGTGATTTTAGGGATTCGGGCTACACCAACGATACGGCAAGAATTAGACAAAACCCTAAAGTAACGGCAATCAATAGTGCCCTTGAAATCGATTTAACGGGACAAGTGTGCGCCGACTCCATTGGAGGTTATCAATTTTCAGGTGTAGGAGGGCAGATGGACTTCATTAGGGGTGCGTCACTTTCGATAGGAGGAAAGCCCATATTTGCCATGCCGGCGGCTACCAATAAGGGAATTTCTAAAATTGTTCCTTTCTTGAAGCAAGGAGCCGGAGTCACCACAACTAGGGCCCACGTGCACTATGTAATTACCGAGTACGGAGTGGTCAATCTTTATGGCAAAACGTTACAGGAAAGGGCTAAGGCCATGACTTCAATTGCTCACCCAGACCATAGGGAAGAGCTTGAAAAGGCAACCTATGAACGATTTAACGGAAGATAATTTTAAAACATTTTTTTTTGAATGTAAAAAGGGAAGCTGATTAAGCTTCCCTTTTCTTGGTGAACAGTACCATGAAACCAACCAAAAAAGTTCAACCAATTATATCTTGAATGTAATTACTGGAATATTCGCATGGTTGGCCACATCCTCTCCGATACTTCCCATAAAAAAGTGGGTCAATCCCCTTCTTCCGTGGGTTGGGATACCGATCATGTTGGCTGCAATACTATCACTATAGTTCAAAACACCTTTTTCTACCGAGTAGTCATTAAAGATTTCCACTTGTAGGGCCAATTTGGCAACATCAAGGAAATTTGAAATTCTGGCATAGGCATCCTCGGTGCTCAAGAATTCATCTCCAGGGGTGTTTATATAAACCGGGAACAATTCTGCTCCGAAAAGCTCAGCAACAACTAAAGCTTTTTTGATTGCAGGTATACTCTCTTCTTTAAATGCACAGGCAAAAACAAAACGGTCCACCTTAAATTCGTCGTGGGGCTTCTTTATAACAAGTACCGGAACGTCAGAGGTTCGAACCACACGTTCTGTGTTGGAACCTATAAAGATTTCCTTTAGCCCATCTGTTCCATGAGAGCCCATTACAATAAGGTCGGCATCATGTTTTTCAGCTACCTCGGTCACTTCGGCGAATACCTTATAATGTTTAATGACCGGAGTAATGTTTATTCCCTTCAAATAAGGTTTGTCCAAAAATTCGTTAAAACGTTTTTCACCTATTTTAATCAGATGCACTACTTGTTCTTGGGCGATATAACCCGATTCGGTCATGATTGCCGGAGAAAGTTCGAGCATATGCAGGACAACCAATTCGGAATCACTTTTTTTGGCCAAGGAGGCAGCTACTTTTAAGGCATTTTCAGACTGTTCTGAAAAATCAATAGGTACAATTATACTTTTCATAATTAAAGGGTTTTTAGGTTAAACGGTCATAGAAAAAATTCGGGTTTTGGGTTTTTGTCGATATAGTTTTAAATCAAATGCCATACATATATTACGTATAAAGGGTTTTCCTTTTTCTGTTACTTTAATGTGATTTATATCTATTTCAACAAGGTTGTCTTTTTCAAGTTCTGATAGGTTTTCTAGAATTCTTCCAACATCAAAAACTTTGTCATCGTTCTCAAACGTGGTTTCAAAACGGCACATCAGGTTCAGGATGTGTCTTCTTATGCTTTGGTCCTCCTGGGTTAGGATATGGCCCCTGAAAATGGGAAGTATCCCATGTGATACCAAGTGTTGGTATTCATCAACGTTTTTTACGTTTTGTGCAAACCCATACCAACTATCTCCTATGCTCGATGCTCCCAAACCTATCATAATCTTTGTTTTGGAAGGTGTATAGCCCATGAAGTTTCTGTGTAATGTTCCGTTGGTCAAGGCTTCATGTAGGGTGTCGGTCTCCAACGAAAAGTGGTCCATCCCTACGTCGGTGTATCCGAAACGGGTCAGCATTTTTTTTCCCAATTCGTATTGTGTCCTTTTGATCGAAGCATCTGGTAAATCTGAATCCTTAAATCCACGTTGTCCGTTTCCTTTGAGCCAAGGCACATGGGCGTAACTGTAGAATGCAATACGATCGGGCCTTAACTCATTGGTAATCGAAATGGTTTGCTCTATGTTTTCCAGAGTTTGGAAAGGCAAACCGTAAATAATATCGTGTCCTATGGAAGTATAACCAATTTCCCTAGCCCATTCGGTAACCTTTTTTACGTTTTCAAAAGGTTGAATTCGGTGTATCGCCTTTTGAACATTTTGGTTGTAATCTTGTACACCGTAGCAGACCCTTTTGAACCCCACATCAAAAAGGGCCTGCAGGTGCGTTTTGGTCGTGTTGTTGGGATGACCTTCAAAACTAAACTGAGCATTGTCAGCTTTTTGACTCAGCTCTAAAATACCTTTCACCAAAATTTTTAGGTTATCCGGAGAAAAAAAGGTAGGTGTACCTCCACCCAAGTGCATTTCCTTGATTTTTGGTTTATCCCCGAGCAAATCCACATAAAGCTTCCATTCCTTTAAAATAGATTTTATGTAGGGCATCTCTACCTCGTGCCTTTTGGTGATACGTTTATGACATCCACAGAAAGTGCACATACTCTCACAAAATGGCAAATGAATATAAATGCTGATACCTTCATCAGGATTCTCGGTATAGGCCTCCTTTACAGTTGATTCCCAAAGTCTTCCCGAAAAGGTCTCTAGGTCCCAGTAGGGCACAGTAGGGTAACTGGTGTATCTGGGCCCTGGAACGTTATATTTTTGGACAAGTCCACACATTCTTTCACGTTTACAATTCAAATTTAGCTTGCCCACGAGGCATAAAACATGATAAATGTCAGAGAGAAGGTTTAAGTCATAAGGACTGACAAATATCATGTTTCAAAAAGTCCATAACCAATAGCTTTGAGGAAATTGCTCTTGTTTTTATGGGAGAACAGAATATAACACGCCAAACCGATGCTCTTGAGAAACAGACGTTTCAGCAGCATTTGATAAAGGATGTAAAGGCACTTGAACTTCTTTTGCAACAAAAGTCTTTTGAGGATGACATTGTGCGCATAGGTGCAGAACAGGAACTTTGTATTATTGATGAACTGGGTCAGCCCTATGGGATAAATCTGAAACTTCTTAAGGAAATCGACGATGTCCACTTTACTTCGGAAATTGCCAGCTACAATCTTGAAATTAATCTCGATCCTTTCGAGTTGACAGGGGATTGTTTTGCTAAGGTTGAGAACCAACTGAGAACGCTATTGGCAAAAGGGGAAAGTTGCGCACAAAAATCAAAAGGCCATTTTCTGCTTGCAGGAATATTACCTACTATAGGTGAGAAAGAAATGGCTTTTGAATATTTTACGCCAATCCCTAGGTATATGGCATTGAACAATTCTTTGCTTGCCCTGAAAGGAGGGGATTTTAACCTGAAAATTAGAGGCGCGGACGAGTTGTACCTACGACATGATTCTGTTTTGTTCGAAGGTTGCAATACCAGTTTTCAAATGCACCTCCAAATTCCTTCGCATGACTTTGTGTCAAGCTATAATTGGTCGCAGGCCATAGCCGGACCAGTACTTTCCATTTGTTGTAATTCGCCCATGCTCATGGGTCGGGAACTGTGGAAGGAAACGCGAATTGCTCTTTTTCAGCAAAGTCTTGATACCCGAAAAACGACCTATTCCTTAAAAGACCAAGTACCCCGAGTTGGTTATGGTAATGATTGGATACGTGGTTCGGTAGCTGAAATTTTCAAGGAAGACATTTCAAAGCATCGCGTGTTGTTGACTAAGCCAATACAGGAAGATGCTTTAGAGGTTATAGAATCAGGAGGGATTCCAGAACTGTATGCGCTAAGGTTGCACAACGGCACGGTTTACCGCTGGAATCGTCCCTGTTACGGTGTTGGAAATGGTAAGCCCCATTTGAGAATAGAAAATCGGTACATTCCTTCAGGACCTTCGGTAATCGATGAGATGGCCAATTTCGCCTTTTGGATTGGATTAATGAAAGCCAGACCCAAGGGTTTTGATGACATTGAATCTAGAATGGACTTTAATTCAGCGAAACTGAACTTCATCAAGGCGGCACGAATGGGAAAAGAGACCATTTTTATTTGGGATGGCCATGAGATAACCGCAAAAGAATTGATATTAAAGGAGTTGCTTCCCTTGGCTCATGAAGGCCTGGCTAAATGCAAGGTGGATAAAGCAGACATTGAGCGACTTTTGTCCATTATCGTACAAAGAACCGCCGGACGAACCGGGGATCAATGGCAAATTCAGAATTACCGAAAACTAAGGAGGTCGAATAGACCGGCAGAAGCTTTGAGCCTAATGACCCAACGTATATTTGAAAATCAAAGAACTGGCCTCCCAGTTCATGAATGGCCTACGGTCGATACAACAAAAAAGATGAGTCCTACAGAACGGGTTACTGTTCGTTCTATAATGTCGACTCAACTTTATACCTTGCATGATGATGATTATGTAATAATGGCAAAAGCCATTATGGAATGGAACGGTATCAACCATATACCCGTAGAAAACAAAATGGGAGAGCTTGTGGGTCTTCTGACCACTAGTCATCTACAGTCACTTGATGATAAAGAAAATTTAGACACCTTGTGTGTCAAGAATGTGATGATAACCGACGTAATAACCATTGGTCCGAACACAAGCATATCAAAGGCAAAGGAGATTATGACAGAAAATGAAATAGGGTGCCTCCCCATCAGTGTAAATGGTAAACCAATAGGAATCATAAGCATGAAGGATTTGTAACATGATAAAGGAAACGGTAACGGTCCCAAATCAAACCTTAGAGGTTAACCGTGTGTTTGGTCATATCACTACTAACAAAAAAGGCCCAACCTTAGTTTTTTTCGCTGGAATACATGGAAATGAACCCGCAGGTGTTTTGGCTATGGAATCTGTCCTTGCAGGATTGAAACCTGAACATGATAAGCTTTGTGGAGAACTTTATGCGATTGCGGGGAACCTACCTGCTTTAAAGAAAGGGGTGCGGTTTATCGATGAAGATTTAAATCGAATCTGGCTTCCCGAAAGGCTTGGTACAGATTATTCCAGCAAAGAATTTGACAGCGTTGAACAACGCCAATTACAAGGTCTTTTAACCTTGGTCAAAGAAATTATAGCAAAGAGCTCTGGCCCTTTCTACTTCATTGATTTGCATACCACTTCTGGTGACACTTCACCGTTTATGCTTATCAATGACACCTTGCTCAACCGAAGGTTCGCTTCAAATTATCCGTTACCTGTAATCTTGGGAATAGAGGAGTATCTACAAGGAACCTTCTTTAACTATGTGAACAAACTGGGGTATGTTGCATTAGGATTTGAAGGAGGGAAGCACCAAGGGACTTTAGTGATTGAAAATACCATTAAGTTTATTGAATTCACATTGTCGCTCACGGGATTCCACCAGATTGATAAAAAAAGAAACACGGAACTTAGAGAGCAAGTCCAAGGTACCGCGATTTCCCCATATAGATTTTATGAGGTTTTCCATCAACATGATATCACTAGTAAGGACCAGTTTGAAATGTTGAAAGGATATAATAACTTTCAAAAAATCCCAAAAGGAAAACCTCTTGCTTTTAAAAATGGAAAAATGATAACGGCCATTGACGATGGCCAAATATTCATGCCTCTTTATCAGAAAAAAGGACAAGAAGGATTTTATTTGATACGAGGAATACCAAAGCTTTTTTTGGTGCTGTCCAAATATTTGCGAAAATCTAGAGTAGAGGCTCTACTGGTTTTACTTCCTGGGGTTTCTTGGGCATCTAAAAGCAAAGATGTGCTGATTGTGGACCAAAGGGTTGCCCGGTTTTTCAGTAAACAGCTATTTCACCTTCTTGGTTATCGCATTCGAAACAGAAAAAACAATAAGTTTTTGGTAGAGAATAGGGAAAAGAGCACCAAACAAATACTCTATTCCAACGAAAAGTGGTACAAAAATAAACCCTGAGGTTTATCCTCAGGATTTACTTCTACAGCTTCCAAATCCCCATCACTGAATCATGAAATTAATAGGTATGCTGTAGGCTACTCTTGTTGGTTTACCTCTCTGGGTTCCTGGTTTAACCTTGGGCAGGGAGGCAATAATTCGTTGGGCTTCTTTTTCCAACAATCTATCAGGCCCTCTTTTCTGAATATTGGCCACTTTTCCGTCGGGTCCAATAACAAACTTCACAAAAACCCTTCCTGTAATACGCATTTCAAGGGCCATTTGAGGGTATATCAGATTCTTTTTGATGTGCTCCTGTACCTTTTGGTTGAAGCAAATCCTACGCTCCTCTTCTGTTGGGCATGTTTCGCATCCAGGATACACCGGAGCATTTTCTACAACGGCAAAGGGTACGACAATGTCTTCTTCCACTTCTTCCACATCAACATCATCAATCTTTACTACCGCGTCTTCTATATAAGTATCTTGACTACTTTCGGTACTTTCAATAACTGTCTCCTCAACCTCTTCCACGTCTTCAACAATTTCGATAACGTCGGGAGCTGCTGGTGGTGGAGGTGGTGGAGCAGTAATTACGTTTTCAGTAATCGGAACATCTTCCTTAAGGTCGTCAACTACTTGTACTACATCCAAAACTTGGGTGTCCTTTTCATATGTTTTTACTTCCAAGGATTGCCATGTGACAAACAAAACGGAAGTTAGGCCTATCATGAAATAGAGGCTGCTATTTCTGCCTATATCTGCATTGGGATTCTTTTTTGGTTTCATGACTTTTCTATTTATCTGACATAAAGTTAGATAGCTGAATCCTGAAAAAACATGATAATGGTCAGTTCTATCGTTAAATGGTCATTTCGAGGATGAGCCATTCGCCATTGCCAACTCTTTCTTTGAGAAATCTGTACGAACCGTTAAACACATTCTAATAACATCTCGTTGCTGAGTGGGGAAGTGATTTTTTAAGTAACCCAAGTCAAGCGAAATGGAGTTTGAAATGTGTTGGCCCATACCCAGATAAAGTCGATTCTGGTTAAACCCTACGGTATCAACATTGACGAATATTTCATCGAAGAATTTTAGGTATATCCTTTTATGGATTGGTTTGAGATATTGAAATCGATATCGAACCCGATTCGTGAAATTGGTTTGACTCGCATTGGAGATCCACCTAGATTCCAGTCTTAGCCTTTGATCTATTCGGCTCGACCGAAGTTGATGTTTTATGGTAAATGATTCGAAAACCCAGTACTGCCTAGTTTGAGTCTCAGAAATGGACTCCTCGTTGGACACAGCATTTAAATAGGCAAAGCCGATGGTGTAAGAGCAATTATTATTATTCTTATAGGATAAGCCAGAACTCAAAAAGGAGAACTCACGGTTGTCGAAGATATCATGATATCGGATTATGCCAATAGTAGGAATTCTCCATTGCCCACTTAGTTTACTGTCGGCATACAAGATGAACCACGAATCAGAATGGTCGTCATTGAGAGGCTGTCCTATAAGTACGGTTTGTGGCCACACCCAAAATATGTAGAGCAAAGAAAGACAAACCAAATGCTTTGCACAGCCCATGAAAGATGGCTTTTATCTTACAGTGCAAAGTTTTGCATTAAGAAACGCGAAAAAACATGATAGTTATCAGAAGAAAGTAGAATTCTTTGAAAGTTAAAAAACCATACTGTCCAACCTATACTACTTTTAGGTATTCTGTTTTTCCCATATAAGCGCTGCAGCTCCACAGATGGCTGCTGTTTTCCCCTTCATGCCAGATAGCATTATTTTGACTTTTCCCTTATAGACTTCTAAAAGAAATTCGTCAAAATAGGTTTCCAACGGTTCCAATATCCATTTGCCGCTATTGACGAGTCCCCCTAGTAATATGAATGCTTCTGGTTGGGTGAACGCTGTAAAATTGGCCATGGCCTGTGCCATGATCTTTGCTGTATAATCAAAGGCCTTAATGGCTATTTCATCTCCCTCTTCGGCAGCTTGGGTAATGTCCTCACCGTGTAGGTCATTATAGGCTATTCCCCTAAAACGACTATCCACAAGGTACTTACTCAACATATACATTATGGTTCTCTTCAGTCCCGTAGCAGATACGTAAGCCTCTAAACCGCCTTTTACACCAAGGCCCGTTAAACGACCATCCCCTATGGTCATATCCACATGACCTAGCTCTCCGGCAAATCCGTCGAAACCATCAATAAGTTGACCGTTGGCCACAATACCAGCTCCAAAACCAGTGCCCAAGGTTATTGCGATGAAATCGGATATGTCCTTAGCATTACCAAAGAGCATTTCTCCCAGTGCAGCAGCACTGGCATCATTCATGATTCGCATGGGCATGTCCATCCTTTTCTGTAGTTCTGAAAGGATAGGGACGCTGCCTTTCCAAAGCAAATTGCTGGCATTTTCAATAGTGCCATTTTTACTGGATGCGTTTGGGGCACCGATGCCACAGCCTAAAACATTAGACCCATTGTACTTTGACAACAGTTCGTTGGATACATTTTGCACCTGATCAAGATAATGGTCGAGATTTGGGTATTCCTTCGTTCTGAAAAAGGTTTTTTCAAGACATTCCCCTTCTTTGTTCACAAGGCCGATTTTGGTTTTGGTACCACCGATATCAATTCCTATGACTAAATCCATTTTGGGCTATTTCGTTATGGTTTTTCTTCAATTTTAAAGGTAACCAATATCTTTTCAAAATGGACCAATTCAAGTCTGTTAAAAAGGAAACACCCATGATTTTGTATACCTGCCCTGAAACCTGATATCGGTCATATTTTAGATGGGGGTACCATTCTACTTTTGATTGATGATTTAGGTATTAATATAATAATTAGGTATGAGCAACATTGATAAAATTTTGGTTCCATTTGATTTTTCTGAAGCGTCCATTGGGGCTTTGGAATATACCGTCAATTTTGTTGGACCCAACCGTTCCGCCAATATTCTCGCATTATATGTTGGGGTTTTGCCTTCAACAGCACAGGAAGAGGAAGAGCTGAACGCGAACTTCCGAAAAGTTTTGGATTCCTTCAAAATGAAGACCAAAAAACCACCGGTATTTGCAAGTGTTTCAGGAAATGTGATTGAAACCATTTTGACTACCCAAGTCAATCAGAAAAGTGACATTATAATCATGGGCACCATGGGAGATAAAACCACTGATGAGGCTATAACCCACACATCCAAGCTGGTTTTGGAGGCCAACTGCCCTGTTATTTCGGTTCCGTACGGTTGTGATATCAAAGAACCAAAAGCAATAGCCCTTGTCATGGGGAAAGAGGAAATAGAAGACACGCAAGTTTTAAAAGTGCTTCTGGAAATAGCCAGAACCTTTAACGCAAAAATTCATGTGTTGACCATCTATAGAGAATCGGTATATGCCGAGGAAGCTATTGTAGATCGCACCGAGAATCTATTGGAATATTATTTAGAGCACTTTTATGTGGAACATGCCTTTAGCAAAAATGAAGATGTCGAAAAAGGGATTCTAGATTACATCAATGCCAAAAACATTGATATGTTGGCAATCTTGCCTAGAAATCACGCAAGGTTGGATACCCCATCTGAGGGGCGTTTGACCAAACTTCTGACCCTACATTCAGAAGTCCCTGTTTTGGCTTTGGACTAGTTTTCATTTTTTTGACACAATGGCATGCTAACACTTCTGGTAATACTCGGTATTACGATTTTGCTCTTTGTCTGGGGAAAGTTTCCCCCAGATGTGGTGGCCTTAATGTCTATGTTATCCCTGTATTTAACGGGAATTCTGGACATACAGGAAACCTTGAGCGGATTTAGCAACACAACGGTCATTATGATTGCCGCATTGTTTATTATTGGAGAGGGATTGTCGAGGACAGGATGGACCGCGGTGGCAGGTCGTTTTTTTCTGGATTGGGCTAAAAACAGCGTTCCCAAACTTTTGGTAATCGTAACCTTGGGGTCTAGTTTGCTCTCAGGTTTTGTAAGCAATACAGGAACAGTGGCCGCGCTTTTACCGGTTACGGTCAATGCCGCTTGGAATGCCGGAACCCTACCTTCTAAACTCTTAATGCCCGTTGCTTTTGGCTCCAATACTGGCGGATTATTAACCCTTACGGGAACACCTCCAAACATCATTGCGAGCAATGCTCTAGTCGAAAACGGACTTGCCGGATTTTCGTTCTTCGAATTTAGTTTAATCGGGTTGCCGCTACTATTGATTTCTGTACTCTATTTCCGCTATGTAGGGTTTCGTTTGCTGCCTTCTCACCGAACCAAGAATAAGCCCATGGCCATAGATGATGAAATGCATAAATGGATAAGCAATTACAGTATTGGAGATAATCTGTACCGGCTTCGCATTAGGTCTATGTCGCAACTTATCGGAACCAAGGTTGGGGATTGGGATTTTGAGGAAAAGCACAACGTTTCGTTGATGCGGTTGAGAAGAAGGCATCCCAGCCCGCTTCAGCAGAGGATTCCATTGTTTGTGGAGATGCCCGAACCCGAAACCGAAATACGGTATCACGATATTATCACCGTTAAAGGAGAGCCTGAAGATGTTGACAATTTTGTGCTAAAATTTCATCTGGGGGTCCTCGCATTGGTTCCTGAAATGGATAGCCTAAAAAGGGAGCTGATTAATCAAGAAGTAGGGATGGCCGAAATGATTGTGACCCCGAAATCAGTTTTGGTAGGAAAAACAATTGCATTGGGCCATTATTTGCGGAAGATGGGGGTACAGCTTCTTGCAGCTTCAAGAAATAACGTGCCCTTAAAAGGAAAAATCAAGATTGGTGCAGGAGATGCTTTTGTGATAAGGGGCCAGTGGAAAAACATTGAAAATCTAAAATCGGTTTATGAAAACATAGTGATTTCGGGGAGTCCGGAGGCGCTATCTAAAAATGTGGATGTCATAACCCCCAGAAGTTATGTGGCCTTGGGCACGCTCATTGTCATGATACTATTATTGGTGCTCAACATTATGCCAGGGGCAATTGCTGCATTGGTTTGTGCGGGGATTATGATGCTTACGGGTTGTGTACCCATTGCGAAAGCTTATCATGGAATTAGTTGGACCAGTGTTGTAATGATTGCGGCAATGATTCCTATGGGACTTGCCCTGCAAAAAACAGGTGTGGCGCAAGTGGCAGCCGATGGATTGGTCACCGCATTGGGAAACTATAGCCCTATTGCCCTTCTGGCCGGAATTTTTCTTTTAACAACGGCTTTTAGCCAAACTATAAACAACTCGGCAACGGCTGTATTGATGGCACCAATAGCCCTAATGGCCTCGACAACCTTGGGCGTTTCACCAAAACCCTATATGATTGGGGTTGCGGTGAGTGCCTCAACAGCCTTTTTGACCCCTGTGGGGACGACAACAAACGCCATGGTTTTAACCGCTGGCGGTTATAAATTCAAGGATTATCTCACAGTAGGGGCACCGTTGCTCTTACTGTTTCTTACAATAACACTTCTATTAGTTCCACTAATATGGCCATTTTAAACATAACAAAAAACAAAACAATTTAATCATGCAAGCAATGGAAAAAGAACAGACGAAAGACAAATTAGATGTGCGACATAGTGCCCTCAAGAAATGGGTATCTGAGGTAGCAGCAAAATGCCAACCTGATGAGATTTATTGGTGCGATGGTTCGCAAGAAGAATATGACCGACTTACTCAGAAGCTTGTAGATAAAGGTACTTTTAAACGTCTTAATCCAGAGAAAAGACCAAATAGCTTTGCTTGTTTCTCTGACCCTAGTGATGTAGCTAGAGTAGAAGATAAGACCTTTATCTGTAGTAGAAGAAAAGAAGATGCTGGGCCAACCAACAACTGGATGGCACCTAAAGAAATGAAAGCTACTTTAGACCCATTATTTGAAGGTTGTATGAAGGGACGTACGATGTATGTGATTCCTTTCTGCATGGGTCCTTTAGGTTCTCCTATTTCCCAAATTGGAGTTGAAATTTCCGATTCAGAGTATGTAGCGGTCAATATGCGTATTATGACACGTATGGGAGTTGACGCGCTTGATCAACTGGGAACAGATGGCGAATTTATCAAGTGCTTGCATACAGTAGGTGCTCCTTTAGAGGAAGGACAAGAAGATGCACTATGGCCATGTAACCCAACGGTGAAGTATATTGTTCACTATCCAGAAGAAAGAAGCATTGTTTCTTATGGTTCTGGTTATGGTGGTAATGCATTGTTAGGTAAAAAGTGTTTTGCTCTTCGTATTGCCTCTGTAATGGCGCGCGACGAAGGGTGGTTGGCAGAACACATGCTAATTATGGGTGCAAAGAGCCCCGAAGGAGAAAAAACATACGTAGCTGCCGCGTTCCCAAGTGCATGTGGTAAAACCAACTTTGCTATGTTGATTCCTCCCAAAGGAACAGACGGATGGGAAATCACTACTGTAGGTGATGATATCGCATGGATCAAGCCAGGACCTGATGGCAGATTGTATGCCATTAACCCTGAAGCTGGATACTTTGGTGTTGCTCCTGGTACCAACTATAAAACCAATCCCAATGCGATGGAAACCATCAAGGAGAACAGTATCTTCACGAACGTAGGTATTACGCCCGACGGTGACGTATGGTGGGAAGGCATCGGTACTGAAATGCCAGAAGGAACTATCAACTGGCATGGTAAAGTGCACGAAGTTGGTTCTGATGAAAAAGTAGCTCACCCCAACGCAAGATTTACTTGTCCAGCAAGCCAGTGCCCAAGTATTGATGAAAAATGGGAAGACCCTCAAGGTGTGCCAATAAGTGCGTTCATGGTAGGTGGTAGACGAAGTACTACTGTTCCTTTGGTATATCAAGCTACAAACTGGAACTCTGGTGTATATGCCGCTTCAACCATCGGTTCTGAAATGACCGCAGCGGCTTTTGGACAGGTGGGTAAAGTGAGAAGGGATCCATTTGCAATGTTACCATTCTGTGGATACCACATGGCAGACTACTTCAATCACTGGTTACAATTTGGTAGATCGTTGCAGGATCCTCCAAGAATGTTCGTGGTAAACTGGTTCAGAAAGGACAAAGATGGTAATTTTCAATGGCCCGGTTTTGGACAAAACATGAGAGTTCTTGAGTGGGTCATCAATAGAGTTAGAGGTAAGGCAGGTGCTGTTGAAAGTCCAATAGGTTGGATGCCTACTTACAACGATATCAACTGGGAAGGTCTTGATTTTCCAATTGAGCAATTTGATGAAATCATGGACATTGACCGTGAGCAATGGAAACAAGAAGTTTTAGGCCATGAAGAACTCTTTGAAAAAATGTATGATAAACTCCCTAAAGAGTTTACCTTTATGAGAGAGTTACTTCTTTCTAGCCTTTGGAGATCTCCCGAAAAATGGGAACTGGCTCCAGAAAGAATATAGCCTAACCAAATCATGCAGGGGGTCCGTTCATGGGCCCCATCATGGTTTGGAGGATTATTTTTAAACAACTAATACCAAAAAAGTGTCGAAATTTCAGAACCGAAATTTAGGTAAGGCAAATTTTGAATCTCCCCTACAGCTAAGTACTGTTAGGGGAGATAATATTTTCAATTTTGTTGATGACAGTGAAACGTTCATTTTTGATATCACCCGTGAGCACTATGATCACTGTTTAAAAACCGGGGAGGAACCAATGTGTCTTGAAAAATCAGGACCTCGTCAGAATATCTATTTTGAACCCAAGAGCACTACTGCAGCCATTGTTACTTGTGGAGGTCTCTGTCCTGGAATCAACAATGTAATTCGAGGCATTGTTATGGCCTTGCATTACTTCTATGGAATCAAAAGAATTTTGGGAGTACCCTACGGATACGAAGGGCTTAATCCCGAAATGGGGCACGGCTTCGTGGAACTGACACCGGATATAGTGAAGGACATCCATCAATTTGGCGGTACTTTCCTAGGGTCTTCAAGGGGTGGACAAAAAGTATCTACCATGGTGGACACTTTGATAGACAATGAAGTGAACATCCTCTTTGCGATAGGAGGGGATGGTACACTGAAAGGTGTTGACGAAATTGGAGCGGAAATAGAAAAGAGAGGTGCCAATATCAGTGTTGTAGGGGTGCCCAAAACCATCGACAACGATATTGACCTTATTGACAAATCCTTTGGTTTTGAAACGTCCTTTGATGTCGCCAGTTCCATTTTGCGAGATGCCCATAATGAAGCTTCGGGAGCTTATAATGGTATTTCCATTATCAAGTTAATGGGTCGTGATAGTGGTTTTATTGCGGCTTCTGCAGCGCTGGCCATGCCAACGGTCAATTTTGTTCTAATTCCCGAAATGAACTTCAAATTGGAAGGTCCCCATGGTTTTTTTCAAGCTTTGGAGAAACGTTTGGAGCGAAAAAAGCACGCTGTTATTGTGGTGGCTGAAGGTGCGGGGCAGCAACTTTTTGAAGGAGGTGATGTCGTAAAGGATGCATCAGGCAATGTAAAGCATCAAGATATTGGGGTTTTTCTGAAAGAAAAGATTGCTGAACACTTTCAACATATTCCTATTACCATAAAATATATTGACCCCAGTTACATTATCCGAAGTGCACCGGCCAACTCAAGCGATAGTGTATATTGCAGTCGACTGGCTTATCATGCCGTTCACGGTGCCATGGCCGGAAAGACCCGATTTGTGGTCAGTAAGGTAAATAACCAATTTGTTTACATACCTATTTCTGAGGTAACCAAAAAGAGGAAGAAAATCGATTTGGAGAGTGAGTTTTGGTTTTCAGTGCTCGAAAGCACAGGTCAACCTTTCTTTTTAGGATAATTGTTGTAGTAGCCCCTTTTTTGTGTTTGCTGAAAGAGCAGGAATTTATAGCCCTATAGAAGGCCTATTAGGTCCAATAAAATACATACGGGGATGGCCACTAGAATAATAACAAGAACGAAAACCATGAACCTCAAGAAGCCAACAAGCATCTTGTTGCCAAAGGAAATTTTTGCACTCATAATAGTGTAATTTGCTTCAATGTAATGAATTATTCAGTGAATGAAGGCATCGATTCCGCCGTTATTCGACTAAAAACTCCTTTTTGGGCATATACCGCATAAATACCTCAAAGGGTTAGATTTTTCTTTTCGATAGACTTTTTCCCAGTTCCTCCAGCGAGATCCCTTTGGTCTCGGGCATCATAAAAGCGACCCAAAGCAACTGAAGAACCATCATAAAAGCGAAAAATCCGAATACGATTCCAGCACCAATGGTTCCAAATAAAACCGGAACGAAGGATGGAATCAAAGCGGCCAGAACCCAATGTGTTGAACTGCCAAACGCTTGACCAGATCCTCTTAAATGATTGGGGAAAATTTCGGAAATGAAAACCCAGATTACCGCTCCTTGACCAATAGCATGGGAAGCTATAAAAACAAACAGGAAAATAGGAACGGCCATCCCGGTCCAATTAAAAAAGAAAGCAGCGGATACTAATGAGAGGGAAACAATATAACCTACAGAACCAAAATACATCAGTTGCTTTCTTCCCAACCGGTCAATGAGATAGATGCCAATCAAAGTAAAAACAAAGTTGGTCACCCCAATACCGATACTGCTCAACAGCGCGTTGCTTTCTCCAAGTCCCGCCAATTCAAATATGCGAGGGGCGTAATACAAAAATGCGTTAATGCCCGACCACTGGTTAAAAAAGGCTATCAGAAAAGCGAGGGTAAGGGGAAACCGGTATTTCTTCATAAAAATGGTTTCGGTCGCTCCCTGATTTTGAGTATCGACCTCTTTCTTTAATTCTTCAATGTCTACATCTA
>NZ_JANQIH010000180.1 GCF_028282265.1 Allomuricauda sp.
GATGTCTGATGTCTGATGTCTGATGTCTGATGTCTGATGTCTGATGTCTGATGTCTGATGTCTGATGTCTGATGTCTGATGTCTGATGTCTGATAAATAATACTAAAGTATGATGAAAATAAAAAGCTAAAACCTTCTAAAAGGATTATTGCCAACATCAACCGAAAACTGTGAACTGAAAACTGTGAACTGAATACTGAGAACTGTGAACTGAATACTGTCAACTGAATACTGTCAACTGTGAACTGAATACTGTCAACTGAAAACTAAGAACTGAGAACTGAATACCGCAATCCGAAAAATAAAAAGTAGGGTTTTTTAAATGTTAGTTGTTATAATACAGTAAAGCCTAGAAATCATGCAAGAAAATTACTTGGCAAAATGGCTTAATGGAGAACTTTCTGATGAAGAACTTGTTGAGTTCAAGAAATCAGAAGAGTATGCCTCATATGAAAAGCTTAAGGAAGTTTCCTCCACCTTGAGGGCTCCCGAGTTTGATGTGGAAGGGACATTAGAGCAATTGAAGAAAGAACGTATCGGGAATGCCCCGAAGGTTATTCCATTGAACCCTTACAAGAGATTTCTACGTGTAGCCGCAGCAATTGCCATATTAATGGTCGGTTCCTATTTTTATTTAAACGCTGCCAAGGAAACCTTTTCTACTGACTTGGCTGAACGAACAGAAGTTACCCTGCCCGATAATTCTGAAGTTCTTTTGAACGCCGATTCAAAAGTGACCTTCAATGAACGTAATTGGGACAAAAACCGTAAGGTCAATCTTGAAGGTGAAGCTTTCTTCAAGGTAGCCAAAGGAAAAAAGTTTACCGTAGCCACCTCTCAAGGAAATGTGACCGTTTTGGGCACACAGTTCAACGTGGAAAATCGTGAGGACCTATTTGAGGTTACGTGCTACGAAGGCTTGGTAAGCGTGACATATGGTGACACTGAAAAGAAATTACCGGCAGGAACATCCTTTCTAGTAATAGAAGGACAAATAGTGGATGTTTCACAACCCAATTCCTCCACTCCATCTTGGATGAACAACGAAAGTTCTTTTGAGCGAATCCCTTTAAAATTTGTTTTTGAAGAGCTTGAAAGACAGTATAATATCACGGTAAAAATCGAAAATGTGGACACTGGTCTGCTTTTTACCGGTACCTTTAGCAACACAGACATGAAAATGGCGTTAAAAAGTATAAGTACCCCATCTCGAATTAAATTCAAACAAGAGGGTGATAATGTACTTTTCTATGCTGAGGACACGCCGTAGCCTTCCGAAGAGTTTCTACATCGGATGGCTATTCCTTTTTAGTTTTTTACATTTCGCTGGACAAGCTCAGGAAAAACAGCAAGAGACACGTTCGTTGATTACAATAATCAAAGAATTGGAGCAACGGTTCGATATTAAGTTTTCCTATATCAATTCCGATATGGAACCGCTATCTTCTGAAATTCCCGATAACCTCGTAGCACTTGACGATATTCTTACCTACTTGCGAGATGGCTTGCAACTTAAAATCGAACGCCTTAACGAACGCTATTATACCATAACCCAAAAAACCTTGGTATCTGTTTGTGCCAACGTGTTGGATAATTTTGCAGAAAACACGGTTCCCGGTGCAACCATAGAAGTGCTGGGTTCGGAACTGGCCCAAACCACGGATGTCGAAGGCAGGTTGCAACTAAACGACATTCCAAGGGACGCAACGCTTAAAATTCGATATTTGGGTTATGTGACCCAGTATGTGCCTGTGGAGGATTTGATTCGAGGCGACGATTGCCCCAAAATTCTTCTTGCCCAAAACTACCAGCAACTGAAGGAGGTTATTGTATATAAATTTCTGACAACGGGAATCATCAAGGAAAAAGACGCTAGTATAACCATAAACACCGAGGATTTTGGTATTCTCCCAGGTTTGATTGAACCGGATATCCTACAAACTGTTCAAGCCTTACCTGGAATTAAGAGCATTGATGAAACCGTATCGGACATTAATATTCGGGGAGGGACGAATGACCAGAATCTTATCCTTTGGAACGGAATAAAAATGTATCAATCAGGCCATTTCTTCGGACTGATTTCTGCTTTTAACCCCTATCTCACCGATAAGGTCACGGTTTACAAAAATGGAACACCCAGCAGATACGGAGATGGGGTAAGCGGTGTTATCCAGATGGAAACCAATGACGAAATCTCCGATTATTTTACAGGAGGTGCAGGGTTTAACCTTATCAGTGGTGATGTATACGGGCAAGTCCCACTTAAGGAAAATGTAGCTTTGCAATTCTCGGCCCGCAGATCTACCACCGATTTTTTGAATACCCCAACCTATGACCGATTTTTTGATAGAGCATTTCAGGATAGCGAAGTAATCGACGAGAACAATGTTCGGTTGGACCAAGCCTTTGAAAGACAGGAAAACTTCTTTTTCTATGATTTTACAGGAAAGCTGTTATATGACCTCAATGATTACCATAAAATCAGATTGAATTTCATCAGTATCAATAATGATTTGGATTTTGAAGAAACCAATCTGAATACCAATGAAACCACAAATAGCCTCTTACAGCAGACAAATTTATCATTCGGGGGACAATGGACCGCAGACTGGACCGACCGATTATCAAGCCACCTGAATGTTTATTATTCCAGATATAATCTCGATGCAAGGGGAATTTCGCCGAATCCTATTCAAGAGTTGGAACAAAATAACAGGGTAACTGAAAACGCAGCAAAGTTGGATGTTACCTATGACTTGTCCGAAGGGCTGAAATGGCTCAGCGGATATCAATTCATTGAAACTGGAATTAGGAATTTCACCGATGTGACCGTGCCCAATTTCAGTAGCGAGATTATTGGAGTGGTTCGGACCAATGCCTTGTATTCCGAATTGGAGTACTCGACATATGAAGACAAACTAATTGCCAGGGGAGGTGTGCGCGTCAACCATAATGAAAATCTGAACACGTTCAATGCTTGGCTTATCGAACCCCGCTTAAATCTTAATTTCCGATTGGCCAATTATCTCAGAGCGGAGGTCCTAGGAGAGTTCAAAAGTCAAACCACTAACCAGATCATAGATTTGGAGCAGAACTTTTTGGGCATTGAAAAAAGGCGCTGGATACTTTCAGATGATAATTTGTTGCCCGTTACCAAGAGTAAACAGGGCTCAGTGGGCGTCAACTATGAAAAAAACGATTTCTACTTCGGAGTAGAGGGTTTTTACAAGGAAGTCGAGGGCATCAGCACAAGTACCCAAGGCTTTCAGAACCAAAATCAGTTCAACGGTGAAATCGGTTCCTATGCCATACGAGGTATTGAGCTTTTGCTCAACAAAAGAGGACGGGATTATAGTGCATGGCTCAGCTATACGTATAACAAAAATGATTACACTTTCGAAACCATCGTTCCGAATACATTTCCCAACAACCTGGATATTCGGCACACCCTCACGTTCGCAGGAACCTATACCTATAACCGTTTTAAGTTTGGTTTGGGTATAAACTATCGAACCGGAAGGCCGTTTACAGAGCCATTGGAGGGAGATGAAGCCTTGAACACCGCCGTATTTCCGACTCAAATCAACTATAGAGAGCCCAACTCAAGCCGCTTGCCCGAGTATTTTAGAGCCGATGCTTCTGCCATTTATCAGTTTAATATAAGTCCTAGAATCAAAGCCAATACTGGGATTTCCGTACTCAACCTGACGGATCGAAGAAACCGCCTTAATACCTACTATCGTGTAACCGATGATGACCAAATTGAAACCGTTGAAAACATCTCTTTGGGGATTACCCCAAATTTGAGTTTTAGAATACACTTCTGATTACTTTTTCTCCAATCGAGACATTACAATAACATGGGGAAAAGTAATTGCTGCCAAAAAATATATAAGGACCGTTAAAAAGAATTGATGGTTATCTCCTAAAAACCAATACAGACCGAACAATCCAACCAAGGATACAATCCAATAGGGCCATGATGTCTTTAGGTAATCTTTAAAAGTTCCCCAATCCGACCTGCCGTACAAATAGTTCATTTGGTCCATGAGAGAAGGTATGCTGTGCCAAACCACAAAATAGATACAAAAACCCCACAGCAGCGATGCCGTTTTGAAGATTACGAAGAAAACTCCAAGCATGAACAATTCCTCCCACAAGTTGGCATTGACCTCTCTTCTAACATATTTTAGACCAAATAGCAGCATCAATAGAACTCCAAGAGACAAAAAGCCCATTTTAAGAAAATAAGGAGTAAGGTTATAATCGGTCAATTCCATGATTACAGGGATCACTTGTTCAGTTTTTATATAAAAAAGCATAAACAAAATGAAAAGACCGTATAACAAGAAAACGGCCTTGTCCCATATCGATTTGGCAATAAAACTTTTTTCCCAATGTTGTTCCCCGAAATGGTAACCACTAATCAAAATAAAAAATGTAAAAGCCAAAAGAGGGGAAAACGAAAAGAGGACCAGTATAGCAAGCACCACTGACAGATACAATGCAATTACCTTATTTCTAGATATTTGTAAATTTTCATTATTGTAGGTCGACCAAATGAGATGAATATCATTGGCTCCGTGAAGCACACCAAAACTGAGAATCAACACATAGGACAAAATGGTCTCCACTCTTTCACTAAAGTAAACTGAAAACCACAATGCAAAAACCGTGAACACAATCATTGCACTTTTCATATTGATAAAATGAAGTCCCTTTTGTTGAATCATTATCAAAAAAATATAAACAAAATTAGGAAATTCTGTTTAATTTTCATTACATTTGGTTAAACAAAATTAATTAACTCTATAATATATCATGGAAAGTTTATTTACTTCATTACCTATGGTAGCTAAAATGGCTACCAACGATTACGTTGGCTTTACCTTCTTTGTAGGATGTATGGCCATGATGGCAGCTTCTGCCTTCTTCTTCTTTTCAATGAACAGTTTTGACAGGAAGTGGAAAACTTCAATCCTGGTATCAGGATTAATCACATTTATTGCAGCGGTACACTATTGGTACATGCGCGATTATTGGGCAGCAAACGGAGAATCTCCAACTTTTTTCAGGTATGTTGATTGGGTCTTGACAGTACCCTTGATGTGTGTTGAATTCTTCTTGATTTTGAAGGTGGCAGGGGCAAAAAAGTCTCTAATGTGGAGACTTATTTTCCTCTCTGTCATTATGCTTGTAACAGGATACTTCGGAGAAGCAGTTTATCGTGACCAAGCTCAGATTTGGGGTCTTATCTCTGGTATTGCATACTTTGTTATTGTATACGATATCTGGTTGGGCCAAGCGAAAAAACTGGCAGTCGAAGCTGGTGGAGCCGTGCTTTCAGCGCATAAAACGCTCTGTTGGTTTGTTTTGGTAGGATGGGCTATCTATCCAATCGGTTATATGGCTGGAACACCTGGATGGTATGAAGGTATTTTTGGTGGCTTCTCAATGGACGTTGTTTACAACATTGG
>NZ_JANQIH010000183.1 GCF_028282265.1 Allomuricauda sp.
TACTAAATTACCCTCAACCATTTCCCACATTAAAGGAGGAAAGTGGTCTTTGTCCGAAAAATGATAGATTGCTAAGTGACTGTCCTTTATGGGGGCAACCATCATTTTTAGAGTATTTAAGTGATCTTCTCTCGTTATGTCTTTTTTACTTTTACGAATTGCCTTAAGAAATTGATTATCCCAATCGATTTGATCCGGGTTAAGATTAGGATTAAAATGCTTCATTGTATTCCAAACTTTGATAATGTTTACATTTCTCAAATGAATATTGCTGAAATCATTATTCGTTAGTGAAACAGAATCAATAGCATGGATCAAATCACCATATTCCTTTCCATAAGTTTGACGTTTGGAGTTTTCTTTACTTAATACAAGTGGTATGTCTACTAACAGGTGTTCTCCAATTTTTTCTCTAATCCTTCCTTGAACCGTGTTCGGAATTTTAAAAAGCGGCTCAATAGCCTTCAGGTCACCCTTTGTTCTGCTAACTTTTAAAAAAGAGTTATTTTTTGTGTTAGTTATGTTGAACTTTTGATTATCTCCCCATGGATTCCACGCCTCTTCTAAAGTTTTAGAATTGTCGAACTCACAGCGTAATACGCTTTTATTTTGATCGTCATAAGCCAAGTTGATGCCATCAATATCTATACTACCGGCCAAACCTATACTCCAAATATGTATTGTAATGAGCTCGATGTCTTCTGGAACGCTGGTTGATACAGCATGGTGATTCCATGAATTAACGGTTAAAGGTTGACCCGAAGAATGGATCTCTTCCCAAGGTTGATTTTTTCTTTTTAGGTGTATCCGAACCGAAGGTCTTCCGTTATAATCGCTATTTGGTCTTAATGAAGCATTCAGAGTTATCTTTCTCCCTTTTAGACCGTCAATTGGTATGTCTTTTCTTATACCACCGTAATCATTGGTGCTATTTGGTAAAACTCTTGCTTTCTTATTAAGTCTTGCACTTTTATAGATGGCTCCAACACGCCCTTGACCGTGGCCTATATGCTGCCAAAAAACATGCTGAAGTGAGTCTATCGCTACTATATCTACTACTTTTGAAACTTGAGAGTCTTGTTTGAACCGATTAATTTTCATTTGCGGGGCAATAGGTCGAAATAATTCGTTTAAAGTACTTTTTAAGTCCTCCGATTCTAACACACGTTGGCTTGCAAGAATTCCAAATGAATCCCAATCTATATTTGATGCTTCATCACTTGGATGAAAATATTTTACATAACCATATACCTTAGCTAGTACTAAAAGTTTTTCGCGTTCGGTTTGTGATTTTGACGTCTGGTTGTTACAAGAACAAAGGATAAGCAGTAAAAAGATGACCAAATTGTAATAATTACGAAACATAGCTTCTCTGTTTGTTGTAAAAACAAGGGTTTCGATAAATTGTTACAGACCGATGAAATTTTAGTTCAAATATTGCCCAACGGCCTGCTAAAGGTAGTTCCGGCTATGATTTGAGGTGGTACAGAAATGCGGAGCATTTCCAGCCGTGGCAAATCCAGCCATTGATGGTTTCTAGGTTTCAAGTTAACGTTTTGCAGCTACTTGTCCGCCAGTAAGGCGGTTAAATTATAACCCTTATCGTATGCTGTTATTTTTATCCGCCCTTTAAGTTCAATTCATTGACATATTCATCGACCTCTGCCCATTTGTTTAGGTCAATCATTTCCTCGTCTACCCGAGTTACCCACTTGAACAGGAAAGTCAAATCCTTGACTTCTACAGTCCTTTTTCGATAACCTAGGGCTCCTACGTCCATCATTTGAAATTCAATTCTATAATTCGGATTGGACTTAGACCTGTGTGTGATGAACTGAGTTTTGTATGCTCCACCCCATGAAGTGATATTCGAGAAAAGGAAGAGAACAATTAGTGCAAATGAAAAGACTACCGAGAAAACTTTTTCCGCGTCGTTCTTATTTTTCCGTTGGAAAAAAGCATAGTAAATCGGTATTGCGCTAAGAACAAATAAGGCTATGCCATAAATTGTTTTGTCTGCAAACTCCAGATCAGAAGTCCACATATAAATAAACAATCCGACTAATCCAATCCAGAAATAAGCAATGAAATTGTCAAAGTATTTTTTCAAACCCTTTTTTTCAGATTGTTTTAGTGGTATACACCGTGTTGTGGCTAGTTTTTCTCTCTAATTATTTTCACAATTCGGTTAATTATAATTTCTGACAAGTTCCATTCATAGCCTTCAAAATCTGTTGTGTTTATAAACTGAACTACTACCGCATCTATATCTTTATGGTATTCTGCGAGACTTTGATAACCAATGACTAAACCACCGTGATTATATTCGTAAGGATATAATTCCTGTTCTCCTTTTTCAAATACAGAACCATCATTCAAGGCTCTTAGAAATATCCCTACATCCTCTGCGGTTGCTAACATTCCAAATTCCCGGGCTTTAAAATCTTCTTCAATTCCTACATAATATCCGCTCATCACATCTTCCAAATCCACTTCAGTTATCGAAAAGTGGGTGTTTTTCAATTCTAGGGGAATTAATATTTTTTCTTTGATATAATCATTGTGATTGTATCCTAAAACCTTATCCAAAATCCTTCGAAGCAACAAATAATTCGTGTTTGAATATTCATATCCTTTGTCTGGTTTAAAGCTAGCAGGTAAGTCTAAAGCAAAATCTAAGGCATTTTTGCCATTTTCTTCTTCATTTTCCCAAAACGCTGGATTATCTGTGAAATTTGGAATACCAGAACGGTGTTGAATCATCATTTTCAATGTGATTTCATCGGCATTTTCTATTCTTCCTTTTAGATCTGGGAGATAATCGGTTAATGACTTATCAAAAGACAAACGCTTTTCTTTGACCAATTTCGTTGCTGCTACAGCTGTATACAATTTGCTAATACTAGCAATTTTAAAGAGTGATTTTGGGTCGGCTGGTATTTTCTTCTCTCTATCTTTCCAACCGCCTGTGTAAAAGGTGGGTGGTTTTCCTGCTTGGTCTACGTAAGCAATCATACCGTCAAAACCATAACCTATTGCTTCATCTACTTGTTCTTGAATGGTATCTGGTAGCGGTAAAATCCAAGCTTTTACCAAGACCCAAGGAACAAAAAATAATGAAACTGCGGTTCCAACAAGCAATAATGCTCTTACAATCCATTTGGCTTTTTTGTTCTTTATCATTTTTTAATCTTCGATAATCGTGTCTATTTCTTTAATTATGCTTAAGCCTACATCCTTTAATTCATTGTATCGATGAATCATGGTATCAAACTGCCAAGCAGCTAAACTAATTACGTTTCGATAGGCAGGAAATGAAGTATAATTCTTAAAATCGGTAAAATACTCAATTTGTGAAGTGGCTCTAATGTTAAGTGAATCGGTTGGTACAAAGGCATACGCCAAAATCAAAGACCTGTCAAATTGAGTGGAAAGATATGCCTCTTGACTTTCCGCATATTCATTGTAACTCTTTTCATTTAATGCAATTTCGCCAATAATAGTATGGTATCTTGTTAAAAGCGAATCCAAAGTCGTATTGTTAATTTTCCCATAGTAATTTGAATTTTTTAAGGCTTCATACCCATCAATGCTAGGATTAAAATAGAGGTCAATAAATGCCCAACCACTGGACATAAAAAGCACAGTGTTTTCATCTTCCGTCTTATCCAAAATACTAGTACGTGCCTGTTTACATAGCTCAGCTATTTGTCTTCTTCCGGTTGTTAATGAGTCTAGTTCAATAATATCTTCCAAGGTATTGGATTTGATTTTTACTAAATACTCTTTCAAGGCCATATCGCCTTTTCTCGATTCATTCCAATTGTTGATTTGTAAGGCAATCAAGATTCCGATTACGACCAATACAATTTCTCCTAAAGCATACTTTAGGTATTGAGTTTTTTTATTATCTAAAATCAGCTTATGTCGTATTCTTCTAAATAATTTCATTCAATTGATTCAAATTAGCCACAACGGTCTCGTGTATGAGTAGTAGCGTCCCGCAGGACACTATTGCTTATAGGTTTTTTTGTGGCCGGTTTTTTTATTTTTTATCTCCATTTATTTATTCTTTCCGTCTTGTCCTCAAATTCTGAGGCAAGGGAATGTATTCTTGATTTAAGAAGCAATTTACGTCCTTCTACTGTCCTTGTGTAAACTAATTCACATGCTCCTACAAATCGTATCCATTGTCTCTCGAAATATTCTGCAAAGGCTTTTTTTCTGCCTAACAGGTCGGGCACTGCGTGGTAGTCTTTTTGCGAAAAGACATCTAAAAAGAAGCTTTTGCGAATGATCACATATCTCGGGTTGTCCACCGTGCCGATAATTTCTTGCAGGGATTTTATAAAGGTTGATTTCTCATAGGTGGTACCGCCCTCTAAATGGCAATAGATAGACCCGAAATTGTCAACATCTGCCACTACCGTAAGTTTTGAATAGTCAGTATGTATAGCTCCTACTTTGATCAATGATTCCAACAGTGCTTCACCAATCTGATGAATGTCTTTGGAGATATCACGGTATTTCACATAGGTTCTAAAAGTCTTGAATGCAAGCCGGCCAAAAGTCAGGACGCCAATTCCACCAGTAATCATAAACCAATACAAGAAGTCCTCGAAGGTATTAATATACCTGGCAATCCGGCCAATGCTCTCCAGTATTTCAAATCCGAATGCAATTAAGCCGGAAAAAAGCGTCCACAACAGGTATTTGATGGTTCGATTGTAATAGAGGGACTTGATGCCTTTGTATTCTTTATCTTCTGGAAAGGGAACTTTAATCTCCTCAATCAAGATGGTGCCGCTTTCCAATGCTTTTTTCCACTTTTCTTTTAGCAGGTCCCGCTCACCGGCATGGGTGAGCATACGTTTATTAAGATGAGTGACCCCCTGTTCCCAACCCAGATCATCAGGCAAGTCTAGGCGATCCATTCCGTTTTCAATGCTCACATTCTCGCGTAATGACACCCCGACAAAAGCCCTGAATCTTCGTTTGAGCAATTGAATGTCATCGCCCCCGTCGCGAGTTGTCTGATCAATACAAACCAAATGCCATATGTTACTGGCCTTGTCTATATTTTGTCTCTCCGTTCTGATAGCACGTCCTCTCATTTGATTGGATAGCACATATGAGCCAACAAAACTTGCAAGGATAAGGGAATTTATTGCCGGTGCGTCCCAGCCTTCTCCCAACAATGATTTGGTTCCTATCAGCACCTCGATATCTCCTTTTTGAAATACCTGTGTGATGATATGGACGATGTCATTTTTTAGTTGTTCAGTTGAATTGACAACTAAGAACTGCTTATCAAATGGAAGGGGTGAAGTGGATAAGCGCTTAATTTTGTATTTAGCAGCTATTGCCTTGAAGGACTCGAAAGATGAAACGGGTATGATGATCAGCGAACCGGTCAGAACACCAATCTTAATGCTACGTTCATTAGTTCTTCGCAACTGCTCGAATATGGGCAAAACCCCGATCTTGTTCAATTCAAGTTGGTTGGAGGACTGGTTCACAAAGAATTCCCTGCGGATATAGTCGGTGAGAATAACCATTCTTAAATCCTGCTTTAAGTGGTCGTGCTCAAAATCAACAATCCGGTCGATGCTCTTTAATTTGCTAATGCTTGAACTCAGGAAGCGATTAATTCTGCGATTATGCCTAAAGTTTACAGAGCGTCTTTCCATGGCTCCGTTTCGCTTTAACTTGTTGCTCAGTTTTATCTGATGTTCTTCGTACTGGACAAAATTGACAGGGTCTTTGTACAGGTAAAAGGTGAGTAGAATTTCAATCCACTCATAATTCAATTCGGGAATGGAAAACTTCTTGTCTCCGATAATTTCCAGATGTTCTTTTGTGATTTCTTTGCCAATATCATGGAGGAATATCAATGTGGCCGAATAGTATTCCAGGTTGGCATAGATCCAGTCGAGCTGTTCGATTGGTTTTTGATAAATTGGATGGTTCTCAAGTGCTTCAATAAAGGTGGCATCTATTCTGATCTGATTATATAGCGTCTCAACGCGGTCTCGGTACTCATCAATTTTCTTTCCCTCTTCCTTTGTTGGTCGTGAAAAAAAGATATAGTCCTGGTGCGGACACAAATCGCCTTCTACCACCAACTCAGGAACCGATATCTCGGCATCAACGGGTCCGTTTAATTCAATGTAGCGTTGCCACTCTGCATGTGAAACATCATAGGGTGGAGTAGCGGTAAGTCCAACTATTGTTGGGTTCAACGCATTTTTAACGTCGGTCAGGGATTTCCACCAGGCGTTTTTTAAGTGGTGGGCTTCATCCACAACAATAGTCCCAAAATCTTGTGCTTGCAAAAGTTCAATGATCTCTCTGGTTTTTGAATTCCTGTTGTTGGAGCTATTATTTTCATCGCTATTTTCTTCTTCCAGATCTTCCTGTTCTTCGTCCAGGGAGATCCCCGAACACGCTGCATGAAGTGACTGATAAGTTACAATGGTTAAAAACCGAGGATCTTTAATGTCCGGTGAAATCCAGTCTGGTTTTTCTTTGACTTGTAAAAACAGTTCGCAGAATCGCTGAATCCATTGATTTCTAATGGCTACAGTCGGAGCAAATACGAGAGTTGGTTTGTCCAGTCTGAGGGCAACTTCCAATCCCAATACTGTCTTGCCAGAGCCGGGAGGCGCTATGATGTGCAGATGGTTGTCGTCAAGATGTCCTTCTAACTCGTCAATTACTCGCTGTTGGTATTTTCTCCAGTCGTATTTAAATTTTATGTCAGAAGGAAAATGCTTCAAGTCTGTCTTTGACGTTTTTCAAATTGGCCACAACGGT
>NZ_JANQIH010000192.1 GCF_028282265.1 Allomuricauda sp.
ATATGAGCACAACAACGGTTGAAAGCGTTGCACCCCCTAAAGGCAAACCTAAATGGTTACGTGTTAAACTTCCCACCGGAAAAAAATATACACAGCTCCGGGATCTTGTTGACAAATACGACCTTCATACCATATGTACATCGGGCAGTTGTCCCAATATGGGAGAATGCTGGGGTGAAGGCACTGCCACGTTTATGATTTTGGGCAACATCTGTACCCGCTCTTGTGGTTTTTGTGGAGTTAAAACGGGCCGTCCTGAAAGTGTGGACTGGGCCGAGCCTGAAAAAGTAGCGCGTTCCATAAAAATAATGAACATTAAGCATGCCGTTGTGACCTCAGTGGACCGGGACGATTTAAAAGATATGGGTTCTATCATTTGGGCGGAGACTGTGAAAGCTATCCGAAGAATGAATCCAGAAACCACCTTGGAAACACTAATACCAGATTTTCAGGGCATTGAATCCCATTTAGACCGAATTTTGGATGTAGCTCCCGAAGTGATTTCCCATAATATGGAAACCGTTCGAAGACTTACCCGGGAAGTGCGGATTCAAGCAAAGTACGACCGTAGCTTGGCAGTTTTGGACTATTTGAAGAAAAATGGTGCCAATAGGACCAAATCGGGCATCATGTTGGGCCTTGGTGAATTGGAGGAGGAAGTAATCGCCACCATGGAAGATTTGCGCAGGGTTGACGTTGATGTAGTTACCATTGGTCAATACTTACAACCTTCAAAAAAACATTTACCCGTAAAGGAATTCATATTGCCGGAACAGTTTAAGAAATATGAGGAAATCGGATTAAATATGGGCTTCAGACATGTAGAAAGTGGTGCCTTGGTGCGTTCTTCCTACAAAGCCCACAAACATATCCACTAATTCCTTTTTCAACCTGACCCTATTGCCAAATGAAACACGTTAGAGTGGGTATCAATGGTTTTGGTCGTATTGGCCGAACCTTATTTCGATTACTTAATGATCATGAGTACATTCAGGTAGTAGCCATCAATGATATTACCGATGCCAAGACCCTAGGCCATCTTCTAAAATACGACAGTATCCATGGGCCTTTTTCCGGAGATATCAAGACCTATGATAATGAACTGGAAGTGGCTGGAAACCGGGTACGCGTTCTCAATCACAATACTCCAGCACAAATTCCTTGGAAAGAATATGGAGTTGATATTGTGGTCGAGGCATGCGGAAAATTCAAATCCGCAACAGATTTACAAAGCCATATTGACAATGGAGCTAGGAAAGTAATTTTGTCAGTTCCCCCACAGGATGATACTATCAAAATGGTGGTTCTGGGAGTAAACGAAGATACGATTACCGAAAAGGACCATATCATTTCCAACGCTTCATGTACTACCAATAACGCCGCGCCCATGATGAAAGTGATCAATGAACTGTGCGGCATTGAGCAGGCTTACATTACCACGGTACACTCGTACACCTCAGACCAAAGTTTGCACGACAGGCCCCATAGAGATCTCAGAAGATCGCGGGCCGCCTCCCAATCCATTATTCCTACTACCACTGGTGCCGCTAAAGCGTTAACCAAGATTTTTCCCGAACTTTCAGAGGTAATTGGCGGTTGTGGTATACGGGTACCCGTACCTAATGGTTCATTGACAGACATTACTTTTAATGTTAAAAGGCAAACCTCAATTTTAGAAGTAAATAAAGCATTCGAAGAACGCGCCAGTACTGACCTAAAAGGAATTTTAAGTTATACCGAGGACCCTATTGTTTCTATCGATATAAACAATAGTTATCATTCTTGTACGTTTGATTCATTGATGACCTCCGTTATCGGAAAAATGGTCAAAATAATCGGCTGGTACGATAATGAGACTGGATATTGCTCCAGATTGATTGATTTAATAGCTTTGCTTATAAAGAAAGAATACGTTTGATATTGAGTTCTTTACTTAGACGCGCTGGCGGCAAAATGATTATTCTGCTGTGCATAATGTTGTGCACCCACATTTCGTTTGCCCAAAACGACCTAGGCTCAACAACCAAAGTTCAATCCATTTTTGATGATTTTCTTCAGTACAGGCATCAAAATCAGATAGAAAAAGCACTGGAATCCCTGAATGAGGCTGCAGAAATAGCCGAGAGCAATGAAGATGCCAAGCTTTTGTTGGATACCTACCATCAATATGCCAGACTTTTTCTCGAAGAAAACGACAAAGAAACTTCTCTTTTTTACTGGGACCGTGCCAGTATTTTGTTGAAAGATTTATCATATCCTTATGGCGAGGCCTTTCATAAATACCTTGAGGCGGCGTTGCGATTTGATGAAGGAAATTATTTTCAATCCCTAAAATTATTGGAAGAATCCCGTAAACTGAGCAACAACAGAAATCTGGGCAACAACATTCTTTTGCTTGAGGGATATATTTACACCAATATTGAAAAGTATGAGGATGCGGCTACAAATCTAAATGCGCTTATCGTTAATTCTGATGATAAGGAAAGAGCTTTCTTAGCTACCAAGGCCAATCTTCAACTAGCGGATATAAGTTTGGGAAAGAAAGATTTGGTGGATGCCATAATTCATGGTAAAGCAGCTTTGGAGCTCAGCGAGAAACATGGTTACTCCAAAGAAAACATGGTGGCCAATCAACTTCTTTCCGATATTTTTGAAAGAACAGGTGAGTTCAATGAATCTCTTTTCTACAAAAAGAAACTTGAGACCATAAAAGATTCCATTTTCAACATTGAAAAGGTCAAATTGGAAGCGCAGACAGCCGATCGCATACGGTTTGAGCATCAAATGAGCGAAATCAACAAACTCACTGCCAAAAATGAAGAACTTAGTGAATCAAAGAACCGTTCTGAGATTACGGCAATTTTGACCTCTGCCTTTTTGACAATTATTTCCCTTTTGGCGGTTTCCCTATTTAGAAACAATCAGATAAAGCTGAAAACCAACGATCTATTGTACACCAAAAATAAAGAACTGGAGCTGGCTCGCGATGCAGCGGTTTCAGCAATGGAGGCAAAGACCAATTTCTTGTCAACTGTGACCCACGAGTTGCGAACACCGCTTTACGCGGTAACCGGCCTTACCCATTTATTGTTGGAGGAGAATCCGTCTGACCACCAAAAGGAACATTTGAAGTCGTTGAAATTTTCGGGAGACTATTTGCTGAACTTCATTAACGACATA
>NZ_JANQIH010000274.1 GCF_028282265.1 Allomuricauda sp.
TCAAAGTTTCGATTGGATGTGCTGACCGCATATTTTCCCGCAGGAATTTTATCATCATTCATTGCCAAACAGGCACTGCATCCAGGCTCTCGCAGTTCAAAACCAGCTTCATGTAAAACATCAAGAATGCCTTCTTCCTTAATAGCCTCTTCCACTTTGTGTGAACCAGGAACCAACCAAGCAGTCACATTATCCGCTTTTTTTCTTCCCCTAATAATTGATGCAAAAGCTCTAAAATCTTCTATTCGACCGTTGGTGCAACTTCCCAAAAAGACGAAGTCAATGGGTTTGCCTATCATGGCGTCTCCTTCGTTGAAATCCATGTAAGCCAATGATTTTTTGTACGTCGCTGTACCCGCTTCAACGGCTTCGGCCATTGGGATTCCACTTTGAATGCCAATTCCCATGCCCGGATTTGTTCCATAGGTAATCATCGGTTCAATGTCTGAGGCATCAAAGGAAATCTCTCTATCAAAAACCGCATCATCCTCTGAATGAAGTGTATCCCAAAATTCCATGGTCTTATCCCATTCAGCGCCTTTTGGAGTGTATTCGCGGCCTTTTATGTAATCAAAAGTGGTTTCGTCAGGCGCAATCATTCCGCCTCTAGCTCCCATTTCAATGCTCAGGTTGCACACAGTCATACGACCCTCCATGGTCATGTTGCGAAATACGTCCCCAGCATATTCCACAAAATAGCCTGTTGCTCCTGATGTAGATAATTTCGAAATGATATACAATGCGACGTCTTTGGGGGTAACTGCGCGATTCAGTTCCCCATTAATATTAATTCGCATGCTTTTTGGTTTGGGCTGCATGATACACTGGGTGGAAAGCACCATTTCAACTTCACTGGTACCTATTCCGAAAGCGATGGCCCCAAAAGCGCCATGGGTAGACGTGTGCGAATCCCCGCAAACTATGGTTGCCCCGGGAAGGGTGATTCCGTTCTCAGGCCCTATGACGTGTACTATACCATTTTTCTCATGCCCAAGTCCCCAATAGGGAATGTTATGTGCTTTAGAGTTCTCTTCCAAGGCTTTGAGTTGGTTGGCAGATAATTTGTCTTTAACAGGCAAATGCTGGTTTCGGGTTGGCGTATTATGATCCGCTGTTGCAAAAGTGCGTTCTGGATAGAGTACTTTGATACCGCGGTTTTTAAGTCCTAAAAATGCTACAGGACTGGTTACTTCGTGTACCAAATGCCGGTCGATGAACAAGACATCTGGACCGTTTTCAATATGCTTGACCACGTGAGAATCCCATACCTTATCAAATAGTGTTTTGCTCATAGCGCAAGTGCATCAATTTTAAGCTGATAAAAATAGAAGGAAGTCCAAAATTCATCAAAAAGAAGTTCCAAAAATTACGACGTCCAAATTCTGCTTTCGGAAAAAAATGAAATAAAAAGCTTCAAAACAAAAGAACTACTAAACCAAAAAATCAAGCAAATTTTGCAAGAATAATCCCCCAAAGTAAAAGCCGATAAAAGCTTACTCTACGAAATGTTAATTTAATTAACAACAAAACAACAAAAACCCGCCTAAATGGTGTAATCTTTTGAATTTTAACAAGATACTCTTCATTTTAACAAAGCGATAACTTCCAGCAAAAGCAGTCCTGTCTACTTTAGAGGCACAACCTTTGAGTTTATTCATTAACAAAATCAAAAACAAACAAATGAAAAAGTACTACTCGGCCTTAATGGCCACCCTCCTCATTGCAGTTTTCTTCATTACACATTCTTCTGTTGCTCAATTGAACTTCTTACCACGTGGCAGCCAAATGGCCAAAGTCATGCAACGCATTGGCAATACAGATGTTGCCGTTGTTTATTCCCGTCCTAGTGTGAATGACCGAGAAATTTGGGGAGCCTTGGTTCCTTACGGCATGAACAATTTTGGTTTTGGAACTGCGGAAGAATCTCCTTGGAGAGCAGGTGCCAATGAGAACACAATTTTTAAGACATCACATGACCTTACTATTGGTGGAAAAACATTACCTGCTGGAAAGTATGGATTGCATATGGTGGTCAACGAGAACAATACGGCAACGGTGATTTTTTCAAAAAACCATGACGCCTGGGGAAGCTATTTTTATGACCCAACCGAGGACGCCCTTCGTGTGGATGTGGATACCAAAGAGATTAGCCACGTTGAGCAATTAACCTTCGCTTTTAATGAAGTGGATGCTACCTCAGCGGTGGTTTCCCTAAACTGGGAAAAGAAACAAATTCCGTTCAAGATTGAAACGGACGTGACCAACAACGTTCTGGTGGATATTCGTCAAAAGCTGAAGACCACCCCAGGTTTTGCTCGCCAAAGTTGGGAGCAGGCGGCCAATTTCGCCCTTAACAACGATGGCGATTTGGACGAGGCCTTGAATTGGGTTGATGCAGCTATTGCAGGACAGTTTTTCAGTCAAAAAACATTCAACAATCTTAGCATAAAATCCCAAATTTTGGCAAAACAAGGCAGGACTGCTGAAGCGGATGCCCTAATGCAGGAAGCTTTACCATTGGGCACTGTTTTTCAGGTTCATGGCTATGGAAGACAATTGATAGGTCAAGGTCAAACAGATAAGGCCTTGGAAATATTTAAATGGAATGCCAAGAGTCATAAGGGCACCTGGCCGGTACATTATGGATTGGCTAGAGGATACTCGGCTTTAGGAGACCATAAATCTACAGTAAAGCATTTAAAAATAGCGATGGAAAATGCACCAGCTCAAGCCAACAAGGATAGGGTAGCGGCCAACTTGGTCAAAGCTGAAAAAGGAGAAGGGATCAACTAAATCAATTTTCATATAGTTTTGAGTTAGGCCCGGCGAAAGCCGGGTTTTTTGTTAAAACCTCATTTCGTTTACGGTATGATGCATTCATCGCTAGAATTTTGATTTTTTGTCTTGCTGTAGTATTTTAGAGTAAACCTAGACCCAATGAAAAACAATCTGCTTATACTAACTTTTTCCATTTTCTTATTTGCCTGCAGTTCTTCAGAAGATTCTAATATTAATAATGATGCTACAGACGATATAAGTACTGACAATCCTACCGATGTACCCACCGAAAGCGTTGATAACGAAATAGGATATAATCTAGCAGTTTTTTATCAGCGAGATCGTGAGTATTATCAAGTAGATATTGATAAGCAAGGAAATCTAACCTCTCCTATCAATCTAAATGATGAATTGGGGGTTGGTGAATCGAACTTTAAGCTAGGGGAAATTGACGGAAACCATTTCTCCCTGACCTATAACAACGACTTTGCCTTTTGGCAAAAGAATCTTGGAACAGGGGCAATTACCGCAGAAAATTTTGTAGGAAAAAACCCCGAACTGAATGGAAACATAAGCCATACTTTCGGAGCTTTGGGCAAGTTTGGAGGAATAGGACGTTTTTTGCAGAGAACGAAACAGAATGGGGGAGTGCTATCTATTATAGTGTTAATGGCGGAGAGATTAAATTTGTTGAGCTGGAAAAGGGGGATTACAGGGACGCAGAGTTTTTTGATGATTTTATTGTAGTTAGTGGCTTTAATGAGGTTTCTGACCAAGAAGAAATAATTCTTATTGATATTAGAATAGATGAAATTGTTTATACAGTGACACCTCCGATAGGCAAAGCAACCATATTAGGCGACAAGCTTTATGTTTTGTTTGTTGATGATGAAAACAAACACAGTTATGTGGTATTCGATACAGTGAATTTTGAGAAAATCGAAGAAGGCACTTTGGAAGAAAGCTGGTCTGCCAACCAAGGTTTTGGCAACGAAGTGTTTAAGACCAAATTTTTGGGTTCGGAGGTTTTAACAATAATCGATTATGGCTTTCCCTCTATTACCTTGGGCCCTGGAGTTTATAATCTGGATCAAAAAGACTTTACATATGGCCAGGATAGGTTTTTGGCATTAGGAGCTTTTCAAGAAAAACTTACCCAAATTGAACCAGATTTTGCAGGTTTTCGGGGTTATGATGTTGATCTCGCAAATAAGCTCGTGGTAATTGCATATGGCTTGTTTGAAAACGGTTTTGTCGTTGAAAATCCAAAAGGGGGTGTCATGTTAATTGACTTCGACGGCAATATCATTGCTAGAGTTAGTATGGAAAATGCCCCGGAATATGTAGTCATCAAAAATTAACTAATATAATTCCAAATCGTCTTGTTCTGCATCATACGTTGATAAGCCAGCCGAATAGGTTGGTTATTTTCTTTTTGGAGCGAAGGGTCTTCTTTTAAGAGTTGCAGGGCGTGGTGCCTAGCCGTTTTCAAGATTTGGTTGTCCTTTACGATATCTGCAATTCTCAGGTTCAACATACCGCTTTGTTGGGTGCCCATCAAATCACCAGGACCTCGTAGTTTTAAGTCCACTTCCGCAATTTCAAAACCATCATTGGTTCGCACCATGGTTTCCAGTCGTGTTTTGGTGTCTTCCGAAAGTTTATGGCTCGTCATTAAAATACAATAGCTCTGCTCAGCCCCGCGACCCACACGGCCTCGTAATTGGTGCAACTGCGACAATCCGAAACGTTCTGCACTTTCAATAATCATAACTGAAGCGTTGGGCACGTTTACGCCAACCTCAATAACGGTAGTGGCCACCATAATTTGGGTTTCTCCCTTGAGAAAACGTTCCATTTCATAATCCTTGTCAGCGGGTTTCATTTTACCGTGAACGATAGATATTTGATAGTCGGGGAGGGGGAAATCACGGGCAATGCTTTCATATCCATCCATCAAATCCTTATAATCCAAAGCTTCGGATTCTTTGATTAGGGGATATACTACATAAACCTGCCTTCCCTTTTTGATTTCATCCTTAATGAAGTGAAACACTTTCAGTCGATTGGAATCAAAGCGATGAACGGTCTTTACCGGTTTTCGACCTGGCGGCAGTTCATCAATCACTGAGATATCCAAATCGCCATACAAACTCATGGCCAAAGTTCTGGGAATAGGTGTAGCGGTCATCACCAAAACATGGGGCGGAATCTCATTTTTGTGCCATAGCTTTGATCGCTGGGCCACCCCAAAACGATGCTGCTCATCGATAATGGCCAATCCAAGATTTTTGAACTGTACCACATCTTCCAAAAGGGCATGGGTACCGACTAAAATCTTTAAATCTCCATTTTGAAGACTTTCATGAATTTCCCTTCGAATCGATTTTTTGGTAGAACCGGTCAATAAGGCTATTTCCACTTGCATCTCGCCTAATAGTTCCTTTAAACCATTGTAATGTTGTGTTGCCAAGATTTCAGTTGGCGCCATTAAACAAGCTTGAAACCCGTTGTCCAAAGCCAAGAGCATACACAACAAGGCCACAATGGTTTTTCCTGAACCTACATCGCCCTGTAGCAGTCGGTTCATTTGGGCGTTACTGCCCAAATCCTTCCGAATTTCTTTGATAACCTTTTTTTGGGCATTGGTCAATTCAAAAGGCAGGTGTTCTTTAAAAAATATGTTGAAGTAGTCACCTACCTCATTGAAAGGCATACCCTTTATCTTTTGTTTTCGGATAAGTTTTTTGGAAATCAATTGGAGTTGAACGAAGAAAAGCTCTTCAAATTTCAAACGGAATTGGGCTTTGGCCAATAACTCCTGGCTCTTGGGAAAGTGAATATTCAAAAGTGCCTCGCTCTTGGAAATCAGTCGTAACCCCTCCAATATTTCTGAGGAAAGTGATTCTTGAAACTGGCCTTTGCTTTCCAAAAGCAGTTGTTGCACCATGTTGCTGACCACACGATTGGTAATTCCCCTTGTGCTTAATTTTTCTGTTGAGGGATAAATGGGCTGCATGGCTATTTTTAGGCTTTTTTGATGGGAAGAAAGCAGTTCCATTTCGGGATGGGCCATTGAAAAAGTACCACCATAACGGGATATTCTTCCGAAGACCACATAGGGTTCGTTGAGCTTTAGGTTTTCCCGAATCCATTTCTGTGCTCGAAACCAAACCAGCTCCATTTGTCCGGTTTCATCAACAAAGGTGGCTACTAACCGTTTGCCCCTTTTTTGCTCTACAGTCTTAATGTGGATAATCTTTCCAACAATCTGAATATCCGCCCCACTTGCTTGTAACTGATTGATTTTATAGTACTGGGTCTTATCCAGATATCGATTGGGAAAAAGCTGCAACAAATCCTGATAGGTGTTGATGCCTAATTCTGATCGCAGTGTATCTGCCCTTTGGGGACCTACATTTTTCAAATAGGTAATGGGAGTTGTCAGAAAATTAGCATTCATCAAACTAAAATATGTATTTTGGATAGACTTTTGATAGAACAATCTTATGAGACCATCCCCAATCTTAGTTCTTCTTTTCATAAGTCAGGTTTTGTCTTCCCAAATTCAGGAAAGAGTCGACTTTAAGCACGCCGATGTTTCGGTTTTGGTGAAGGCGGAATCAAAAGGGATTGAAGGAAAAGCTGTGTATCAATTTGAGGTGCTCAAAGATGTCGATTCTGTCTTTTTGGATGCCAAGAACATGGATTTTTCTGAAACCTTGTTAAATGGGAAGCCATTCACTCCAAGAACCTCAAACACCCATCTGGCCATTAAAAAACGATTTAAAAAGGGAGAGCAACACACCTTATCGGTTTCCTATAGCTGTTTCCCGCAACAAACTGTATACTTTCTGGGATGGGATTTTCCAAACAACCAGTCACCCCAAATCTGGACCCAAGGTCAAGGAAAATATTCAAGCCATTGGATTCCAAGTTTCGATGATATGAACGAAAAGGTAGAATTTGACCTGAACATCACGTTTAAAGAAGGATACAGGGTTATTGCAAACGGAAAATTGGAGGAGGTCAAAACCGAAAAAGGGTTGAGTACCTGGCACTTCGATATGGTACGACCAATGAGCAGTTATTTATTGGCTTTTGCGATTGGACGTTATGACAAACTAGAAAAAAAATCGTCTTCTGGAATACCTATAGAGTTATACTATGAACCATTTGATAGCTTGAGAGTTGAGCCTACCTATCGCTATACAAAACGAATCTTCGATTATTTGGAAAACGAAATTGGAATACCATATCCCTGGCAGAACTATAAACAAATACCGGTTCATGATTTTCTGTACGCTGGAATGGAAAATACCGGAGCCACCATTTTCTCCAACAGCTTTGTGGTGGATTCCGTAGCATTCCATGATAAAAATTACGTTAATGTGAACGCCCATGAGCTAGCGCACCAATGGTTTGGCAATATGGTTACCGAACAGAGCGGTGACCATCACTGGTTGCATGAAGGTTTTGCCACATATTATGCCTATTTGGCTGAAAAAGAAATATTTGGACAGGATTATTTTTATTGGAGGTTATGGGAAACGGCCACTTCTTTAAACAATCTTTCAAGTGATGGAAATGGGGAAGCTTTAACGAATCCCAACGCAGGGAGCCTTACCTTTTACGAAAAGGGAGCTTGGGCCCTGGTCATGCTTCGAGAGCAGGTAGGAGACAAGGCCTTTAGGGAAGGTATTCGAAATTATTTGGAAAATTTTGCCTTCGAAAATGTGACTGTTGGGGATTTTATGTGGGAAATGCGAAAAGCATCCGGAATGAAATTGGTGGATTTTGAGGAAACCTGGCTACAAGAATCTGAATTTCCCATAAAAAAGACCAAGGCCTATTTGAAGGGTAAAAGCAATTCTATGGCGAGGTATTTTGAGATTCAAGAAACACTTGCGGATACGGTTCAAGGTTTCGAGGACCAATTGATTACAAGTTGGAAAGGATTGGATTCTGACAAATTGAAAGAGACTTTGCTTAAAAAGTATACCAATCGGTTTCCCAATGAGTTTCTACTAGAAATCCTGCAAAAAGAAAGTCTTAGTGTACGAAGGGCTTTGGCAACTTCCATAGATAAGGTTTCAACAGAGTTAAAGGGACCCTTTGAAAAACTTCTTGAGGACGATAGTTATATTACCAAAGAAGCGGTCTTATATCGTTTATGGACCGATTTCCCTCAGGACCAAAAAAAATATCTCGATATCACCAAGAACATAGATGGGATACCCAATAAAAATGTACATCTGCTTTGGCTTACCTTGGCCTTGGTGACTCCCGGCTATGAAGAAAACCTAAAACCTAAGTTTTTCAAAGAGCTTGGTAATTATACCGACCCAAGATTTCATTTTGAAATTCGTTTACTGGCTTTTCAATATTTAAAAAATTTGAATGCCTTTTCGGACGAGACCCTCAAGAACCTGGTAAAAGCATGCAATCATCATGTTTGGTACTTTAAAAAGTCCAGTAGAAAATTATTGCACGATTTCTTGAAAGGGGAAGGAAATGAAGCACGACTCATTAGTATTTATGAATCGTTACAACCAGATGAACAACAATATCTGGATAAAACTTTGAGCCAATGAGAGCTTTGGTCATTTCGGGAGGGGGCAGTAAGGGAGCGTTTGCAGGAGGTGTTTCCCAATTTCTCATCCAAGAAGCGAAATACAAATACGACTTGTTTGTGGGAACATCCACGGGAAGTCTTCTTATTTCCCATTTGGCATTGAATAAATTGGATAAGATCAAGGAAATCTATTCATCGGTAAATCAAGATAGTATTTTCAGTAATTGTCCCTTCATTATACGCAAGAAGCATGGTGTTGAAGTAATTGGTATCAACCATTGGAATGTTTTGCGAAACTTTCTCAAGGGCAGAAAGACTTTTGGTGAGAGTGAGAACTTGAGGTATCTAATTCGGGAATCCATTACTGTTGAAGAATTCAATATTCTAAAGAACGGTCCAAGTGATATAGTGGTCACGGTTTCGAATCTTTCCCTCAATCAGGTGGAATATAAATCCATTAATGATTGTACTTATGAGGAGTTTTGCGACTGGATTTGGATTTCCTCCAACTATACCCCCTTTATGAGCTTGGTAAGACGCAATGGTTGCGAGTATGCCGATGGTGGTTTGGGAAGTTTAGTCCCTATAGAAGAAGCCTTGCGAAGAGGTGCGACTGAACTGGATGTTGTTGTTCTCCGTACAGAGGTGAACTATCTCAATCGAATGCCAGTGCGAAGTCCTTTTGAGTTAATTACTACCATTTTTGCATACATGTTGGATCGTAACGAAAACCAAAATATTCGAATAGGGAAATTAGTAGCCAATCAAAAGAACGCTATCATTAATTTCTATTATACACCCACTGTTCTTACCACCAACTCACTAATATTTAACAAAGAGCGAATGACAATGTGGTGGAAACGAGGTTACTTATATGCCAAAAACAAAAACGAAGAAACGAGTCCTATTGACCCCGAGCATCAGGAATAAAACTTACCAAAGTTCTCCCACTTCCTTTTTAATAAAGGAAAGTGCCGTGGCCGAAGGAGACTGTTTTTCCATGGTCTTGTTCAAAATGTCCTCTCTAAGTTTATCTGGAGAATCCGTTTCGCTCATTCCGGCTGATCGTATAATTTGAATTGTAGCGTTCTTTGCCGCCTTAATGATATTCCAACACTCATCTGACATATAGATTTGTTGGGAAAGATTATGCTCAAACTCAGTCTCTATTTGTTTAATGAGCAGATTCTCATAGTCATTTTTGTTTTTTCCTTTCGGAGCTACTCGCACTACCAAACTATTAATGGAAATTCTTTCCAAGAACAACACCATTCGCTCATAGGCCTGCAGACGAATCGGAAGGGTGTCTTTTTGAGAGTCTTTATGTAGCAAGAACCTTCTTCTGCCATCTTCATTTCTTGTATGAAGTCTGAAAAAATAAAAGGCTACTGCACCGGTAACAACAGCGGGCAAAAGGTAAGCGAACAACTGAAAGATATCATCTCCACTCATGGATAGTTGGTTTTTTTGATTTTATAGATAGTAGAACGCATCAACACAACAAAAAGTATGGGCGCAATTGCTCAAATGAGTAATTCTTATCGGTACAAGGGGTACATTAAGCCGTTTTTATTTGCATTTCGCTTGAAATAGAATTTTCTTAGTAATACTCAACCAAATTTAACCCAAAATGAACCTCAAGCTTTTATCTCCGCTCATTGTATTTCTAGTCCTCCTGATGTTTTCTTGCGATTCTTCTAGCGATCCCGAAGTGGAACCTGATATGCAGACCTATGATGACGAAGTGGTAAATGTGGACGAGAGCAATCCAATTATTAATGTCGAAGGATTGGGTGACGTTTTAGAATCCAAAAGTACCATCACGGTATCACTCCAAGATGAATCCTCGGTATTGACCAAAATAGAAGTGAACGGGGAAGAAATCTTTGAATCCTCACAAAAGAATTTTGAATTTGTTTTAAACCCTTACAGCATTCCTGTAGGAGATGGTACAGTAAGAGTTTTGGCAGAAGATGAATTCGGTAATACCGCTGAACTTTCTTTCGCTATAGAGATTAAGCACTTTCTTATGAATTTCAATCTCAGTGTGGAAGAATTTTCAAATTTTGAGTTCATATGGGTCTTTTTTAATGACCTCGAAGGAAATCTACTTAGCACTAAGAAGTTGGAACAAGGTTCCAATATGATTTACACCGATGAGGTTTTCGCAGGTGAAACGTTGTATTACACCGTATCTAAATATCAGTTGCTAGGTGGAGGGCAAACCAAAAATGTTCGAACAACCACGTATAATATCACACCGGCCCAAACACGATATGAGCTGACTAATTTTCCATCGTTCAGCTTGGATAACTACGTGCAAATCAATGTAAACCGCATAGTTGATGATAATGGTTTCAGTATTTTTAGTGCTTCGGGCTCAGGATATGATACGTTCACTTTTGGCGGTGGTAGTTTTTTGACCATCGTTGGAGTGAGCTTCGATAATCCAAAAAATATTTTTCTAAGAACCGATGTAATAGGAGGTACGCCCGCACTTTATGATGGAAAAAAAGAGGGGTATGTTTATAAAAAAATTGAACCAAGCCTGAGCACTCCTACCTTGGAAATTGATGAAGTTGATTTGATTCCAGCGCAAGAAAATGTGAGACTTGATATTCCTGAACATATGCCTGGCAGCTTTGTTTTTACGCGCGTAGGATTTGAAAATCAGGAAAGCATGCTTGCAAATATCAACCATGAAATCATGGAAGTGCAAGAACCTAATGACCAATATAGAGACTACATCGACCTTCCCATTTTGCAGGAATTGGATTTATATAACAATACAATCAACTATTTTATCAATGGAAAAAGCTTTTTCGCATTTCTCTATGGGAATGATCTTGATGTGGAAATGCCAGAATGGGAGACTTCTTACCGAATTGAAAATGGACAAATTTTAGTAACTGCCTCTGCCGATGCTGATTATCATGTGGCCCGGTTGTACAAAGACGATTTTTCAGACATTAACAATCAAAGAAGCTTTATTTGGGATTATCGCACCTTTGGAGGTACAGCGGAAGAGCAGGTTGCTTTGATTCTGGAGTTTCCTGAAGAAGTAAAAGAAAGCTTTGGGGATGCGTTTTTCACCAATACCCAAGATTTGGATTTAACCGCTGTATCTTCTTTGGATTTTGCACAATTTAACACCTACGAAGATACCATCCGATGGTTGGCGGTATTGGAAGACACCAATCTCACCATTGATCAAAGAAGCTACCGAAGCGTTGGTTTTCTTCCACCCACACAAACCGGAAAAGGAGGCTCGAACACAAAAATCGAAACCAAGAAAATCCGACAATAGATTGTCGATTCAGTTACTGGCCTTGATGCTTTCCTTTACCGTTGAATAAAAAGCTTCGTAATCTGGCCTTAACTTTACGCTTATCCCTTCCTTAAAGTTGCCATCCTGCACTGATAGGTTTATGCGGTCTATGGATATTTTGTGTGTGTCGGCCAAATTTTTTACGATAGTGTTAGCTTGTGTGTAGGTTACACCAAATTCCCCAGTGATATTTAGACCAACTATTTCAGAAGAGCGATTGGGTGTAGCCCTGATTACCTCGGCAATTTTGGCTACCCAAACTTCACCTTCCTCAGTCAATTCCGTTGAGGTATCAGACCCGAAAAGAGTATTCAAACTCCCTGAAACGACAACATCCCCTTCTGAAAAATTGGCGTTTGACCCTTCCCCCAAGATTTGTTTGACCCGGGCCAACAAAACAATTGCGGTGGAATCATTCGCGGCGATCATTTCGTTGATTCCACTTAGTTGCTGCTCTCTTTTTTGAAGGGCCGCAAGGGTCTTATTCACGTTTTCCGAACTCTTCTTGGAAAGCTCCGAAAAGCTGGTCAAGTTCTGTAATAGGGTTGCGTTGGCATCCCTAAGACTTGCGTTTTCGGTTTGAAAGGTTTCCGCTGTAGCCTTGCTTGTAGAAATTTCACGG
>NZ_JANQIH010000289.1 GCF_028282265.1 Allomuricauda sp.
CCCATTACAACACTTCCTCCAGAACATTGCGTAACATTAATAATATAGAGGCCTGTTTTAATCGCATGGTCAAGCGCGGATAAAAACCAATTCTCTAGCGGGGCGTTCCCCGCTCCATAAGTTTCTAACACCAAGGCTTTGAGTCCCTTGATTTGCAAAACGGCTTCAAGCACATTCTCATTAAGGCCGGGAAACAGTTTTAGAATGGCCACATTGGTATCCATCTTCTTGAACACTTCCAAAGTTTTTCCCGATCGTACGTTTGGGGACAAGCTGGGATAGTTCACTTTTAGGTGCACCCCAGATACTATCAATGGAGGATGGTTCAAAGATGCGAAAGCTTCAAAGTGTTCTGCGTTTATCTTGGTAGTGCGGTTGGCGCGATAAAGCTTGTACTCAAAATAGAGACCGACCTCCTGAACCACAGATTTTCCATTCTGTTTCAGAGCAGCAATCTGTATTGAGGTAATCAGGTTCTCTTTCGCATCGGTCCTTAAATCCCCTATAGGTAATTGCGACCCGGTAAAAATTACCGGCTTTGAAAGGTTTTTCAACATAAAGCTTAAAGCGGAGGCTGAATAGCTCATTGTGTCGCTGCCGTGCAAAACCACAAAACCATCGAAGGCCTCATAATGTTCCTCTATGATGGTAGCAATGGTAGCCCAATGTTTCGGATTCATATTGGAAGAATCAATAGGATTCTTGAACGAAATGCCTCGAATTTCGCAATCCAGTTGATTCAGCTCAGGAAGGTTCTTGATCAATTCTTCAAAATCGAATGCTCTGAGTGCTCCGGTTTCATAATCCTTGACCATACCAATGGTTCCACCGGTATATATCAATAGGATGTTGCTTTTGTTTTCCATGTTAGATACCGAAAACGGATTTTGAGTTTGCCGTGGTCACCTTTGCTATATGGGTTTGATCCATGTTGTAAATTACCTCTAATTTTTTCAATACCTCCATAATGTAGGCACTTTCATTTCGCTTACCGCGGTACGGTACCGGAGCCAAATAGGGCGAATCCGTCTCCAAAACGATATGCTCCAACGGAATTTGGTTCAGAAACTGGTCGATTTTCCCATTTTTAAAGGTAGCCACCCCCCCTATTCCCAATTTCATGTTATAGGACAGAGCTTTATGGGCTTGCTCCAAGGTACCGGTGAAACAGTGAAAAATTCCAAAAAGGTCTTCGCTTTTCTCTCGCTCCAGGACTTCAAAAATCTCATCAAATGATTCCCTGCAATGTATAACTATCGGTAGTCCATAAGATTTGGCCAAGCGAATTTGATATACAAAAGCTTCTTGCTGTTGTTTTAGAAATGTCTTGTCCCAATACAGGTCAATCCCTATTTCTCCGACTGCGTAAAACTTTCGTTCGGAAAGCATTCGTTCCACATGTTCCAATTCGTCTTTAAAATTCTCCTTGACGTGGGTAGGATGTAATCCCATCATTAGGAAAATATTTTTCGGATACTTCGCCTCAAGTTCAAACATCGATTTGATGTAGGTGGAGTCAATGGCAGGAATAAAAAAGCGTTCTATTCCCAAATCCAAGGCTCTTTGTATTACTTCTTCACGGTCTTCTTCAAAAGCTTCGCTGTAAAGATGGGTATGGGTGTCGGTTATTATCATGAAACAAAAATAGACTTATCTTAGATGTTTTGGAACCTAATTTCCGACTTGGAAAATGAAGTCATTAAAGAAATTTTTACAGTCAAAAAAGTATGAACGGATTCCGTTGGTATTGACTGATACCAATCATTTTGAAGTTGCCGCCAAAATCAATGGAGTCTCGGGAAGGTTCATTTTGGATACCGGAGCATCCAACACTTGTGTCGACATGGATAAGCTGGAGTTTTTCAAAATGATTTCAAAAACTTCAGAAGTTAAGGCAGCGGGAGCTGGAGCCACTGAGATGGAAACCTTGGTTTCGAACAAAAACAAAATCCAGATAGGTGATTGGAAAAAAAACAAGCAGCACATTGTGCTTTTCGATTTAGTTCATGTAAACCATGCGCTGACCTCGCACAATGCCCTTCCCGTAGACGGCATTATAGGAGCCGATATCTTAAAAAAAGGAAAAGCGATTATCGACTACGACAAGCAGTGTTTGTACCTAAAAGTATAAAGAGGACAACCACACTTCGACAGGCTCAGTGTGACATATAATCTATAATTCCAAGGCCTTTTTTACGTTTCCGTCCATCAACAATTCCTCTGGACTTTCCAAAGCTTCCTTTACCGCTACCAAAAACCCAACAGATTCTCGCCCATCAATAATTCGGTGATCGTAGGAAAGTGCCACATACATGATGGGAGCCACAACAATTTCACCATCCCTTACAATGGGTCTCTCTACTATATTGTGCATACCCAAAATTCCACTTTGAGGAGGATTTATTATTGGAGTCGATAGCATTGAACCGAAAACACCTCCGTTGGAAATGGTAAAAGTACCCCCTGTCATTTCATCCACAGTAATTTGACCATCCCTTGCACGTATGGCCAAACGCTTTACTTCGGATTCGACCCCTCTAAACGTCAAGTTCTCTGCATTTCGAATCACAGGGACCATCAACCCCTTTGGACCTGAAACCGCGATACTGATATCGCAGAAGTCATATGAAATCATTTCCTTGCCATCAATCATGGAATTGACAGCCGGATACATTTGCAATGCACGAATTACCGCTTTAGTGAAAAAGGACATAAATCCGAGACCGACTCCGTGTTTTTCCTTGAACTCTTCTTTGTATTGTTTGCGAAGTGCAAAAATAGGTGACATATCTACCTCGTTGAAGGTAGTAAGCATTGCCGTTTCGTTTTTTGCTGAAACCAAACGCTCCGCAACCTTTCGCCTTAGCATAGAAAGCTTGGAACGTGATTCTCCTCTAGTTCCACCCGTAGGTGTGCCCATTGAAGGCACAGCTTGAACCGCATCCTCTTTGGTGATGCGGCCATCACGCCCACTACCATTTACAGAGGTAGGTTCAATACCCTTTTCATCCAGTATTTTTTTGGCTGCTGGCGAAGGAGTTCCTGACGCGTAGGTTTCTTTTTTTGGTTCTTCGATTTTAGAAACCTCGACAGCTTGCGGTTCTTCTTTGGGTTCTTCCTTTTTCTCCTCTACTGAAGCTCCCCCTTCTGGTTTTGCCGCACTGGTATCAATCAAACAAACCACTTCTCCCACAGCTACGGCATCTCCGACCTCTGCTTTTAAGGTAATCACTCCGCTTTCCTCCGCGGGTAGTTCTAAAGTTGCCTTATCAGAATCTACTTCGGCAATTGCTTGATCTTTTTCAACGTAGTCCCCATCCTCAACCAGCCACTCGGCGATTTCAACCTCTGTAATGGATTCCCCTGGAGAGGGAACTTTCATTTCTAAAACCATTCTTATACTCGTTTAAACTTTGTATTATCGAATTAACATATTGTCTTTACTCTTGTCAAAGACGTATTCTATGACTTGGGCATGACGTCTTTGGGAACGTACCGCACTGCCGGCCGCTGGTGCTCCATAAAACCTTCGAGAGGCAACCCTGAATCCTTTTGCTTCTTCAAGATGCATTAGCAAGTGGCCCCAAGCTCCCATATTTCTAGGTTCTTCTTGGGCCCAAACAATATCATCTGCGGACTTATATTTTTTTATGATTTCCCTAATTTCCTTTGCAGGTAACGGGAACAACTGTTCCACACGGACCAAGGCCACGTCTTCACGTTCCAGTTTTTCTTTTTGGTCCAGCAAATCATAGTAGAATTTGCCTGTACAAAAAACCAAGGTTTTGATTTTGGAAACCTTAGCGGTATTGTCATCAATGACCATTTGAAAACTTCCATTTGCCATCTCCTCCTTGGTGGACAACACTCTAGGGTGCCTCAACAAACTCTTTGGAGTGAAAATAATCAATGGTTTTCTGAACTTGGCCTTCATCTGTCTTCGCAGCAAATGGAACATGTTGGCGGGAGTTGTCACATCTGCTACAAACATATTGTCCTTGGCGCAAAGCTGCAGGTATCGTTCCATTCTCCCCGAGGAGTGCTCTGCACCCTGCCCTTCATAACCATGTGGCAGCAACAATACCAATCCATTCTGAAGCTTCCATTTATCTTCTGCGGAGGACAGATACTGGTCGATTATGATTTGTGCTCCATTGCTGAAATCACCAAATTGGGCTTCCCAAATGGTCAAGGTCTTTGGACTGGCCATCGCGTAACCATAATCAAAGCCCATTACGGCATACTCTGAAAGCAGCGAATTATAAATATGAAACTGACCGTTTTGGTTATCTCCCAAATGATTCAGTAGAATGACTTCTTCTTCGTGCATTTCAGTCTTGATGACGGCGTGTCGGTGCGAAAAGGTTCCACGTTCCACATCTTGTCCGGTCATACGAACGTCAAAGCCCTCTTCCAACAATGAACCGTACGCTAATAGCTCGCCCATAGCCCAATCCAACTGGTTGTCTTCGAAGTACATTTTGTGACGCCCTTGCACCAACCTTTCCAATTTTCTCAGGAATTTTTTCCCTTCGGGTAATGCTGTTATGCTTCCAGCTACCTCATCCAGCTTTTTCAAATCATAGGAGGTGTCAATGGGTCCTAGCATGGCATCCTCAACTACCTGACTGAATCCTTCCCACTCATCTTGCATGAATGGGGTGATTCGTGTTTTTTCAATCTTTCGTGAATCCAACAAATCCTCTTCAAGGTTCTTCTTGTACTCGGCTTCCAGATTTTTGATGTATTCCTTATCGATGATACCCTCGGCCATCAGTCTTTCAGCATAAATATCCCTAGGATTCTTGTGCTTCGAAATCAACTTATAAAGCAACGGCTGTGTAAACTTGGGCTCGTCACCTTCGTTATGTCCATACTTTCGGTATCCCAATAAGTCCAAGAAGACGTCCCTTTTGAACCTCATTCTGTATTCCAAGGCAAAGGTAGCCGCATGCACCACTGCCTCAGCATCGTCAGCATTGACATGAAGTACGGGTGAAAGGGTAACTTTCCCAACATCGGTGCAGTATGTAGAGGATCTTGCATCCAAATAATTGGTAGTAAAACCTATTTGATTGTTGACCACAATGTGAATGGTACCTCCGGTCTGATAACCATCCAGTCGGGCCATTTGAACGACCTCATAAACAACCCCTTGGCCAGCAAAGGCCGCATCTCCATGAACCAAAATGGGCAATACTTCGGAAACATTCTCTTGATGGTCCCTATCTTGTTTTGCCCGGGCAATACCAATTACTACAGCGTTAACAGCTTCCAGGTGGGATGGATTGGGCGCAATGTTCATATTGACGATTTTCCCAGAATCGGTCTCCCGCATCGAAGTCCAACCCAAGTGATATTTCACATCTCCGTCGAAAATGGTTTCCTCATAATCCTTCCCATCAAACTCGCTGAAAATATCTTTCGGGGATTTTCCGAAGATATTGGTAAGCACATTGAGGCGGCCCCTATGGGCCATCCCCACAACAAATTGCTTCGCCCCTGCATCTGCCGCTTTTTCCATAATAACGTCCAAAGCGGGAATTAAGGATTCCCCCCCTTCGAGTGAAAACCGTTTTTGCCCAACATATTTCGTATGCAAAAAACTCTCAAAAGAAACAGCTTCATTGAGTTTTCTTAAAATGTTCTTCTTCTCGTCTGGTGAAAAATTGGGATGGTTATCATTGACATTGAGCCAATTTTGAATCCACTGAATACGCTCAGGGGTCCGGATATACATGTACTCCACCCCAATGGCATCGCAGTAGATACGCTCTAGATGTTCTACAATTTTTCGAAGTGTACTTGAACCTATCCCGATTACCTTTCCCGCGTCAAAAACCGTATCCAAATCACTCTCTGAGAGGCCAAAATTGGACAGTTCTAACGTTGGCTCATATTTTCTTCTTTCCCGAACCGGATTGGTCTGAGTGAACAGATGCCCACGGGAACGATACCCGTCGATTAGTTTGATAACCTGAAATTCTTTCTGTAAGGATTGGGGTATTTCAATTTCTTGTCCGTTGGATAACGCCAGCGTCCCATTATGGGAAGCTAAATCCAGTTCATCCAAAGAACTTTCCAAACCAAAATCGAATCCTTGAAAAAAGGCCCTCCAACTGGGTTCAATGCTATCGGGACTTGTTAGATATTTGTCATATAGCTCCGCGAAAAATGAAGTGTGCGCAGCATTTAAAAAGGAATATTTATCCATCGACTGCCTTAATCTAAAACCAAACGCAAAAATTTAATCAAAAATACAACAAATACTAATGTTAGCTCAACAATAGACAGCTTAATTGGTAAATTCTTTTCAGGATGAAAACCTCTCTTTGAACCAGACCTTTTGCCATTCCCTTTTTAGGATAACGAAGCTTACCTCGGCGGCCACATCAACCGGATTGTTCGATTTGATTTCGGACATTTGTTTCTCGGGAATATCGATAACATATAGCAGGTTCAGATACTCAGGAAACTTTTCCATCAACAGGAAATAAGTCTTTTCATGCAATAATTTCTGAAGGTTTTCAGGTGAAGATTGCTTTCCAAATTGTACTGGAATGTTGGCCAGCTTAAAGTCTTTTTCAAGTTGGGTCACCAACTTTTCATACAGCAACTCTCTTTGGGCAGCTTCCAATATCTCAAGACTTGTATTGAAGTTGGAAGCCATACTATAGAAATGTTTACTCTGATTTACAACTCGACCTACGCGATGGTTGCTTTTTACCTTCGTATTTTTTGCTCCCAATCCCAGGCAGATTTCATCGCCTCATCCAACGTAGATTGCGCCTTCCATCCCAAGACCGAATTGGCTTTTTCCGTATCGGCATAGGCCTGAATAACATCACCCGCCCTTCGGTCCACAATCTTGTAGTTCAGTTTCTTATCTGACACATTTTCAAAACTATGAATTACTTCAAGAACCGAACTTCCTTTTCCAGTTCCCAGATTGAACACTTCATAGTTCATGTCGTTTCTCCCGTTAAGAAGTCTTTGAAGGGCAACAACGTGAGCTTTGGCCACATCGACCACATGAATATAGTCTCTGATACAGGTGCCATCCTCAGTCGGATAATCATCCCCAAAAACAGAAAGCTGTTCCCTAAGACCTACCCCAGTTTGCGTAATAAAGGGAACTAGGTTTTGAGGTACTCCTATGGGCAGTTCGCCTATTTCAACACTAGGATGAGCTCCAATTGGGTTAAAGTAACGCAAAGCAATTGCAGAAAGGTTTGGATTCACCTTACATGTATCCTTGATGATTTCTTCACCAACTTGTTTTGTATTTCCGTAGGGAGATTCTGCAGGTTTTACGGGAGCATCCTCGGTGATTGGCATTTTATCAGCTTGGCCATAAACAGTGCATGACGAACTAAAAATGAAGTTCGCCTTATCTTTCTTGACCAGCTCTTGCAAGATGTATACAAGAACCCCAAGATTGTTCTCGTAGTACAGAAGGGGATTTTCCACACTTTCCCCTACAGCTTTAGATGCAGCAAAATGGATGACTCCCTCCACATCGTCATGTTTTGAAAAGAAGTCTTGTACCTTTTGTTTATTACGAAGGTCCATTTTTTCGAAAATTGGGGGTTTTCCTGTAATGGCTTGAATGCCTTCAAGTACATTTTCAGATGAATTTGAAAGATTATCGATGACAACCACCTCAAATCCCTCATTTTGAAGTTCAACAACGGTATGGGATCCAATGAATCCCAACCCTCCCGTCACTAAAATTTTCATGCTTATGAATTTACAAAGTTGATGATCAATTGGGTAATAAAATGTATCTGCTCATCATCCAGTTCGGTGTGCATTGGCAAGGAAATGACCTCTTTCACCAGTTGATTGGTAACAGGAAAATCGGCCTCATCATAACGTTCGTCCACATAGGCTTTTTGCCTGTGCAACGGAATTGGATAATACACTCCACAAGGAACGCTGTTCTCAGATAAATGTTGTACCAGCCCATCCCTTTTTCCGTTTAAAATTCTTACGGTATACTGATGAAAAACATGACAGTCGCAGGTTTCGCAAATTCCTTCGCAACCGTTTACCGTTTTGGGCAAAACAATATTTGGTTGGCCTTCAAAAGCTTTGGAGTATTTGCGAGCAGCCTCTCTTCTCTTCTTGTTATAATCATCCAAATTGGGGAGTTTAGCATTGAGCACCGCAGCTTGGATGGAATCCAATCTGGAATTGACCCCAATGACATCGTGATGGTATCTTTTGTACATTCCGTGATTGACCATTCCGCGAATCGTATGCGCTAAGTCATCATCATTAGTGAAAATTGCCCCTCCATCACCATAACATCCTAAATTTTTGGAGGGGAAAAACGATGTAGAGGCCACATGCCCGAGGGTTCCCGACTTTTGCTTTTTCCCATCATTAAAGGTATGAACAGCACCAATACCTTGGGCGTTGTCTTCGATTACATACAAATCATGTTTTTCGGCCAACTCCATGATGGCATCCATATCTGCGCATTGCCCGAATAAATGAACGGGCACAATGGCTTTCGTTTTAGATGTAATGGCTTTTTCTATAGCTTTTACATCTATATTGAAGGTATCTGGTTCAACATCTACCAACACAGGGGTAAGATTCAGTAGGGCGATTACCTCAACCGTAGCAGCGAAAGTGAAATCTGCTGTTATCACTTCATCCCCAGGCTTCAAGCCCAGACCCATCATACATATTTGTAGCGCATCGGTACCATTGGCACAAGGAATTACGTGTTTTACGCCTAAATACTCTTCCAAAGCCTTTTGAAATTCATGGACTTTGGGTCCATTGATGAATGCCGACGATTCCAAAACCTCATTAATTGAGGTTTCAACCTCTTCCTTTATCCCCTGATACTGACCTTTAAGGTCAACCATTTGTATTTTTTTCATGCACTATGATTGTGATTCAAAAGTAAGAAATAAAGCTACGGTGGCGGTCAAATTCCGAAAGAATGTATTTTAGCACAAATTTGCGGTTCGTGCGATTTCTCTATAGCTTTTTAGTACATGTTTCCTGGTGGTTGCTTCACATTCTCGCCCTCTTTAAACAAAAGCTAAAACTGTTCGTTTCAGGGCGGAAGGAAACCTTCGGTCTTCTAAAAGCCAAAATATCAGAAGAAGATTCTGTGATTTGGATGCATGTCGCCTCATTGGGTGAATATGAACAGGGGCTTCCAGTTTTACAAAAACTGAAAGAGCAATATCCCAATCATAAGTTACTACTCACTTTTTTCTCTCCTTCAGGCTATGAGGTGAAGAAAAGTAGCACTCCGGCCGATGTTGTGGTTTATCTTCCCTTGGACACTTTGGGCAATGCCAGGAAGTTCATGGAAATGGCCCATCCGAAGCTAGCTATTTTTGTGAAGTACGAAATCTGGCCAAACTACTTGGCAGAACTTCGAAAGGTGGGCGTTCCAACCATATTGGTTTCAGCTTTGTTCTCTCAAAGACAGATTTATTTTAAACCTTGGGGTGGTTTTATGCGCAAAAGCTTGAAAACATTCTCCCATTTTTTTGTTCAAAATGAAGATTCAAAAAAGTTGTTGGGTTCCTTAGGTTTTGATAATGTAATAGTAAGTGGTGATACCCGATTTGATAGAGTATCTGAAATACTGAAAAGGAACAATCAATTGGATTTTATGGATTCCTTTAAAGGGGCCCAACTCTGTTTTGTGGCAGGAAGTACATGGCCCGAAGATGAAGAAGTTTTTGTAGATTTTATCAATTCAACTTCCGAAAATTTCAAAACGGTAATTGCTCCCCATGATATTAAGCCTTCCCATATTGAAAAGTTGACCAGTGCCCTATCAAAAAAAGTGGTCGTTTATTCTCGAATGGAAAATCAAGATTTATCGCAAGCCCAAGTTTTAATTATTGATACGGTCGGTATGCTTACCAAAGTTTACAGCTATGCTGATATAAGTTATGTTGGAGGCGGCTTCGCCACTGGACTGCACAACACCTTGGAACCTGCTGCTTTTGGAATTCCTGTAATAATTGGTCCCCAGTATAAGGGTTTTAAGGAAGCGGAGGAATTGGTTAAGGAGAAAGGCATTCATGTTATCAATAACCGACAGGAGTTCGCCTCATTGTTTAATCAATTAGTAACTGATTCTGAGTTTCGGGGAACTATAGGGAAAATCAATTCAACTTATATCCAAAACAATCAAGGGGCTTCCGAAGTTATTGTCGAGCACATTCAATCACTTCTCTAATTTTTCCCTAGCTTTAAAAGCAACTAGACTTTATTTATGGAACGCAAAATATTCTTGATTGCCATCATAGTGGCCTTGGCGGGCTTTCTTTTTGGCTTTGATACGGTCGTGATTTCAGGAGCAGACCAAAAATTACAAACACTCTGGAACTCTTCAGACACCTTTCATGGCGTTGTCGTAATGGGGATGGCGCTTTGGGGAACCGTAATTGGGGCTCTTTTTGGGGCCTGGCCCACAAACAAATTTGGCAGAAAAAAAACCTTGGTCTGGATTGGCGTTCTCTACTCCGTCTCAGCTTTGGGTTCCGCATTGACCCATGACCCGTATAGTTTTGCCATTTTCCGGTTTATTGGGGGCTTAGGAGTTGGTGCTTCAACTATTGCGGCCCCGGCCTATATTTCTGAAATAGCACCCGCCAAAAATAGAGGCAAACTGGTAGGGATGTATCAGTTCAATATTGTCTTTGGGATTTTAATGGCCTATCTGTCCAATTATTTATTAAGTGGAATAAGCGAACAGGATTGGCGATTTATGTTGGGAGCAGAAGCAATTCCGGCTATTGCCTATACAATTATGGTTCTTACCGTTCCACGAAGTCCGAGATGGTTGGTGACCAAGAATCGGGCAGAT
>NZ_JANQIH010000005.1 GCF_028282265.1 Allomuricauda sp.
GCTTGTCTTGAAACGACCAAAGTAGCTATTAAGAGAAATATCGAAAGTCCAAATTGAAATACGATAAGACCCTTTCTGAACCATTTTGAGGAACCGGAAAACTGTACGGAGCCCTTTAGTACCTCTACTGGTTTTAAGTAAGACATAAAGAGTGCGGGATAGCTTCCCGCGACAAGACCGGTCACCAAAATTAATCCCATTACTGCCAACCAATAGGAAGGCACCATGAACGGAAGGCTAATTTGCTTTCCGGTAATAGCATTGATATAAGGGAGAAGTATCCAAGTAAGCAATACCGAGATAACCACGGCAAAAAGTGAAAGCAAAATGGATTCAATCAAAAATTGTCTTATCAAGTGCTTTCGGGAAGAACCGACTACTTTCCGAACACCAACTTCTTTTGCCCTTTTTATGGACCAGGCGGTCGAAAGGTTCATGTAATTGATACAGGCAACTACAAGAACAAAAAGTGCCACGACACCAAATAGTTTCAAATAATCCGTTCTTCCACCATGAGGCAGCCCATTTTTAAAATTCGCCTTCAGGTAGCGATCCTGATACGGGGCCAATTTAGCTTCAATGTTGACAGGTTGGTTCTGGTCGACACGTGTTTGCAAGTATTCATTGATATTTCGTTCAACCTCAGCTATGTTGGAATTACCTTCAATTTGCACTGTGGCAAATAAATCGTCCGAGGCATACTTTACCTGTTCTCTTGCGAAGGTTTCCCAATCGATCAGATAATCAAATACTAAAGAGCTTTTCGCAGTAACGTTTTCGAAAACAGAAGTAACTGTCAAGTCCAATTCACCATTGTACTTGACTATTTTGTCAATCGCGTTTTGCGGGGTACCAAAAAACATCTCCGCCATTTTTCTTGAAATGGCAATGGTGTTGACCATGGAAAGTGGAGTCTCAGAATCACCGGAAATAATCGGATAGTCAAACATCTTGAAAAACTCGGAACTGGCCCTTGAACCTTCTAGTTTGTACATCTTATCGCCTACAACAAAAGTTTCGGGAAACCCCCAGGGCAAATCATAGCCCGAAGCATAAAAAGACATATGTTTTATCCCTGGAACACTTTTTTTTGCCCCTTCAACGAGGGGATAAAATCGGGTGTCATTGAAACCAGTTGGGCTTTGGTAGGTAGCATTCAATTTTCCTTCCGACTCTATGGTGTAGTATACGTTAAAAAGGTTATCCGCATTCTCATGAAAGTTATCGATGCTTCTTTCATCCTGTATCCAAAGAAATATAAATAGAAAACTTACCATGCCTAAAACTATTCCCAGCAAGTTGATAGCTGAAAAAGTTTTATTTCTACTTATATTTCGTAGCGCTACCTTTAAATAGTTTTTAAACATTCGTCGTGTGTTTTTCAGATTAATTCTCTCGGTAGAAGAAGTACGATATCATAAAGGTTGTTACCAGAAATTCTCTTATGTTTACGAACGCAGCCAATTTCATACCAAAAATGTAATGCTATAATTATCAATATTTTATATGTATATATTGACGAGTATAGCTTTGGAGTTGTAAAGGATTTTTACAAAAGATGTCCAATAAGTTTACATCGTTTATTAGCCTTGATTAGCATTTCTTTCCTTGATAAAAAAAAATTTTTGGTCTAGGTAAAAGGCCTGTTTATGGTACAGATTTGGCAGAAGAAGGTGTTTCCTAATAATTGTTCGTTTTAAGGAGCTGGACAAATACATTTGATAGGAGCCACTATTCTAGACTCGTTTTTCCGCAATTATGGTTTGGATTCGGTTTATCGGTTTGTTGAACTTAACTATCATCCCGTTTTTTTCAATTAAGGTCAAGACTTCTTTGGGGGAAATCCTTACTTTTTCATACGTGCTTACCTTTTGAATCCACTCGCTATTTATTCTCTCGTATAGCAAATCCGTAACCTTGACTTTTTCCGCTCCGTAATCAAGTATACAGGTCAAGATTCGGTTGGCGGTACTTCTTACCGGAATAAACCTTTGTTGGTCGTTCAATTGACTTGAATAATCCCGAAATGTTAGGATTAGGGTTCCGTTAGTTGTCAAAATGTTGTTTGCATCCCCGAGCAGTTTCTCAATTTGTTGCTTGTTTTCTAAATGGGTGATAGTGTCTCCGCAACACACGATTATTTCGGGCCGTAATTTTTTAAATCCCAAAACATTCCTGATATCCTCTTGTACAATATTTATGCCCTTCCCTTTGGAATTGGATTCAAGCTCGTTTAAAAGTTGTTCATTAAAATCGACGGCCGTAACCACAAATCCCAATTCTTTCAAAGCAATACTTTGGATACCGTTTCCTACTCCTAGATCAATAGCAATTTTAGTGTTGATGGGTTGTATTCCTTTTTTAAGCAAAAAAGTCTTGAACTCCTTTGATTTTGCATCCAAGTCTCCGAGCATCCAAGAGTAGAAATTTGCCAGATGTTTGTCGTAGTGCTCCTTGACCTGCATTTAGTTTCTTTTATTGGCAGTAGTTATTTCTCTGAGAAAGCTAGTTTTATGCCCAACAATACAAATATTCCACCTGTAATTTTGTCCAACCACATTTTTATTTTATAATTTTTTCTTATGCGTTCAGATAGTTTGGAAGCGAAGAGTGCCAATATCAAACACCAAATTGTTCCAGTAAATAAAAAAGTAAATCCGAGAATTAAAAAAGGCAAAGAACTTTGCACATAATTCGGGTCGATAAATTGTGGTAAAAAAGCAAGGAAAAATAGAGCAACTTTTGGATTTAGGATATTGGTCAGAATTCCGGATATATATATTTTTCTGTAGCTGGTAATTCCGTTGCTTTTTTTCAATTCAAATTTCTCATCTTTCCTTTTGACGATAGATTTTATTCCTAAGTAAATAAGGTATCCCGCACCTAAATATTTCACAATCTCAAAAGCCAAGGCCGATTTCGCAAGTAGTATCGATAGTCCCATGACGGCAAAAAGACAATGGATAAGTCCACCTGTTGAAATTCCCAATGCGGATAAAACCCCTGCTCTTTTCCCTTGTGCAATACTTCTTGCTAGAATATACATAGTGTCGGCCCCCGGTGTCAAATTCAAAATCAGCCCGGCTATTAAAAAAGCTTCAAAGTTTATTATTCCAAACATAATTCTCTTGGCCAATTTTAAATGGCTTAAAGCAATTGTATGTGCATACTAAAACCCGTATTTCTCTTTTATTCGCACTGCGAATTTAAGCATTTGCAACAAAAAAGATAGTCCTTTAAAACCGCAGCTTTTTGACACCATTAAAGAAATCGGGCTTGGTCTTTTTAAATGTTCCTTTTAAAAAACTAATGAGTAGAAACAGTATCCTTGACCGAAAGCGACTCAAGTAAATAATCGCGAATTATTTTTCCACCTTCGCTTGGATTACGGTTAGTAAGAATTATCACTGTATATCCATTGTCAAAAATATCGAGCCCTGAAGCAACACCAAGCTTGGTATTTTCTTCCCAGTAACCTCCGGTATGCCCGTACACTTTTACTCCATTTATATGCTTTACCATATACCCGTAACCGTAATTGCCCAGAGGATTTTTTTTGGTCATAACGTTTAAGTCTTCTTTCTCTAGAATTTGCCCATTTTTAATCCCATTGGCAAATTTCCAGAGGTTATCTGTCGTTGTCTGACCACCACCATCAGAAAGGAAAACATGAGTGTTTTCCATTTGTAACGGATTCAAAATGTTTTGTGTTATGTACTCTTTGTAAGCCAAGCCAGTAATCTCTTCAATTATTTTGCCCAGTATGATGTAACCAGAGTTGCTGTACATCATTTTTTTTCCAACTGATCCTGAAATTGAATCGTTTTTTACCAAATCATAGATATAGGACTGGTTTATACTTTGAGAATCTGCATCCTCAAGCTCATCCCAATAACTGGTCAAACCACTAGTGTGGGAAAGAAGATGTTTGATTTGCACACTGTCCTTTAAGACTTTGTTCTCTAAATCATCTACATGTTTCGAGATAAGGTCATCCAATTGTAGTTCACCTTTTGACCTAAGTTGGAAAATAGCAATTGCGGTGAACATCTTACCCATGGAGGCCATACCTATTTGACTCTCGGTAGTGTGTTTTTGTGTGGACTCCAAATCAATATGCCCATAAGCTTCGTGAAACAGGATTTCATCATTTTTCCCGATTAAAACGGCACCGTGTAAACTGTCATTTGTAGCCATGTTTGCTAGGAAATCTTCCAATTGAGGACTTATTTGGTTTTTTTCGTCGCTCTTTTGTCGGGCATTACAACTCACGAATAATGTAATGCAAAACATGACTATATAATGTCTTTTCATCTTATTTAATTTTACAGTTTTTGATAATCTTTTTTAAAATGCAATCCAATTGTTCAATTTCAGAATCGCTGAGTCCATTGAGAGCGATTTCCCTGTTCATTTCAATAACTGGAAATAGTTTTTCCATAATTTCCTCACCCAGATCGGAAGG
>NZ_JANQIH010000013.1 GCF_028282265.1 Allomuricauda sp.
CCCCCTACTTCGGGTAAGTTGACCAAATAGATTGCTGCCCCAATAGAGCCGGCCATGGCTACGAAAAAAAGCACAAAATCAGTATAGACCACCCCTCTGAATCCTCCCAAAGCACTAAACACCATGGTCACACTGCCAGCAATCAAAACGGTTTGTAGCGGTGTAAGACCCAACATTATCTGTCCTATTTTAATGGCTGCCAGAGTAACACCCGACATTGCCATTACATTGAAGATGACCCCTAAATAAATGGAACGAAACCCTCGAAGAAAAGCAGCAGGTTTGCCGCCGTATCTCAATTCATAAAATTCCATGTCGGTCGTGACATTTGACTTCCTCCAAAGTTTAGCATACACAAAAACAGTCAATAGCCCAGTAAATAAGAAAGCCCACCAACCCCAGTTTCCAGAAACGCCGTCGGTTCTCACAAAATCGGTGACCAAATTGGGAGTGTCGGTCGAAAATGTGGTTGCCACCATGGAAAAACCCAATAACCACCATGGCATGTTCCGTCCTGATAAAAAGTATTCAGCGGTATTCTTCCCTGACTTTTTTGAAACGTAAATTCCAATAAAAAGTACTAGGGCGAAAAAGCCAAAAATGAGAATGTAATCAAGTAATCTTAAATCCATTTCGTTGGTTTGGTTGCGACTAAAGATAGTATTTTTGAACTCTTGAATGGATATGCGTTTATGGAATCGTCCTTACCCTTGTCTTCATGGATTCTTGCAGGCTCAGCGGCCTTCTTAATAGGACTTTCCAAATCAGGGTTAAAAGGATTATCGATTTTCAATGTTACATTAATGGCTCTGGCTTTTGGAGCCAAAAGTTCAACGGGATTAATAATGCCCCTCCTAATTGTTGGAGACATTTTTGCCGTGATTTACTACAATCGCCATACACAATGGAAGTACATTCTTAAATTCTTGCCTTGGATGGTTGGTGGTATTTTGATCGGAGTACTTGTTGGAAAAAATCTTCCTGAAAGAATATTCAAACTAGGTATGGTCGGCGTTATTTTGATTAGTTTGGCTCTGCTGGTTTGGTGGGATAGAAGAAAATCTGAGTCCGTTCCGCAACATTGGTCTTTTGCGGGGCTCGTTGGAATCGTGGCTGGGGTGTGCACAATGATCGGCAACCTGGCAGGAGCATTTACGAATCTTTACTTTTTGGCGATGCGATTGCCAAAAAATGAGTTCGTTGGCACCGCGGCTTGGCTATTTTTCATTACCAATCTGTTTAAACTTCCATTTCATATTTGGGTATGGGAAACCATATCTCCACAAACCCTGATGGTTGACCTTAAATTGTTGCCGACAATCTCGTTAGGATTGATTCTTGGGGTGAAATTGGTGAAACTCATCAGTAATAATTCTTATCGAAAATTCATTATCGCGGTAACAGCCATCGGGGCTTTGGTCATATTACTGAGGTAAAACATAACCTAATCTTAACCTCCTATAATTCCTAAGACTTTAATTTCATCTTTACTTCCGGTCTTACCTTAACTTCAGTCACTAAACAAGGTAATCCATGCGTTTCTTTGTTTTTTTTTCTCTTTTCTTGGTCTGTTCGATGCTTTTCGGGCAGCTTGAGGGCATGCCCTTTTATAGGGTATATGAGCCCAAGGAATACCAAGGTCATCGTCAAAATTGGGCCGTTGCCCAAGGGAATGATGGCACAATGTTTTTTGCCAATGAGGGTTTGCTAAGTTTTGATGGTGAAAATTGGCAATTGAACATGCTTCCCAACCAAAGACACCTAAGGTCTTTGGCGGTTGACAAAAAAAATATCTACGTCGGAGGTAACAATGAGCTGGGGTTCTTCAAGAAAGACGGCGATGCTTATCGTTTTACCTCTTTCTTACATCATGTTCCGGACAGTCTGAAAAATTTCGATAGGGTCTGGACCACTTTGGTCCACGATGACAATGTTTATTATCAGACAGACACCTTTGTTCTTCGCATACACCCTGACGGCTCCTCGAAAATATGGCCTTTTGTCAAGAATGAGGTTTGGAAACTCCTAGTCCTCAACAATTCCCTTTACGCCGATGTTCCGTTTGAAGGATTGATGGTCTTGAACAAAAACGATGAATTCAAGCTTATCCCCAATGGGGAAAATTTACAGCGTGTCGGAATGGAGTTCTTGATTCCTCTGGAGGATGGATGGCTTTTTGAACAAAGGGACACTCTAAAACTTTTTGATGGCAAAGAGATTGTCTTGTTCAAGAACCAGGCAGAGAAGATTTTTCTTGAATACGGATTGGATAATGGCCTGCAAACCTCGACTGGAGATTTGGTCTTCACCACTAGAAAGAAGGGCGGGGTGGTTATCATGGACGTAAATGGTAACATTAAACGTCATATGACCGACAAGAACGGTTTCAGTAATGAGATTGTGCGGAATGTTTTTGAAGACAAAGACGGTTCCATTTGGTTTGCGCTCAATGCAGGGATATCACGATTAGATCTCTCCTCTCCTTTTAGATATTATGATTCCCGTATGGGTCTTGATGGGACCGTATTCGCTATTCAGCGTTTCAATGATAAGCTTTATGCGGGCACCTCCGATGGGCTTAAAGAATTAAGAGATTCTAGGTTTGAGCAAGCCGGCAACATTACCGCTTTGGTTCGTGATTTGGATACGGTACAAAACCGATTGATCGTCGCTACATCTAGAGACAGGCTTTATGCTCTAGATTCCCAAGGTAAGGTGTCGGTTATTGATGATTCGAAAACGGAATCAAAAGGCATATACCTTCAGATTTTGATTCCCGAAGAAGACCCGACCTCTTTTGTGTCTTTGTTTGAGGAAGGCGTCTTTCATGCAAAATGGGACGGGGTACAATGGAATGTGCAGCAACAGCTCCACGGATTTTTTGAAGACGCAGTGAACATTATGCAACCTAAGCCTGGGGAATTTTGGGTAGACACTGGAGTACGAGGGGTGTACAAAATACTGTATCAGTGGACCTCGTCTGGCAACATAGACTTTGAAAATGCAAAGGTGAAAAATTACTTTGTTGCTGAAGGTATTCCAAACAGCATGAAGACTCTTTTTAATATTGGTGAGGAATTACTTGTGCGGTCTAAACAGAAGGGAATCTTTCTTAGATACTCAAGGAAGGATGATTCCTTTCACCCCCTTAGTTCATTGGAAGAACTAATTGGCCTGAACGATACCATAATTTCCCCAACTCGTTGGCGAAATGGCCATAAACGTTCAAATATTTGGTTCCAAGCCGAAAGGGGGCGAACCAATGTCCTCATAAATTCGACAAGTACGCTGGATGGGTTTACCCATAAAATCTACCCTCAAAACACATACGCATCCACGTTTAGTGACCCACGGGGTTCGATTAGTTTCCAGGCAGAGAAGGAGCGTGTTTATTTTGGTGGTATTACCGGTATTGTTGAGTACGTCATTGATGATATGGATAAGGTAGCCAAAAAGCCGGCAGTACAAATTACTTCGATAGCTACATCAGACTCTACTTATTTTGACATCTCCTCGAAAAAGGGTCTGGCCGCCATCCGACACAACAATAGCAAACTTGCCTTTGATTTCGCTTCGACTTCCTTCAAAGGTGCAGAGCACAAAAAATATCAATATATGCTTGAAGGCTTTGATAAGGTCTGGTCAGAACCTTCAGAAACCAATTGGAAAGAATATACTAGCCTGCCTCCGGGAAAATATACCTTTAAGGTAAAGGCCCTTAACGATTATTTTGTGGAAAGTCCCGAAGCTTCAATTCAATTTGAAGTCAAAAGACCTTGGTATTGGAATTATTTCTCCATAATATCTTACGTTCTTTTGATTGGCATTTTCACCTATTTGATAAGCCAGTGGCGTACTCGAAATCTCAAACGACGAAACCAACAGTTAGAGGCTGCGGTCAACGAGGCCGTAGTGGAAACCAAAAGACAGGCTGACGAAATCTCCCATTTATACGAGGTAAAAAACCAATTTTTTTCGAACATCTCCCATGAACTTAGAACGCCCTTGACCTTAATTTTAGGGCCTTCCACAGATCTTCTTGAAGATGACTCACTGCAACCCGGTCAAAGGAACAAACTTACCTTCATCAATAACAATGCAAAAAGACTATTGCGTCTTATCAACCAACTTCTCGATCTTTCCAAATTGGAAGCTGGAAAGCTTGATCTTAAGGCTAGCCAGCAAAATATTAGCAAACTCGTTTCCGCGATAACTGAGTCTTTTAGTTCGATGGCCGTTTCACAAGGCATTCATCTTACTTTTCATTCAAAACCCAATGAGATATATGTCTTTTATGATGCGGACAAATTGGAAAAAGTGATCATAAATCTTCTTTCCAATGCTATGAAGTTCACAGAAAGCGGTGGACACGTGGAGGTATCCCTGTCAAAAGCCGAGGAAGCCTGCATTCTTAAGGTTGAGGACTCTGGGATTGGGATTGCCCAAGATCAACAACCTTATGTTTTTGACCGTTTTTTTCAAGCTGACAATAAGGAATCCAGAGAACATGAAGGTACTGGAATTGGGCTTTCCCTTAGCAAGGAGTTAATAGAACTTCATGGTGGAAGTATTGCATTGGACAGTGAATTGAATCGAGGCTCCATTTTTACGGTGACCCTTCCTTTGGGAAAATCACATTTAAAAAGTCACCAACTCACCAAGTTTGGAAGCTCAGAACAAAGACAGGTGCCTGAAATAGAGCAACCGATTGAGATTATAGAAGAAGCGGAAACTGAATCTGGAGAAAAAGACTTGGTGCTACTTGTAGAGGACAACACAGAAATGCGATCTTACATTAAAACGCAAATGGGAGAAGCCTTTCAATTTCTTGAGGCGGAAAATGGTTTAAAGGGATTTGAAATGGCAAAGGAACATGTCCCCGACCTTATCGTTTCCGATGTGATGATGCCTAAAATGGATGGAACACAGCTATGCGAAAAACTAAAGGACGAAGAAGCTACCTCGCACATCCCTATAATCCTTCTTACCGCAAAGGCTTCCAAAGAAGACAAGATACAAGGTCTTAAAATACAGGCTGACGCTTACTTGGCAAAGCCGTTCAACAAAGAAGAATTAAAGGCTACCGTAAATAATTTGATTGCCAATCGAAGGAAATTGCAAAAGCGATTTGCCAATAATGCGATAATATCTCCAAGGGATATCGCCGTAACGAACATGGAACAAAAATTTCTGGAAAAACTGGTAGACGAAATTGAAACACATATTGGGGATGAAAACTTCGGTGTTGAACAATTGGCCCAACAAATTCATCTTAGCCGTTCCCAACTGCATCGCAAAATGGTATCCATCACGAGCCACACCCCAAGCCTTTACCTAAGAAAATATCGCTTGGAAAAGGCCAAGAAAATGCTTGAAATGGGTTCGGGAAGGGTTTCTGATATTGCTTTTCAAGTGGGTTTTTCAAGTCCTTCCTATTTCACCAAATGTTTCGTTGAAGAATTCGGAACTACGCCCACAGACCTTGTAAAATAAGGCCCTCTGCGACCTATTTGATAGGTTTTGCGACCTCCTTTACATTATATGTCTTTGTTTGTTTTTGGACGCTACAGGTCTTATGGTTTTTGCCAAGATCTTGATAGTCAACCCTTCCATTTCCCCATTCCTTTGTCCTTGAAATACAATATCCCCCCAAGTATTTCAAAACATCAGTTAAGAACGAAAAATAAAGAAAGCATGAAAACAACATTTGCAAAAAAGCCGACAGGTAACAAAAGATTCTCTTTCATGTCTGCCCTCGCCCAAACAAAAAGGGTGAGCTGGACGGAGCAAAGAAGATATGACGGGACCTCATTCTTTAACTAATGGGGAAGAAAAAAAGAAGTAACAAGCAATCAACATCAGAATCGATTAAAACAAACAAAAATGAAAAATGTAGCTAAATTTTTAGTAGGTGTGGCATTAATACTATCCACAGGTGTAAGTGCTCAGAAAATCGAACCCAAGTTCGAACAGGTTGGTAAAATTGTAAAAGGGATTTTCTACCATGATAATGGACAGATTGCCCAAGTCGGCTGTTTTAAAGATGGTCGACTTCATGGAGAGTGGGTCATGTTTGCCGAAGATGGAACCAAAATCTCAATAGGTACGTACGAAGAAGGGAAAAGAACCGGGGAATGGTTCTTTTGGAAATCCGATGGGCAGATGCTCAGGGAAGTTACTTATGAAAACGGACACGTGAACAATATTGTAGAATGGGCCATTTCGAGGGAAATATTGTAATCACAGTTTTTCCGATGAATAGGAAAGGAGGTCGTTTTTGGCCTCCTTTCTTTTTTCCATCATCCCCATAAAAATATGGAAACTAGCCCATTGTCTGTTTTTTTCTATATTTAAGTCTTACCTCAATACATGAAAAATTGTGTCGGCCATATTCTGATTCAACTTTGGTTGGGGATTACACTTTGTACCGCCCAAAGCTTTCGGTATACCTATTATAACAATGACAGTCTCCCTTTCAAGAAAGTTTCCCAGATAAATCAGGATGCCCACGGATATATGTGGATAGCATCTGACCAAGGGTTGTTTCGTTTTGATGGCTCCCAATTTGAAGATTTTAATCTCACCTTAAAAAGCAGAAACATAAAATCCCTTCTTTCAACCCACAAGGACACACTGTTCTTTTCGAATGACGAGGGCATTTTTCGGCTGACCTATCAAAATGGATTTCCAAAAATCAACAAATGGGTCGAGGCAAGCGAGGCAAAAAGCTTAATGGGATATCCCGAGGAATTGTTTAGGGACTCCAAGGGTCGGTTATGGGTCGGTCAATTGAATGGAAGTGTATTTTCATTGGGCGCTTCAGGAAAATTGCAAAATAGGTTTCAGCTATCGGATCGTACCAAAACCGAAAAAATCGCTTTTGGAGAGGGCCCAAATAACCAGATATGGGCAATGGTTCCTACGGGAGGCTTGTTTTACCTCCATGAAAACCAGAAAAAATTCGTTCAATTCAAATCCTTTCCCACTGCCCAACACTTCTGGGTCGATGGGTATAAACTAATCGTAGTTGGTGATAATATCGACATTTTCACATTGGCAGGGAACAAGAAAATCTCTGAGCATAAAACCATAAATGCTGATGGAGTAAAATTCAGTAGGATTTCAAAAGACCTCAAAGGGAATTATTTTTTAAGCAGTGACCAAGGGCTTTATACCTTTGATATTCATAAAGGTCAGCTTCAAAAAGTTTTCGGGTCAAATGATCCCCATCGTGTGGAAGAGCTTCCCTTTGCTTCTATCGATCATCTTTATTTTTCCCCAAGCGAATTAAGAAAGGGAGGAGATATTTGGGTAAGTACCCAACAAGGCTTCGGTATTTTGCAGTTCCCCTTTTTTCGAAGCGTTTCGGGCCTACCGCATGATAACGTTCTAACCATCAACACGAAAGCTGAAGATAAGGTGCTTATTGCCATGGGAAATCTATTCCAGCTGCAAAAAACGGATTCCATCATTTCCTTCGAAAAGAATCTCGACCTTTCACGGGTTTCTTCCATCAGTACTTTCAAGGATAAAACTTGGTACGGAACCAGCGATGGAAACATTTTGCTTTTTGAGAACGGTTTGTCCCTAAAGACGTACAAGCTCGGTGAGCGAGGAGGAGGAATCTTTTTTATGACGACCGACCATACGGGGGAAACCTGGTTCTGTCAAGCCCCTCTTGACAAGCCCGTTTTAGGAGTCGGGAAGATTTCTAAAGAAGGCAAAATCGTCACCTATGATGAAGAAAAAGGTCTAAGTTCGCGAGTCTTGGTAATCAAAGAAGGAGGCCGGTCAGAAATATATGCTGCCGGAATAGGGGTCGATTCCTATCTTTTTAAATACAATTGGGAGAAAGATATTTTTGAAGATAGAAGTTTTGCCTTCAATTTCGAAGTAGGTGCCAACTTTGAGGTGCACGACCTCGTCATTGACCATCAAGGTGTGGTTTGGCTAGCTACCACCGATGGCTTGCTTAAACATGATACCGAAACCATTAGTCGTGTAGATCTAGGTCCATATACGACCAATGAAATTAGGTCCATTGAAGCCTCGAAAGATGGTAATCTCTGGCTAGCCACAGACACCAATGGTCTTATCTTTTACGAAAAAAGCAACTCCTACATACTGTTTGATGAAACTAGCGGAACACCTTCAAAAGTCTCTACTTACCGAAACCTGAGTATCGACCAAGATAACCTTTTATGGTTCGGAACCGCGGAAGGTGTGGTTTATTCGTCGGTTGCCAACGCCACGCCGCTTCGAACCCAAACCCCGCGTATCAAATCAATTGAAGTAAACAAAAAGAATATTGACCTTGACACAACCCTTACGGTTTCTGAGAAAGCTGAGGTGAATCTACATGTTTCGACAATCACATATCCTGGTAAGGAAGTAGTGTACCAGTATAAAATAATCGATGAGGGTCTTTTTGAAATCGGCTCCAATTATATTCATTGGTCAGAACCTATCGAAGGTTCGGTTATACAATTGCCCAAAAATGAAAAAGGCAGCTACACTTTGCTTATCAGGGGACAAAAAAAGGGTGGGCATAGATGGAGCTTACCCATACAGCTGAATATGGAAGTACGGCCCATGTGGTACATCACCTACTGGGGCATTTTGATACTCACTTTATTCGGTTTATTCCTTTTTTGGGGAATAGCCCGGCAATGGAGTCATTTTAAAACCCGCCATTTGAGAAAGCTTTTATTAAAGGAGCAGATGGTCCTAGCCAAAAAAGAAGCCCTTTTGGCCGAGAGGGATAGTGCCTTGAAACTTCAAAGAGAAGAACTTAAAAGTACAGGTGCCAATATTTACTTGTTAAATCGCCTTTTGTCATCCCTACCGCAATCAGGTACCTGGGCAGAAGTGTTCAAAGGACTTAAAAAATTGGTCGAACTCCCCACTGGAATCGATGCGTTTGAAATCGCACAGGTCAATGGCAGTGAAATAAAGTATCGGGGCTTTCACAGGAACAAAACTGGCCAAATCAGAAGGAAGGAAGAGTTTAATGAAAAAGAGAATTTTGCCAGTTATGTCTTGACAACTGAAAAACCTTTAATCGTTGACAATGTATCTGAACAAGCCCTGAGCTATCTTTGCAATGTTCCCGAAAACGATTTTTTGTCTCACCTACTCGTTCCATTTAAACAGAATGGCAAGCCTTTGGTCTTTTGTGTATATGGAAAGCAGGAGAAGAATTTTTCGCAACGTGATTTATCTTTGATAAAAATTCTAGCAAATTATTTGGGTCTCATCCTTTCAAAATCCCAACAGGATGAAGCATAGTGCATTCAAATTCATCATAGGTTTCTGGTTCTTCTGGTTTGGCACTGTAGGTCTGCTTGCCCAGACCCAAAACGATACGCTAAGAGTTGGCATTTTTAAACAAGTCCCGTTTGTAACGGAGGTCACGGATTTATCTTTCTCTGGCTTGTCAATTGATTTGTGGGAGGGCATCGCCTTGAAGAAAAATGTTCCTTTTAGGTATGTTGAGTATAGTGATGCCATTGGGGTGATCAGGGCATTGGATTATAACGATATCGATCTTGCCATTAACCCAATGAAGAATAATGCCGGACGCATGCAAAAGTTTGAAGTTAGTCAACCGTTTCATATTTCAAGTCTTGGCATTGCCATTACCTCATCAAGTCAAAGCCAGTTTCAAATTTTTGTCAATAACTTTTTTTCACGTGATTTTTTGAATATCGTGATTTTGTTGCTGCTGATATTGCTCTCCTTCGGAACCATCCTTTGGTTTGTGGAACGACGTTCGAACCGGTATCAGTTTAGACCCGGAATTCTTGGTCTTTTTGATGGTCTCTGGTGGGCGGCGGTAACTATGACAACCGTAGGCTATGGTGACAAAGCGCCGAAAACCCATTTGGGAAAAACCATTGCCATTATCTGGATGTTTACCGCTGTTATCATTATTTCGAGTTTTACGGCTACCATTGCCTCGACCTTGACCGTCAATAGTTTGGAAGGAGAAATCAATAGTTTGGAAGAGCTTAAAAATGTCGAACAGGTAGGGGTGGTCGGAGCAAGTTCTGGTTCAGACTTTCTTCAACTCAATAACTTCACGAATATAAAACCATACCGGAGCCCCCAAGAAGCTCTTTTTGCTTTATCAAAAAAAGAAATCAATGCGATTGTCCATGACCGAACGACAATGCATCATTTAATTCAAAATCTCCAGATACAGGAAAGCGTCCAGTTATTGCCTTTGAGCTTTGAAGAGGGATACCAAAGTTTTATGATGCCAAAAAACCACGAATTTTTTGACGAAATCAATCAAGAAGTCATCTTTCAAATTCAACAAGATTCATGGGCAGAACTGCTCAACACCTATGGGCTCTAATCCAGGTTTATACTAAATGGGAATAGGCTACCCCTCCGGAATTAGGCTTTGGGCCAAATTAGTAAGATCGGCCCGGGTCAACGGTTTGGTAATATAGCCGTCTATAAACTCATATTCCTTCGACAGATTTAAATCTTCCGGCGCAATTGAGGATGTTAAGATGTGGATTTGAATGGAATCGCGAAGCACACTTTTGACTTGTTTTAACTCTTCCAGCAACTCCCAACCGTTCATAACCGGCATGTTGATATCGAGCAGCATGATTTCGGGAAGTTCGTCAGGGGTGTCCGCCATTTCCAAAAGGGCATCATAGACTTCCAGCCCATTTTCAAAATGAAGTACTTTTTCGGTCAGGCCAGAAGAAATAATAAGTACCTCAGCGGCTTCCCTAAAAATAAAATCATCATCTACCAAAAAAACCTTATTTGCTTTCATTGTGGTGGTTTTAGTTTGGGAATTTTAGCAGAAAAGTGGCGCCTTTGTCCACTTCGCTGACTACTTCAATTTCAGCGTTCATGGCATCCATCTGATTTTTAGAAATAAAAAGACCAATACCTTTCGCGTCCTTGTTTCCATGAAAGGTTTTGTACATGCCAAATAGTTTGTCGCCATACCGTTGCAAATCAAAACCCCGCCCATTGTCCTTGAAGGAAATAATGGTCAGATTGTCCTTTTTGCGAGCTTCCACATTAATACACAGTGGTACGTCAGGCTTTCGATATTTTAGACTATTGGTCAGCAAATTCAGAAAAATGCTAGAAACGTAGGCCTTGACACCGTAAATCTTGAGTTCATCTTCAATATTGATGTTTATTTCTGGGCATATTTTCTCGAGATGAGCGTTTATGCTTTCCAAAACTTTAACCAAAGTGGCCTTTACGCGTACCCACTGTGAACTAACATTGGGGTCTGCTTGAATTTTAATTACCTCGTTCAATTGAACTACGGTCTCGTCCAAACGTTCGGAGGATATTCGAATCATTTCCAAAAAACGTTGTTGCTTTTCCGGATTTGTATTTTCCAACAACATTCCAGTAAGCATGGATAGATTGCTTGAGTTGGACCTTAGATTGTGCGAGACAATATGCGCAAAATTCAAAAGGCTTTGATTCTGTTTCTCCGTGGTATTCAGCAACTGCCGAAGTCTGTTATCGACCTTTTTGATTCTGGAAACATCGGTATTGGCCCCAACCATTCGAATAGCGTTCCCGCTTTCATCCCTGAACACTTTTCCTACTCCTTGAATGTATCGTACGGAACCATCGGAGGTTTTTACCCTAAACTCTGTGTTGAACTCCTTCTTCCCCTCAATTGCCTCCTGGACAGCCATAAGACTTCTTTCTCGATCATCAGGGTGTATTGTGCTCTCCCAGGCTTCGACCTCACCAGAGAAATCTTCCTTGCTTACCTGGTAGAGTTGGTACATATTGTCATCCCAGACCAAAACATTATTGACGATATCATAGTCCCAAATGCCAATATTGGCGCTTTCCACGGCAACCCTCATTCTGTCCGTAAGAACTTGATATTTTATACTGGCTCTTTTGGATTGATCAATATCCTGAAAGACGCCAAATAGTCGCATGGCCTTTCCGTTGACTATCTCAGTACTACAAATGGAGCGTACCCATTTTTCATTTCCTTTGGCGGTAACAATCACGAATTCTTCATCAAAAGTACCTCCGTTTTCCATAGCGTTGGAAACCAACTCCATAATACGGTCACGATGTTCCCCTTTCTTGTAGAAATTGATTCCTCCTTCGAGGTCTGGAACGTAGTTCTTGGAAACCTCGTGTATCTCCTTGGTTATGTCGGACCAATAAATGTGATTGTTCACCAAATCGACCTCCCAACTACCAATTTTAGCGGTTCGCCCAGCCTGAAGCGAAAGGTCAAATGCGATTTTTTTCTTGGTAACATCTTCAAAATAGAGGTAGTACCCAGAACGGGACTTATCGGAATACAAAACCAATTTATGCCAGCGCAGTTCGCCTTTTCGTGAAACATAGGAGATAAATTCGCTTATGGGCTTGAACGTCGTAGTTTTTTTCTTCTTGATCTCTCGCAGGGAATCAGGTATTTTCCCGATAAGACCTTCCAGATGGTTTGGAAGTTCATCGGTTTTCTCGAATCCAAAATAACTGTAGAACACATTGGAATGCTCTTTTATCTCAAACCTTTTGTTGACAAAGGCAATGGGCAGAGGTAGCTCATGTATTCCGATATTTGATTCAATCTTTACACTCATAAATGTAGGCGTGGTTATCAACATAAAAGAACGTAAGAATTTTCTTAATATTGTAGCGCTTATCTTCATCAAATCTTGTATTTGATGCGGCCAACTTGGTTCTCCCATATGTCTGCCGACCCCAGTATAAAATTGTTCTGGATGCATTGCTTCAATAAGAGAAGGCCTAAAATTTTACCAACTACGTCATTCTGAATAAACATTTAATGCTTTAAGAAATGAATAAAACCAAAGGGTTCTGTGTTATTTGTCCTGATGTTGAGCCTTTTTGTCTTAGGGTAAAACCCTCGTATTAAATACCTTTATGTTTATAACCACCGAACAAAGGATATGATTCCAAAAATAAACTCTCAAAGATTGTTTTCTCTTTTGTGCATTTTGGTTCTTGTCACTATTGTGATAAGTACTGCGAATGCCCAGAACGAAAATCTTCCCGTCAAAAAAAATACCACTATGGAAATCGCCTTCATTATGTTCGATGATTATGAAACTCTCGATGTTTTTGGCCCCGCCGAGATCTTTGGCCGGTTAGTAGACCAGTACAGCCTTAAGTTTTACTCACTGAAGGGCGGAATAATATCAAACCGACATAAGGTGCCGATTATGACTGAAAAACTGGAAAGTATTGGCAATACACCTAGGATAGTTTTAATCCCAGGCGGCTTGGGCACAAGAAAAGAGGTGGATAATTTGCCCCTCATCAACAAAATAGAGGAGCTTTCCCAAGCGAGCAATTATGTGCTCACGGTTTGCACAGGTAGCGCGCTTCTTGCAAAAACGGGACTTCTTGACGGTAGAAAGGCAACTTCCAACAAGAGGGCTTTTTCTTGGGCTTCTTCTCAAAATACAAATGTTAACTGGGATAAAAGAGCAAGATGGAC
>NZ_JANQIH010000064.1 GCF_028282265.1 Allomuricauda sp.
AAACTCCTTTAGTTCATCTGAGGTAAAAAGATGGGTGTTTGGATTTAGCTTTTTCACTCCAAAACGTGTACCGACCAATTTGAATGCTCCTGACTTGAGTATGGCCGAATTGGGTTCGTAAAGATATTTCAGAGGGGTGCTTAAAGTTGATGAAGCACTTTTTTCATCCGAACGTTTGAAATCGAATGTGCTCTCTTTGTCTTTTTTCAGGTTTACGGTCCTGAAAGTTATTTCCCCATCAAACCCTTTCTTCAAAACATATAAAACTTCCTTTACTTCATTATCAACAGCTAAAACAAACACTTCTTTCACAAATGAAAGTTCACCTACCGCTTGGGCGATATCCAAAATAGGGGAGGCCTTAACCAGTATATTTTCTGTTTTTTCAAAAAGGAAGGTCAGATGACCAGGAACGTCAGGTGTACAATCTTTAAATAACACTACTTTCTTTTTTGAATCATCCCTACGGGATGGGTCAATGTAAACCCAGTCAAAAAACACATCTGATTCCTGTAAAAAAACAAGACCATCCCTAGCCATTGAATGGATGTTCTTTTGGCCCAATTCCCGAAAATTATGTTGGGCGATTTCGCTTAGTTCCGGATTGATTTCACAATGGTAAACCGTCTCCATTTTCTGTGCAAAAAAATAGGAGTCCACTCCAAGCCCACCGGACAAATCCAAAAGTGTTTTTCCGCTTACCAAATTTGATTTGTAACGAGCAGTTCTTTCCGAACTGGTTTGTTCTATATGTAGTTTATTTGGGTAGAAGATGTTAGGGGTAGAGAACCATAAGGGAAGCTTATCCTTACACTTTTTTTTGGCTTCAAGTTGCTCGGCAAGCTCCTTCTGTGAAATCCCTTCAAAAATAGGCTTTTTAAGCAGAACTGACACGATGTCAGTATTCCAATTATTCTCTATAAAATATTGAACACCAGTATTTAAAAGGAGTTTATTCAAATGAAAGCTATAAGTTTTTAGTCAACTTTTTTACAAAGGCATTTTCTGATAGAAATTCCTTCAAAATGACCTTTATAGCGGTATATCCAGGGACCGCAATGACCATTCCTACAACGCCAAAAAGCAGACCGGCGATGATGATGACCAAGAAGATTTCCAGAGGATGGGATCTCACACTTGTTGAGAAAATAAACGGTTGTGAAAAGAAATTATCTATCAACTGACCGATTACAATTCCGATGAGAACATAGCTTGCTTTAGGTAGAATTACCGAGCTAAACTCAGCCCCTAAAAAACTGGTCATGGTTAGGGTAATCATAATGACCCCACCAATGATTGGACCGATGTAGGGAATGATGTTAAAGAGGGCACAGAGAAAAGCAATTACAATGGCATTTTCCACACCAACAATTAGTAGGGTAATGGTGTAAATGATAAAAAGGATGAGTAGTTGTAGAAGGATACCTCCAAAATATCTTGAAAGCAATCCGTTAATTTTTTCTATGGAGGCAACCAAATTGCCCTCTTTTTGGTCAGGTACGAAAATCAGCATTCCATTCTGTAGCAACTTTGAGTCCTTCAAAAAGAAAAAGGAGATGAACAAAACTGAAAAAAGTCCTATGCTAAAATTGCTCAAAACATTGATGAAAGAATTCAAGAAATTGGGGATAAAACCTAAATCCAGCCCTTGAATGACACTTTCTTCCAGCCCGGATTCCTCAATTAAATCGGTGACCCTGTCCGTGCTAGCTCCGAAGTACTCCAAAATCTCAAGATATAGAGTATTGATATCACCTTTTAAGGCCTCAATATCCAACAAAGACAGATTTTTGCTCTGCTCTGAAATTAGGGGAATGAAAAGAGATAAAATCCCAATAAAAATACCAAGCATCAAGAGCATTGTGGTAACAACAGCCAAGGTATTGGGAAATTTCAGCTTACGCCTTAAAAAGATGACCACGGGCCTGCCCAGTAAGGCAATTACCGCTGCAATGGCCAAATAGGCAATTACCGATTTTACTTTGATCAAAAAATAAAAAATCAGAACGATGGCCACAATAATGGCGACTGCCCTGAGTATTCCGTTTGAAATGGTTTTGGCGTTCATTGGTTAGTTTTTGAATGCGTACTCCACGATATTGGCACCCATTTGAAGAGCTCTTGTGCGAACCTCCTCAGGGTCGTTGTGTACTTCTTGGTCTTCCCATCCATCACCTAAATCGCTTTCGTAAGTGAACAATAAAAGTAGGCGACCTTGGTCAAAAATTCCGAGGGCTTGAGGACGTTTTCCATCATGCTCATGGATTTTGGGCAATCCGTCCGGAAATGCAAACTTTTGATTGAAAATAGGGTGGTCCGTTCCCAATTCCTCCAATTGTTTATCGGGAAAAACCTTTGCCAATTCGCGCCTAAAGTATGGCTCCATTCCATAATTATCATCAACATGTAAAAAACCACCTGATAGAAGATAATCTCTAAGGTTTTTGGCTTCATCATCTGTGAAGAAGACATTCCCATGACCAGTCATGTGGATGTAAGGATATTTGAAAAGGGAGACGCTTCCTACTTCAATGGTTTCTGGCTCGGGAGCGATTTTCGTATCAATGGTATTGTTGCAAAATGAAATAAGGTTGGGCAATGCGGTCGGATTGGAGTACCAATCACCTCCACCACCATACTTCAACGTGGCGATTTCCTGCGAATTTACATGGATTATCACAAAAAAAGTTAAAAAAAGAAGCCAACGGGTAAGTTGTTTCATTTCAGCTCGAATAACTTAAGTATCAAATGTACAGTATTCATGTTTAAAAAAATCATAATTCCATCTGCGGCATTCTTAGTAATGTCGGCTATGGCCTTTTATACGGTTAAAATGGAAGGACCACTTTATAGCAAGCAAGAGAATTCAAAATCCAGCAATCACAAACCCGTAGTAGTTCTGGAGTTGTTTACCTCGCAGGGCTGTTCGAGTTGTCCTCCTGCGGATGTCTTATTGGATAAGGTGAAAAAGCAGTACCCTGATGAGGTTTTCGCACTTTCGTATCATGTGGATTATTGGAACTATATCGGATGGGAAGATCCCTTTAGTAAATCGGCCTTCACAAAAAAACAGCGTGGATACAATCTGAAGTTCCGAAGCAGAAGTAACTATACACCCCAAGTAGTGGTCAATGGCCAAGAGCATTTTGTAGGCTCGAATACCTCAAAAATGTATGAAAAAATTAAATCTTACGCATCCAATCCACCTGTGAACCAAATTGTTTTGAATGAAGTTGTAGAAGACGGCGAAAGGGTGAAATTCAATTATCAAATCGAAGGGAATTTGACAGGCAAACAACTTCGTGCCGTTTTGGTTTTGGATGAGAGAACCACCTTGGTAAAAAGAGGGGAAAATCGAAACCGCACCTTGAAGAATTCCAACATTGTTGTCGCTGAAAAGTATTTGACCCGACCTATTTCTGAAGGTTCTTCGTTTATTGAAATTCCACCAATATTATCTAAAAATGAGAGCTTTTCCTTGATGCTCATTTCAGAATCCCAAGATTTAACCATTACCGGAGCAGCTAAATCAGAACTACGAGGTTAACTGTTGGCAAAAGCTACGGTCATACAGGCTACTATGGCCGCCGTTTCGGTTCGTAACCGATTCTTACCCATAGAGACCGGCATAAAACCCTTTTCCAAGGCCAAGCTGATTTCCGATTTTGAAAAATCACCTTCAGGACCAATCAATATGAGTATGGAGCTGTCGGGAACAAGTCTACGCTTTAAATCCATCTTTTCCCCTTCCTGACAATGGGCAATATAGCCTATCGCATTATGTCCAAGGTTTAAAAAATCCGAATACTTTGTTAACGGGTTAATCTTGGGCAAAAAGGTCTGCAAAGATTGCTTCATTGCGGATTGAAGTACGCGTTGGTAACGTTCCAACTTGATTGTTTTTCTTTCGGAATGTTCACATAAAATAGGAGTGATCTCATCCACTCCAATTTCAGTTGCCTTTTCGAGAAACCATTCGAAACGATCATTCATTTTGGTAGGTGCCACTGCCAAATGCAGCCTGTGACGTTTCGGGATGGTCTTTTCCTCATCAACAATTTCTGCCATACACTTTCGAAGGTCAGCCACTAAGATTTTGGCGGTAAAAAGACTTCCTCGTCCATTAGTAATGTGAACGACGTCCCCTTCTTTCTTTCGGAGCACTTTTACCACATGCTTACTTTCTTCAGGAGAAAAAAAGAATTGCTTGTTGCTATGATCTAACCTGGGATTGTAGAACAACTGCATGTGTTACTTGTTGATTTTGCTTTTAGCATGTTCAAGACCTAATTCTATCCAGTATAGAAGCTGCTCTTCGTCCCTAAACCCGTCCTGATTCACAAAAACAAACTCTTTCATGGGTTTCCCAGTAAAATTCATCGGCCTCGTAACGGGCTTTGTTAATTCCGATTCCATTTTCTCGGGAGGTACGCGGACTACCAAATCATTATTTATTACACCAACGGTCATCTTTGAAGTAAATAAAAATGAAAGCCCACCAAACATCTTTTTTTCAGTAAAATCTTCTGGAAAAAGTTTGAGGGCATCCCTAATTCGCAAAACCAATTCTTCGTTGTAAGCCATTTTGAACGATTCTAAGATGCTGATCTATCGAATCTAAATTAGGAAAATTAACGGCAAAGCAAACTAACTTCCTATGGCATACCTCGCTTTGGCCGCAATGCTTTGTTCGGTAAACAGACCTTCCCTGAACTTCAAATAGCCAACAATACCTATCATTCCAGCATTATCTGTACAATATTGGAACTTAGGAATGTATGTGGTCCAACCTAATTTCTCCTCGGCTTCTTTGAGTCGGGCGCGAATTCCGGAATTGGCAGCCACACCACCTCCAATGGCAACATCTTTTATTCCTGTTTGCTCAGCAGCCTTTTCAAGTTTTCCCATCAATATCTCCAAAATAGTATGCTGAACAGAGGCGCAGAAATCATCAATGTTCTCTTCTACGAAATTTGGATTCTTTTGTCTCTCCCTTTGCAGAAAATAGAGAATACTTGTCTTAAGCCCACTAAAACTAAAATTTAGTCCTTT
>NZ_JANQIH010000118.1 GCF_028282265.1 Allomuricauda sp.
AATGCGGCTATGCTATCTGGCGAAAAAGCGGCTGAGGGGGTTGTACAGCTTTTGGAGCAGAGTCCTGATTTGGCCCAGTTTACTTCGGAGTACCTCTAACAAAAAACCTCAAGAAAGATTTTCCTTGAGGTTTTACTTGTGGGCCCTACTGGATTCGAACCAGTGACCCCCTGCTTGTAAGGCAGGTGCTCTGAACCAACTGAGCTAAGAGCCCCACTTATATTTTGCTCTGAACCCCGTCCGAACGGATGGCTCCGTTCATCCGGGCGGGCAACTGAGCTAAGAGCCCATTCCATTTATCAAATGGGAGTGCAAATATAGTATCATTTTTTCTTTGGCAAAAAGAAAACTTGCAAAATATCATACTATCTCAGCCACCACAAAAGTACTTCCGCCAACAAAAATAAAATCCTCCTTTCTTGAGCGCTTCTTTGCGGCTTGTAAACCCCCTTTGACCGAATCATAGCCTTCTCCCTTCAGATTGAATTGCATAGCTTTTTCTTTTAAATCGGATACAGGTAATCCCCTGGGAATGTTGGGAGAAACAAAATAATAGCGAGCGTTTGCTGGAAAAAGTGCCAATAGCTTCCCTATATCCTTATCATTGGCAAAACCCAATACTATATGCAGGTTTTTGAAATCTTGTACGTTAATCTGTTGCATCACGGCCATTAACCCTTCCCTATTATGGGCCGTGTCACAAACAATTACGGGTTTCGTGTTCAAAATTTGCCATCTACCCAAAAGCCCGGTGTTTTTAACCACATTTGCCAGTCCTTTTTTGATATGGTCTTTGTTTACCTTGAGATTTTTCAAGGATTTAATTGTGGCCAATACTCCCAATACGTTTCTTTTCTGATATTCCCCTAGAAGATCTGTGGTATAGCCCTCCAAATCCAGGTCTTCCGCAAACACAATTTCCGCACTTTTTTGGGCTGCAATCAATTGAAAAATCCCTTCTGTTTCTGGTTGTTTTTCACTTACAACAACCGGGATATTTCTCTTGATAATACCTGCTTTTTCAAGGGCAATCTTTTCCAATGTATTGCCCAAGATTTCCATATGGTCAAACCCTATATTGGTAATCAAAGAAACCTCAGGTGTAATAATATTGGTCGAATCCAATCGCCCTCCAAGACCCACTTCGATTACAGCTATGTCTACTTTTTCATTAGCAAAATGGGAAAAAGCCATCCCAACCGTCATCTCAAAAAAAGAAAGGGAATGGGTTTCAAAGAACGCTTTGTGGGCCGCAACAAACTTTTTTACAAAATCCTTGCTGACCGGCTTGCCGTTAATTTTTATACGCTCCCTAAAGTCCTTCAGATGGGGGGATGTGTACAGACCGACCTTATAGCCTGCCTCCTGCAAAATGGAAGCCAGCATATGACTAGATGACCCCTTGCCATTGGTACCTGCCACATGAACACTTTTGAACTTTTCATGCGGATTCCCCAATACTTCGGAAAGCGATAGAATATTGTCAAGTTTGTTTTTAAGAGCAGAAGCGCCCTTATTTTGATACATAGGAAGTTGCGCAAACATCCAACTCAAGGTCTCTTGATACGTCATCGCGTTATTGTCCTAACTTGAAGTTAACAACGACAAAACCAATCTGTTGGGTCGGGGCCTTGGAATCCAGGTTCCACTTATGTAGTAGTGCAGTCTTTCTTGCCGGTTCCAACAGGCAGGGTGCATTATTTGTAGTTCCTTTTACTCCTGGTGTAGCTTTGATGACTCTGCCATTTCGGTCGACAACAATGCGCACCACGACCCTTCCATCCTCATTACATTCTTGTTGTACCTTTCCCTTGCTGACCAAATTGCGTCCATTGAGCCCATAGCCCCCAGTACCACTTCCGCTACCTGGGGCACCATAATAACTGGTTGCATAAGGATTGCCTTGTGGACTTCCCTTGTCCCCTGCTCTTTTATCGTCCCCTTCACTACCCGAGGCTGTCCCATCTGACTTGCCTATTCCACCAATAAGTGCATCAAGCTTTCTTTTTTTATCCTCTTCCTCTTGTTTCCTTTTCTCCTCGGCTCTTTTTTTCTCATTGGCAATCCGTTCAGCTTCTGCTTTTGCTTTTTTTGCAGCTTCTTCTGCCTTCCGTTTGGAAGCCTTCTCTTGATTGATTTTAATCGTTTCTTCTGATTCCTGCGTCAAGACTTTCTCAACCGGTTTGTTTTCGGCCGGTTCGTAGGGAGCTGTTTTCGGAATGATTTCTTCCACAGGTTTAACGACCTCCTTTTTTGGCTGTGAACGAACTTTTTCCTTAGGCTGAATTTCGCCTGAGCCAAAATCCATGGTTCCAAAGTTGATGGCTATGCCGTTTTCGATGGGAGGGTCCATATAGGTTAATCCGATATAGAAAAGCAATAGGAGTATCACACTTAACAACAGTGTAGTAAGTGTAAAGGATTTTTTCTTGTGTCTCGTGTCTAAAAATGCCATTATTTTGGCCGCACGGCCAAGATAACCTTGTAACTGTTTCGGTTGGCAATATCCATTACGTTAACAGCTTCCTTGATGGCAACATTCTCCTCTGCCCTCAAGATAATGGTAGGTTTGTCTTGCCCTTCGAGTGCTTTCTTTAATTCAATTTCAATGTATTCTGCGCTAATCTGTTGATTGTTCACGAAATATTCCAGGTTCTTATTGATGGTCACTGAAACATTTTGAGTGTTGGTAGATTTTCCCTTGGCCTTGGGCAAGAGTAAATCCAGTGCGTTGGGAGCATTTGAGGTCAGCATGAAGAAAACCAATAACAGAAACACAATATCTGTCATGGATGACATGCTAAACTCAGGACTTACCTTATTTCTTCCTTTCAATTTCATAAGTGTCCCTATCTAGATGGGTTCGTTCAATAAATCTAGAAATTCGACCGCATTGGCCTCCATTTTATGAACCACTTTGTCGGTACGATTTACCAAGTGATTATAACCAATGTATGCAATAATACCCACTACCAGTCCTGCTACAGTGGTGGTCATTGCCGTATAAATTCCTGAAGCCAAGGACCCCATTTCGGCCTGTCCCCCACTGGAAGCCATTTCATGGAAAGCCAAAATCATACCAATTACGGTTCCCAAAAAGCCAATCATAGGTGCTGCACCGGCCACGGTAGCCAGAACACTCACATTTTTTTCCAGTTTATAGACCTCCAAGGTTCCTGCATTCTCGATAGCCGTATTGATATCATCCAAAGGTTTACCGATTCGTGCCACTCCCTTTTCGGTAAGTCGAGCCACGGGAGAATCCGTTTGGGCACATAACAGGCGGGCTGCCTCAAGCTTTCCGTTCATCACATGATCCCGAATTTGATTCATGAAGTTTTTGTCAATCTTCGAAGCAGCCTTGATGGCAAAAATCCGTTCAAAATAAATGTACATGGCCACAAATAGTAAAACGAAGAGTACCATAATGATAACAATACTTCCGGTACCACCGCTTACTATTAAATCAACTACGGAAAGTGTTTTTTCTTCAGAAATAGGCACACCAACTTCGGTGGCCGGATCTAAATCTTGAAATAAGTTCATATAAAATCCCCAAATTAAGTTGCAATAATAACGGAGATTTTGGTAGTAAAGTATTTTTTAAAAGAAATAACGCATACCTATAAAGCAGATTGCTCCGGCAATGAATCCTAAGAATGCCAACCAACCCACTTTTTTAAGGTACCAGAAAAAATCGATTTTCTCCATTCCCATCGCCACTACACCTGCTGCAGAGCCAATAATCAACATACTTCCACCGGTTCCTGCAGAATAAGCAATGAAGTGCCACAGGGGATTGTCTGTAGGTTCAGAGAACATTCCCAAACTGGCCGCTACCAAGGGCACATTGTCAATCACCGCTGAACCAATGCCCAATAGAATCACCACCAAATCAGAAATTTGGGTCCCTGCAATTTCAGTACCCAGCAAGGGCATACCTTGCTTCAAGCCTTCAGCGAAATTAAATAGCAATCCCAAAGACTCCAATGCTGCAACGGCCATCAAGATTCCCAAGAAGAATAATATACTGGGTAACTCAATTTTAGTCAGGGCACTGTGAACCGGGCCATGATGCGATCCTGCGTCACTTTCAGGGTCAACCGACGAAATTGTAATTTTTGAATTGCTGTAGATTTCTGCAAAGGTTGCGACCACAGCCAAAGAAAGCATCATCCCCACATAAGGAGGAAGATGGGTTATGGTCTTGAAAATAGGAACAAATACAATGGCGCTCAAGCCAAGATATAGCATTTTTGGCCCAAACTTAGACTTAGGAGGCTCACTGCTTTCCGCATCGATTTCCCCGTTGAACGCCGGTAAAAAGGAAGCAATAAAAGTTGGAATCAACATACAGACTAAAGAAGGCAGCAACAAATAACTAATCAATTTTACAGTACTCACCTTATCTCCAATCCATAGCATTGTGGTCGTTACATCTCCTATCGGAGACCAAGCACCACCAGCATTGGCGGCAATAACTATCAAACCAGCATACCAAAGTCTTGAGTTTCTGTCTTTGACTATTTTTTGAAGAATGGATATCAAAACAATAGTAGCGGTCAAATTATCAATAATGGCAGAAAGAATGAATGCAAGGAATGCAAAAATCCAAAGGATTTTCTTTTTGCTTCGAGTCTTTACAAAAGTCTTGATTGTTGCGAAGCCATCAAAATAATCGATGATTTCGACTATGGTCATGGCGCCCAGTAAGAATACCAAAATCTCAGAGGTTTTTCCTAAGTGGTGCAATAGGGTTTCCTCAAGAATATGCATTTTCTCTTCATGCTCCAGCACCCCAAAGTTTTCGAGCAAGGCATGCTTGCCAGAGTCAAACCAATTTGTGAAACCATCGATACCAAAAGCCATCAACGCCCACAAAACAGCCATCATGGCCAAGGCGGGTATCAACTTGTCGATTTTGAGATTGTGTTCTAGTGTTATGGCAAGGTATCCAAGTACAAAGATGACAATCAGAAGGGTTTCCATATGAAGTTGGTTATTTAGTTGTTATTTACTGCTAAAAGCGTCTAGCCAGCTAAAGATATTCAAAATGATATTTCTCTCATAATCTATTTTGAAGAAATGGAATTCTATTTCCGATGCACCTATCCCCCTATAATCAAATCGTTAAATCATTCGCATATAGAACGAGTTTTCTCTGAAAAATTCCCATCTTAAGCCTATATTTGTATTCCATTTTTAACTATTTCATAATTTTATGGAGTTTACACTTTCCGAAGAGCAGTTAATGATTCAACAAGCGGCACGAGATTTTGCCGAAACTGAGCTATTACCCGAAGTAATCGAAAGAGATGATGAGCAAAGATTCCCCAAAGAACAGGTTCAGAAAATGAGCGAACTGGGATTCATGGGAATGATGGTCAGCGAAAAATATGGAGGAAGTGGCATGGATACGCTATCCTATGTTTTAGTAATGGAAGAACTATCCAAAGTGGACGCCTCCGCTTCAGTAATTGTTTCAGTAAACAATTCTTTGGTATGCTGGGGATTGGAAACTTACGGAACTGAGGAGCAAAAGCAAAAATACCTAACACGCTTGGCCAGCGGAGAAATCATTGGGGCATTCTGTCTTTCTGAACCGGAAGCAGGAAGTGATGCTACTTCCCAAAAAACCACTGCATTCGACAAAGGAGACCACTACGTAATTAATGGCACCAAAAACTGGATTACCAACGGAAGTTCTGCAGAAGTTTATTTGGTCATAGCGCAAACAGATGTGGATAAAGGTCATAAGGGAATCAACGCTTTTATCTTGGAAAAAGGAATGGATGGTTTCGAAATAGGGCCGAAGGAAAACAAACTTGGGATTCGAGGAAGCGATACACACTCGTTGATTTTCAATGACGTTAAGGTTCCCAAAGAAAACAGAATCGGTGAAGACGGATTCGGTTTCAAATTCGCTATGAAAACCCTTGCGGGGGGCAGAATAGGTATTGCTGCCCAAGCCTTGGGTATTGCGGCCGGAGCGTATGAATTGTCCAAGAAATATTCCAAAGAACGTAAAGCTTTTGGTACCGAAATAATGAACCATCAAGCGATAGCCTTTAAATTGGCAGACATGCACACTAAAATTGAAGCAGCAAGACATTTGGTTTATAAAGCTGCTTGGGACAAAGACAACGGAAACAACTACGATCTATCTGGTGCCATGGCAAAACTTTATGCATCAGAAGTTGCTATGGAAACTGCTGTTGAAGCCGTTCAGGTACATGGCGGAAATGGTTTTGTAAAGGACTATCACGTAGAGCGCCTTATGCGTGATGCCAAAATCACCCAAATCTACGAGGGTACTTCAGAAATACAGAAAATCGTGATTTCTAGAAGCATTTTAAAGGACTAAAAAATTATTTATTCAAATAGAAAGCACCCCTATTTTTTTTAGGGGTGCTTTCTATTTCATTGGTTTTAGTTGGCTTGAAACCGCTAAAAAATACCTCCATCCTCAAACTATTCTATAAAAACTAATCCTCAACCCCTTTTTTGATGGACTTCAATATGTAGTTAAATCCGGTTTTGTCATAATCATAATTTAACATTCCAATTTTTTGACATATGCATATTTTTTAACGTTTTTAAACAAACGTTGATGAATTATGTGACATTTATAAAAATCATTGCTATTTAATCATTCATCCTGATATATTTGAAGAAATATCGCAATGATGGGATTGAAGAAACAAGGGCTGTATTTGCCAGAATTTGAACATGATAACTGCGGTGCTGGATTCATTTGTAGTCTGAAAGGAAGAAAATCCAACGACATTATCCACAAGGCGCTGGAGATTTTGGATAAGCTTGAGCACAGAGGTGCTGTAAGTGCCGATGGTAAAACCGGGGATGGAGCCGGAATATTGATTGATATTCCCCACGATTTCTTTTCAGACGTATGCTCCTTTCAACTACCCCAGTCTGGTGATTATGCCGTTGGAAATGTTTTTCTTCCCCAAAAGGAAAACCAACGGGATTTTTGTATAGCAACCTTTGAAGAAAACCTTGAAAAACAGGGCCTCCAACTATTGGGCTGGCGTAATGTTCCCGTAAATCGTTCGGTTCCCGGAAGGATTGCCAAGGAAACTGAACCCTTTGTAAAGCAAGTTTTTGTGGGAAAAGGGGACGCTCTGGATGATTTTCAATTCAATCTTAAGCTTTTCATCGCTCGAAAAATCACCGAGCATACCCTAATAGAAAGTAAGCTTTCTCAACTCCAGTTTTTTTACCTGCCCAGCCTTTCGACCAAGATCATCATTTTTAAGGGACTCTTAGTACCCAATGATATCAGTAAGTACTACGAAGATTTGCTAGACCCTCGGGTTGTAACCCGATTGGCATTGGTGCACCAACGTTTCTCAACCAATACATTCCCAACATGGGATTTGGCCCAACCTTTCCGATACATGTGCCACAATGGCGAAATCAACACCTTGCGCGGTAACGTTTCACGCATGCGTTCCCGAGAGGAACTTTTAGAAAGTGATTGGTTCGGAGAAGACATCAAAAAGATACTACCCATTGTCTTGCCTGGAAAATCGGATTCTGCCAGTATGGATATGGTGGTTGAGTTGCTTCTTATGACAGGTAGGTCGTTGCCTGAAGTTATGATGATGCTTGTTCCCGAAGCATGGGAAAAAAATACTGAAATGTCTGCAACCAAAAAGGCATTTTATGAATACAATTCGTGCTTAATGGAACCTTGGGACGGACCCGCCTCCATTCCTTTTACCGATGGAAACTACATTGGCGCCGTTTTGGACCGAAACGGTCTTCGTCCCTCAAGATATTCTGTCACCAAAAAAGGGTACGTAATCATGTCTTCGGAAACAGGAGTAGTTGATTTGGAACCGGAGGACATTGAATTTCATGGACGTCTGGAGCCAGGGAAAATGTTCTTGGTCAACATGGAGGAAGGAAGAATCGACGACGAAGAAGAAATCAAGGAATTCATCGCGAAAAAACATCCTTACCAAAAATGGTTGAAAAACAATCTGGTACATCTTAAGGACATTCCTTATAATGAATGCCCTGTTTTTTATGGCGAGTTCCCTTTGGAAACACGAACCGCAGCTTTTGGGTATACCTTGGAGGATATAAATACCATTGTTTTGCCCATGGCCAAGAATGGAAAAGAACCCATAGGTTCCATGGGGTCTGACACGCCCATTGCGGTACTCTCAGAACGTCCCCAACTAATTTACAACTACTTCAAACAGCTTTTTGCCCAGGTTACCAATCCTCCCTTGGATGGTATAAGGGAAGAATTGATTACCGATATCAGTCTTACTCTGGGAAGCGACCATAATATTTTCGACTTTTCAGAACTGCATTGCAGAAAACTCAAAATTCAGAATCCAGTAATCTCAAAAGAGGATTTGGATAAAATCAAGAATTACGACTCAAGTCCAGACTATAAAGTAGTTTCCATTTCCATTCTCTATGAAATTGCCAAGGGCCATAACGGTTTGGAAGAGGCTTTGGATTCCATTTTAAAACAGGCTTCCAATGCCATTGATGAAGGCACCAACATAATCATTCTTTCTGACAGAATGGTTAGCACCGAAATGGCGGCTATTCCCGCTTTGCTGGCTTGTTCCTATGTCAATAGTGGACTGCGTAAATTGGGCAAACGCTCAAAATTGAGCATCATAATAGAATCAGCAGAACCCCGCGAAGTGCATCATTTCGCCCTGCTGTTCGGATTTGGGGCGAGTGCCATCAACCCTTATTTGGTCAATGAGATTATCGGCCAGCAAATCAAAGAGAACGACATTACCGAGTATACTTTTGATGAAGCCATTAAAAACTACAATAAGGCCATTGGGAAAGGCATCCTAAAGGTGATGAACAAAATTGGGATATCCACACTCAATTCGTATCGTGGTTCCCAATTATTCGAATGCATCGGTATCAATACCAAGGTAGTGGACAAGTATTTTCCAAACACACCTACAAGAATTCAAGGTATTGGGTTGTATGAAATTGAAAAGGAAATTGCAAAACGTCACAAAAAAGCATTCGCAAAACAGGAGTTAGCAGCCAATCTGGATTTAGAGATTGGCGGAGAGTACCGTTGGAGAAGGGATGGCGAAAAACATATGTTCAATCCGTTGAGCATTGCCAAACTTCAAAAAGCGGTACGCAATAACGAGCCGAAAACCTATAAGGAGTATTCAGAATTAGTCAATGAGCAATCAAAAAACCTGATGACCATCCGCGGGCTGTTCGAATTTTCAAATTATGACCCTATACCCATTGAGGAGGTGGAACCTTGGACTGAAATCGTGAAGCGTTTTAAGACAGGGGCCATGTCTTACGGAAGTATCAGCAAAGAGGCCCATGAGAATTTGGCGATTGCAATGAACCGAATTGGAGGCAAGAGTAATTCGGGTGAAGGTGGAGAGGATTCGGCTCGTTTTTATAAAAATCAATCAGGCGATTGGAAGAACAGTGCTATCAAGCAGGTAGCATCAGGTCGATTTGGGGTTACCTCGAATTACTTGACCAACGCGCAAGAGATTCAAATAAAAATGGCACAAGGAGCAAAACCAGGTGAGGGAGGACAACTCCCGGGCCCCAAGGTTAATCCTGCCATCGCCAAAACCCGTAATTCAACACCCTATGTGGGGTTAATATCCCCACCGCCACATCACGATATTTACTCCATTGAGGATTTATCACAACTGATTTACGACCTAAAATCAGCCAATAGGGAGGCAAGAATCAATGTAAAATTGGTTTCGGAGGTCGGTGTGGGAACCGTTGCAGCCGGGGTATCCAAAGCTAAAGCCGATGTTATTTTGATTTCAGGGTTTGATGGAGGAACCGGGGCATCGCCCTTGACCTCTTTGAAACACGCTGGACTTCCTTGGGAATTAGGAATTGCTGAAGCTCAACAAACTTTAGTGTTGAATGATCTTCGCAATCGTGTTCTACTTGAATGTGATGGACAATTAAAAACCGGAAGAGACGTGGCCGTAGCTTGCCTTTTAGGAGCGGAAGAGTTTGGATTTGCAACCGCGCCATTGGTCGCTTCTGGCTGTATTATGATGCGGGTTTGCCACCTAAATACGTGTCCTGTAGGCATTGCCACACAAAACCCAGAGTTGCGCAAAAAATTTAAGGGAAAACCCGAACATGTGGTGAACTATATGTATTTCGTTGCGCAGGAGCTCCGGGAGATCATGGCTAAATTAGGCTTCAGAACCGTCAACGAAATGGTTGGCCAAGTTCAAAAACTGGATAGAAAAAAGGCCATTGAGCACTACAAAGCGGTTGGCATTGACTTGAGTCCAATACTATATCAAGTTGATGTTCCAGAGGGCACCAAATTTTATAATACGGAAGCACAAGAGCATGCCGTAAGTAACTCCATTGAATTCGATATCATAGGTAAAGCCCATCCGGCCTTATTCAGAAAGGAAAAGACCACCTTGGATTTTCCCATAAAAAACACAGACCGTGCAGTGGGAGCCATCATAAGCAATGAGATCTCCAAAATTTATGGTGAGGATGGCTTACCAGAAAACACCCTGAAATTGAACTTCACGGGTTCTGCAGGTCAAAGTTTTGGAGCTTTCGCCACTAAGGGTTTGACCATGGTGGTTAACGGTAATACCAATGATTATCTGGGAAAAGGACTTTCAGGTGCCAAGTTGATAATCAAAGTACCCTATAAATCCACGCTTCAACCCGAAAAAAACATCATCACTGGCAATGTGACCCTATATGGAGCTACTTCGGGAGAGGCTTACATCAATGGAAAGGCAGGAGAGCGTTTCTGTGTTAGAAATTCTGGCGCAAAAGCAGTAGTTGAAGGCATTGGCGACCATGGTTGCGAATACATGACGGGGGGTGTCGCGGTTATTTTAGGTTCTGTAGGAAGGAATTTTGGTGCCGGTATGAGTGGCGGAATCGCCTATGTGTACGATGCGGACAATTCCTTTGAGAAAAAATGCAACGGGGAAACCCTGAATCTTTTGCCGGTGGAAGAACCCCAAGACATCAAAGAGCTTAGAGACCTTATTGAAAACCATTACAATGCCACGCTAAGTCCAATTGCGCAACATATTTTGGAAAATTGGGAAGTGGCGCTTCCCAAGTTCATTAAGGTATTCCCGGAAGAGTATCGTCAAGCTTTGATTCGATTGGAAAAAGAAAAATTGCAAACCTTATAATCAAAAAGATGGGAAAGATTACTGGATTCATGGAGTTTGACAGAAAGGTGGAGCCTTATACCCCTGTCAAGGAACGAATCAAAAATTATAAGGAATTTACAGAACCTCTTAAAGAAGGGGAACTCAAAAAACAAGGTGCCCGTTGTATGGACTGTGGAATTCCCTTTTGCCATAGCGGTTGTCCTTTAGGAAATCTTATTCCCGATTTTAACGACGCAGTGTATCGAGGTAAATGGGAAAAGGCTGCTAAAATCTTGCATTCCACCAACAATTTTCCAGAATTTACAGGTCGATTATGTCCTGCACCTTGTGAAGAAGCATGTGTATTGGGAATCAACGAAGACCCAGTTTCTATAGAAAACATTGAAAAAAACATTGTTGAGATTGCTTTTGACAAAGGATGGATAACACCGCAAGCTCCCGCGAAAAGAACTGGCAAAAAGGTTGCGGTTGTGGGGTCGGGGCCGGCAGGTCTTGCAGCAGCACAGCAATTAAACCGTGCTGGTCATTCAGTCACAGTTTTTGAAAGAGATGAAAAGATAGGGGGTCTGCTACGATATGGTATTCCAGATTTTAAAATGGAAAAACATATTATCGATAGAAGGCTTGAGGTCTTGAAAGCAGAAGGGATTGTTTTCAAAACGGGGATAGACGTTGGAAAAGACATAACCGCAACAGAACTAAAAGATACGTTTGATGCCTTGGTTTTGTGTGGAGGCGCCACTGTAAAAAGGCAATTGCCGATACCGGGCTCTGATTTGAACGGTGTGGTTCAGGCTATGGATTTTCTTCCTCAAAACAATCGAAAAGTAGATGGAATCCCATTCTCAGGTGAAGATATTAGTGCAAAGGGCAAAAACGTTGTCGTCATTGGAGGTGGTGACACAGGTTCTGATTGTATAGGGACTTCCATCCGCCAAGGGGCAAAATCGGTAACAAACTTTGAAATAATGCCAAAGGCAACCACAGAACGTCCAGAGGGGCAACCCTGGCCGTTTTGGCCCATGCGATTACGAACCAGTTCTTCACATAAAGAAGGAGCGGATAGGGTATTTAGCATTTCAACCAAGGAGTTTGTTGATGACGGAAAGGGTAATTTAAAAAGTCTGGTCACCGTAGAAGTGGAGTGGATAAAAGAACCGGGCAAGCGCCCTATCTTAAAGGAAGTGGAAGGCACCGAAAAGAAATGGGATTGCGACCTGGCTTTGCTCGCCCTGGGATTCACAGGTTCTGAAACCTCTATCGCAAATCAATTGGGATTACAAATGGATCCCAGAACTAACATCAAAGCATCAGCAAAGGATTATATGTCCAATGTTCCCGGAGTTTTTGTGGCAGGTGATCAACGAAGAGGTCAATCACTTATCGTATGGGCCATATCAGAAGGCAGGCAGGCAGCCCATCATATTGACACCTATTTAATGGGAATATCCAATTTGCCTTTAAAAGGAGAAGGTGACCTACCCAGAATTTGAATTAATAGCCAACACCACCATACAAAAAAAGCTCCCAAAAACTAAAGGAGCTTTTTTTTGGATTCTAAATTTATCGTATAACGAGCCTATGGGTTTCCGTTTTTTGTGGAGTCACCAGTCTTAAAACGTAAAGTCCCGAAGTATACTCTTCCACATTGACTGCTGCTCCCATTTTGTATGGTTCTGAGTAAACTACCCTTCTGTCCATAGAAACAAGTTGTAGAAGTACCTTATCATAATTAGAATTTTCTAGCCTAAAGGTTGAACTTGTCGGATTGGGGTAGAAAACTGTCCCGATCTCCTTATCTATCGACACATCGTATAAATCTCCCAAATCTGGAATGTTGGCCATCAACGAAGTACCGCCGGATTGAAATTCGTAGGCCCCGATATCATGGGTAACTCCCGAAGGACGGGATGCGTTATCCATATCAAAGGTAATTCCCCATGATGACAAATTGGAGCCGGCATCAATAACCGCCGAACTTGAGGTGCTGGGGCTGTAGTCATTATTTGTCACATCCGTCAGACCCAAGGTATCTATCTGACGTGTCATGATATTGGAGTAAATATTGGTCAAAAGACTATCCCTGGTTTCTCGTTCATTAAAATCAAAGTAACTTTCTTGGTTTTGTTTCCATGTATTTCCACCTTCAAAATCGTACCCAGGATCTACAACTAGGTTGTTGGCAAAATAAGTGGGAACTTCACTTTGATTTCTATGAAGGTCCGTTGGGTCAACTGGATGAAGAACTGTTGTGTTGTAATGGACACCTGCCCTTTCTGGTTCGATTATGGTGTTGTTTGCGATGTAATAGCCCTCATTGGGGTTCTCGAACTCATGACGATGATGTAAAAAAACTCCATGCATCTTAGGTTTCACAAAAACGTTATTGAACACTTTCGTCCCACTCTCCCCGTTTATGATTTGCATTCCCCAACCTTTCTCTAAAGGACCGTTTTCAATAAAATTATTGTAAACCTCATAGGTTCCTCCACCTAAACTTAAGGCAAATGCCTGCCCCCATCTACCATCAGTTCCATAGTTGTAGATGAAATTATCGCGTACCTTGGCATCCAAACGAGCCAAATTTAGCTGAATGGCATCCCATCCCGTATTTTCAACGATGTTGTGGTGTATATCAACATTTTCAAGCCAATGACCATAAACGGAGGTTCCACTGCAATTTCTTCCACCATCCAGTTTATATCCTATGGTAAATCCTATATAAACTCCCTCTCCTCCCGTATCGTGAATATAATTATGGTGAATATTCAGGTTTTTCATGATAAAGCCACTTGAGCGCCAAGTTGCTGAATTATTACAATCTGGGTCTGTTTTCGCCATAAAACCAGCAAAACCAGCTGAGGCCACCTCTATATGGTCCACTTCGACATTAGTGGACAAGGCGCTCAATACCACCCCCATGGACCATGATCCCGTTCCCGTAATTTTTATACCATAGGTATAGCTGCTATCTCCCGTCCCCGTCAGATGGATATATTCGCTATTCTTAAACTCCAGAGCAGAATAAGCGGTTTCGTTTAGTACGACCTGTCCTCCACAGTTTTTAAAGGTAACTGGGTTTGTTGCTGTACCTTCAAAATCATAAAATCTAATCCCAGCATAGTTACCAGCTGGAATACAAATTGTATCCCCCGGGGAATAACTCACTTGGGAAGCCCATACCAGATTTAGCGTAGTAGATGACAATCCTGTAAGGGTAACATCACAATTGCACGATTGGGCCCAGGAATTTAGAAAGCACAAAAAAAACAAGGAAAATAGTAATGGTCTAATCATAGTATTCAGTTTAATGGTTACCTATTCGAATACCATAACAATGCCCGCTTAGCGCAGAGCAAATTGGTTTGGGGAATGGAGTTTTGTAAGCTGAGACAAGTCAAATATAGTAATTAACAAGAATTTACTTACATTATAATAAATTCATCGCCCTGCTTATCTTATTACCGTTTTGTTTTTCACGCATTTCCTTTTTAAACAATTAATCAGCAAAACTTGCTCCCCTGTTATCAAAAAATGCTACAGCATGACTTCTCAGGCTCGGTTCATAGTTTTACTTCATACTATTGATTCAGTCCAGGATCCAATGCTAGAAAAAGAAAGGCCCTGAAAAATTAATTTTTCAGGGCCTTTCTTTCGGGCTTAATCAAGTCAATGTAGTCGAATTTAACTTCCACTTGCATGGACTACTAATTTTTTCGTTTTTCCCTCCTTGGAAAGCTCGATCTTGTATTCTTTTCTTGTAATCTTCCCACTTTCAAACTGGCTGATGTAGCTGTTACCTATTATTTTCCAATTTTCAAAGTCTTTGGACAATCTCTTACGAATATCAAGAGGTAAGGAAACATCTCTAAATTTCTCCAACGTTGCAACCACTTTTCCCTCATTGTCATAATAAGCGAAGGTTGCCCCATTTTCAGAGCGAAAAACAACTTCAAACAACTCTTCATTTGATTTTGCAAACCCTTTTGCCGAGGAAACATTAAATCTGGCAATTTTTTCTTGAATCATTTGAATTATTTCTGGACTACCACTTTTTTGGTTGGCCAAATAATACTTACTGTTGGTGACTATAGGAGTTTCTATTAAGAAATTCCTGTTTCTGTCACCCTGTGCTTGGACCATATTGAACATAGTCAAAACCATAATACTTACTGCTACTTTTTTCATGACATAAAATTTTAAATGATTAATAACTTAATTTGATGTCACAAAGATGCAGGTGTAAGCATGGCAACACTTAACAGCTATGTTTCGATACCTTCAAAAGAAAACTGAATTCGATTCGAAAAAAAATTAAAGTGTTTCAATTATGTTTCGTTTGGCCCAAAAACAGGCTTATTGCGAAGCGATAGGTACAGGAAACTGCATTTTTTTGTAGAGTTCAACATATCTAGGATCACTTCGATAGGGTGCCAATAGAGGCTCAGCCCTAAACCAAATCATCTCCACTTCATGGCGGGCAAATGATCTTTTGAGCCATTGAAATCCTTTGTCCGGCTCGTTGGAATGAAAATGATAAAGGGCAATAAACCAAGCAGGACTTCCAGATTCCCCATTTTCAAACTTATCCCTTAAGACCGTGTATTTTTCGTTGGCCAACCCTAAATCCATGTCCAAGTTAGCATGAATTGCTTGCAACCAAATTACAACCGGTGGGGAATTTTCAGATATTTTGACCAATCTGTCTAGTTGCTCTTTCGATTTTTCATGATTCCCCAAATAATAGTGCCATTTAGCAGATTCCCTAATGTAAAAGCCATCATCAAAGAGTGCATCGTGCTTTTCAAGAAGGGCCTCACATTGATTTTTCTTACCCATCAGAAAGAGTATTTCTGCTTTTTTGCCATAATAAAGACCGACCGGATTATCCAAAATCAACTCATCAATACGCTTCAGCGCCTGTTCGTACTCCCCAATCTTTATCCTGAAATCGTACATCAAATCCTTATCGGATTCTGATAACTGATATAGTTCATTAAATTTCCATTCGAAGAAAAAGTAGACATTCAATAGTTTTTCCCTTACCAGTTCGTTGGATGGGTCCAACAACTCAGCTTTTTCCAGTAGTTCTTTGGCTTTCTTCCAAGATTGTTTCTCCCCTTCTATTCCCATTATTAGGCCCCGAAAAATATAAACTTCCGCTAGAGCACCATAAGGTTCGACAAACGAAGAGTCCAACTCAATTGCCTTTCGGTAGAGTGGTATCGCATTTTCGAAAGCTTCATTTTTATATTGATAACGTTGATATTCTGCCAGCAAAAAATAATTATAAGCTTCATATTCGTTGGTAGGTGCTTGGGAAAGTATATCCGATTCTTTTTCCGTAATCACCACGTTCAGGGCGTCCAGCACATTTTTCGAAACTTCCTCCTGTAGGTTAAAAATCTCGCTGCTATTCCAATTACTTGAATATTCATTCGACCATACTTGCCCATTACTTTGCCCTTCTATAAGCTGTAAGGATATTTTTGCTTGATTACCGGATAGTTGAAAACTTCCTTGCAGAATGTGACTAACATTCTGCTCATTAGCTATCTCTTCAATTTTTTTACCAGTTTCTTTATAAGTCAACATCGTTGTAAAAGGCACAACCTTAGATAGTGAACTCACATTGGCGATTTTCGATATTAAAGCATCTGTCAGACCATCACTGACATATTCCAAATCAGAATTCCCGCTCCAGTTTTTTAATGGAAGTACTGCAATTGATTTCTTTACGTCCGCAGTAATATTCTCGGTTACTTTTTGCTCGCGATTGTGGAGGAGGTCACTATTATCATCGTTTAATCGGTACAGCCCATAAAGAATACCAATAAGCACCAAAAAACCAACCCAATAGATTATAGTCTTTGTGTTCCACTTGCGTTTTCTATCAGGATGTTGAGGTTCATCCAAATCTCTATCATCTTGTAGCTTGGTTCTCATTCTTGCCTCGCCAGGAGGGTAACCAAAATAATCTTTGAAACAGGTATTGAAATAGGTCGGGCTTGAGAATCCAACCTCATAGGCAACTTCCGAAGCAGTGATGGTGTCATCGTTATTTAATAACTCCAATGATTTCTTTAAGCGCACCTCTTTGATAAACTGACTTATTGATTTGCTATCAATTTTTTTCAGTTTCTTATGCAATTGTGAACGGCTTAACCCATATGCACTTGCCAACTCTTCTACGCCAAACTGTTCATTTTTTAAGTTATCAAGAACAATTCCTCGTAATTTATGAAGAAATGGTTGGGTATGTTCCTCGCTCTCTTGCATATAAATCTGGTTTTCTATTGAATTCTAAGGAGGCACTCCTTAAAAATAGATAAAATTGTGGTAAACGCATGTGCCGAACATAATCCCATTGATTTATTGAAGTTAGACCTGTTCAGAAGATTGAAAAGCAGGAGAAGTGTGGTATATAAAACAAAAAACGCCCTTCACAAAAGTGAAGGGCGTCCAAGGAAGGCGGCTACCTACTCTCCCACCTGTTGTGGCAGTACCATCGGCGCAAACGGGCTTAACTTCCCTGTTCGGGATGGGAAGGGGTGGACCCCGTCGCCATGGCCACCTAGATCTTCATGCCAATCCGCAGCGAGCCTGTCGAAGCTGGCTTGGCATCTCTTTGTCCGGTCACCGGGATTCGATGGAC
>NZ_JANQIH010000119.1 GCF_028282265.1 Allomuricauda sp.
TGATAGTTTTGTGCTCCGTACTTGTTTTCTAAATCTATCGCCTGTTGCGATGTCAAATGTTCTAAAACAGCCATTTTAATTACGCTTAAATTGATAAAATAACCATTCCTGCTATACCTTTATCCTTTCGAAGTCTCGAAAATTCAGCGTGGGAGAGAAATCATCCCTGGTAGAGCCGTAAAATTAGCAAAATTTTCTCCAAGCTTTTAAAATCGGACTATTTTGAACCATTTTTTTTATTGGCCAAAAGGGATACTTGAAGTTCAAGTCTTTTTATTTCCCTTAGCACATCATTTTTGTTCATTTGCATCCAAACAAACAGTTTTAGCATCCCCATTACTATCATACACAAGAAACCGGCAGATGACCATAAAATAAGTTCGTTGGTATCCGATGTATTGAAGAATTGCACAATACAATAAATAAAACACACAAAGGTCAAAAGGTGAACGACATTCATTAATGCGGTCAACCATCCCAGTTTGCCGCGATAGACGGTACCCAATTTTTCCATAAAATTTTCCTCTCCCAACTCATCATAAAAAGAGGCTTCCTCTTCATTGAGTGCTTCTTTGATCAACTCATCTATTTTTTCAAGTTCTTTTTTCATCTTTTCCTTTTTTAATTATCGATTTAATTTTTTCTCTCGCCCTAAACAATCTGGTTTTTACCGTACCCAACGAAACATTGGTTATCTGACTGATTTCATTTAAACTATATTCCTCCAGATAAAACAATTTGAGTACCATTCTTTGTTCAAAGGGTAATTCAGGGATTATCTTCAAAATCTGACTGATTTGTTTTTCTTTATCCTCTGTTGAAACTTCGGTTTTCGCGTTCTCCAAAAGTCGCACTTCCTCAATCTTCTTTGTTTTAGCGGTTTTCTTTACCAAATCAAGGGCTTTTCTACTTGTAATGGTCATGGCCCAACTCCCAAAACTGTTGGCATCCCTGAGCAAAATCAATTTTTTAATTATAGTATGCCAGGTATCTTGAACCACGTCTTTGGCCGAGTCCCAATCTTTTGTATATCGATAGGCTTGAAGACAAAGTCTTTTGTTCCATCGTTTTACCAATAGTTCAAGTGCCTTTTTATCTCCAGATTGATATGAAATCACCAGGAGTGAATCCAGTATTTTGTTTGAATCCGACATGTTTTCTATAAGATAGACTTAATAACATTGAAAAGGTTTCCATTTAGACCAATTACTTTAGAGAGAGTACGGCAATTTGTTTAAGCGAAATACTATTTTTGCCGCATGCGAAGAAGAAACAAACGAAAAACGTTTGAACAGATTGAGGTGATTGATGCAGGTGCCAAAGGCAAATCTATTGCCAAAGCTCCTGACGGTAGAGTTATCTTTCTTTCCAATGCAGTTCCCGGCGACGTGGTGGATATCACCACAACAAAGAAGAGAAAAGCCTACTTTGAAGGTGTTGCCACCAACTTTCACAAGTTTTCAAAAAAGCGTACAAAACCCGTTTGCGAACATTTTGGGGTATGTGGTGGCTGTAAATGGCAGCACATGGGCTATGAGCATCAGCTTTTTTTCAAACAGAAAGAGGTAGAGAACAATCTTAAACGAATTGGAAACCTCGAGCTTCCAGAAATAGCGCCAATCATTGGTTCAAAAAAGCAATATTTCTATAGAAATAAGATGGAGTTTTCTTTTTCTGACAGTCGTTGGCTTACCGAAGATGAAATCACTTCAGAAGAAACCATTCAGGATAGAAATGCTTTGGGGTTTCATATTCCGGGTATGTGGGACAAGATTTTGGACATCAAAAAGTGTCATCTTCAGGAAGAACCTTCCAATGCAATACGGCTCGAAATAAAGGACTTTGCCATCAAAAACGGTATCGCTTTTTTTAATCCTAGAAAGCAAGAAGGTATTTTGAGAACCTTAATGTTACGAATTTCATCGACTGGGGAAATCATGGTTTTGATTCAGTTTTTTGAAGATGACACGGAAAAGCGGGAACTGTTACTTGATCATATTCAAAAAACCTTCCCCGCAATTACCTCATTGTTGTACACCATTAATCAAAAGGCCAACGATACTATCTACGATCAAAAAATAATCCGTTATTCGGGTCGTGAATTCATTTATGAAGAAATGGAAGGGCTTCGATTCAAAATAAACGCAAAGTCCTTTTATCAGACCAATTCCGACCAAGCCCACGAGTTATACAAAATAACCAGGGATTTTGCAAAACTAACGGGTGAAGAAATAGTCTATGACCTTTACACCGGAACGGGCACCATTGCACAATTCGTCTCAAAAAAAGCCAAAAAAGTAATTGGAGTCGAGTCGGTCCCAGAAGCCATTGAAGATGCAAAATCAAATGCGGCTAACAACAGTATTTCGAATACGGATTTTTTTGTGGGAGATATGAAGAACATTTTTAATTCGACTTTTATCGAACAAAACGGAATACCGGATGTGGTCATAACCGACCCCCCTCGAGATGGTATGCACAAAGATGTGGTTGCACAGCTTTTGCAGATACTACCCCAACGGATTGTTTATGTAAGTTGCAACAGTGCAACCCAAGCCCGTGACCTGGCCTTGATGAAAGATGACTATGATGTAATAAAAGTTCAACCCGTAGATATGTTTCCTCAAACCCACCACGTGGAAAATATTGTACTTTTGGAGAAACGGGTATAATTTTTGAGATATACAGTTTTTACTTCGGAATGAAAAAAATACTCCCAGTCCTACTTATTGCATTTTCACTGGTCCAAATTTCCTCCTGCGAAAAAGATGATATCTGTGTAGATGAAGTCACTCCACTTTTGGTCTTTGGTTTTTTTGATATCGCCGATACAACAGAGGCAAAAGTGGTGCCAAGCCTTAGAATAAAGGAAATCGAATTGGATTCTGTTATAGATACTTTTACTGATCGCTCAAGTTCTCTTGATTCCATAGGTCTTCCACTTCGAACAGATGCTGTAAGCACAAGTTATGCTTTCATAACGGATTCTGCTGATGACGAGACAAGTGGTGAAGAGACGGGTAGTATTGATACCTTGACCATAACATACACTACAAGGGAAGCCTTTATTTCAAGAGCGTGCGGTTTTGCAATCAATTTTGATGACCTAGCGATAGATATTTCTCCAAATGGTGCCAATTGGATACAAGAAATTAGGATTGTTCAAACAACCATAGAAAACTCCAATAATATTCATGTCAAAATACTTCATTAGCCTCTTATTTCTTCTTCCATTTCTGGGCGTATCACAGGAGACCGAGTCGGGGCCCATACCACAAGATAGTGTTGAGTACAAGCAACAGTATGGGATAAGATTTGGGGTTGACCTAAGTCGCATTGTGCTTTCGTTCGTTGATGAAGACTATACCGGTCTTGAGCTAGTAGGAGATTACCGATTGACCGAAAAGTTGTATTTGGCGGCCGAACTGGGCAACGAGGAAAAAACCCAAGATGAGGATTTGTCAGGAACTTCAATTTATGATTACACTACATCGGGCAGTTATATAAAACTTGGTTTGGACGTCAATACCTATGAAAATTGGTTTGGCATGGACAACCTAATCACTATTGGCGGGCGGTATTCTTTTTCAACCTTCAGCCAAACCTTAAATGATTACCGAATTTTCGATAGGAGTCGTTTTTTTAATCCAGATGACTTCTTGGTAGGCAGTGGTGAAGTCCCCGAGGAATTTAGCGGACGCAGTGCCTCTTGGTTAGAGTTTGTTGCCGGGGTAAAAGCGGAATTGTTCGCCAATATTTACCTAGGACTGAGCGTTCGTATTGGTTTTTTGATCACCAACGATGAGTCGGACCGTTTTCCCAACCTATGGATTCCAGGGTTTAACAGGGTTACAGACGGGAGTAATTTTGGAGTGGGCTATAACTATTCCATTTCTTATTTTTTACCTCTCTATAAGAAATCAAAAAACAGAAAGGAGAGACCAACGGTCGATGAACAGAATTAAATCGTAACTTACGTATCAGGTAAATTATGTAGCAAGCCCCAATCATTTTGTTATCTAATTTGTCATGAAATACTTCTTTCTTTTTCTGATACCGATGTTTTTTTGGGTCACTGGCTGTTACTTATTGCGTAAATGGGCTTTTTTTTGGCCATTCGTTATCATCAATTCTGCTTTAGCCATAATTTATGGGCTTTACATTATATACGGAAAGTCATCTTTTTCAAGAAATGACCCATACGGTTTTGGACGATTGTTACTGCTTGTTTTTGTACCTACAATACATTCATTTTTAATTTTGATATTCTCCATTTTTATGAAAGGATACCTAAAGAAACAATAGCTATGGAATCAAAAAACACATTAATCAACTATGTCGAATTCAAGGCAACCGATTTAGAAAAGGTAAAACGTTTTTATAGCCAAACCTTTGGCTGGATATTCACAGATTACGGTCCTACGTATACGGCATTTTCCCAAAGCGGGCTGGAAGGCGGTTTTGAGCTTACCGAAGATGCTATTAAGAATGGTGCTCTAATTGTATTGTACCATGAAAATTTATTGGAGATAAAAGACCAAATTGTTGAAGCGGGGGGTGTTGTTGTAAGAGAGATTTTTTCGTTCCCGGGTGGTAGTCGATTTCATTTCATGGACCCGTCGGGCAATGAACTTGCAGTCTGGTCAGATAAATGATTACCGAGAACTTAAAAAAACAATTCAAAGGCAGATGTTTTGGACTGCCCTTCCAACAAAAAAGGAGCTATTGAAGCTCCTTTCTTAAGTATAGTATTGAGTTAGAAAGAATCCTTAAGCAACTTTCTTGAGAGCTCTCTTGGTAAAGGCGACCTGTTTTTCTGCTTTTTTAACCGCTAACTTTCTCGCCTTAGCCACTTTGGCTGCTTTTTTAATCTCTTTTTTCTTAGCTTTTTTCTTCTTAAAGGCTTTTACGGCTTTGAGCGCCTTCTTCGCTTTGCTCTTTTGTTTGGCCACTTTTTTGTTGGCCTTTTTCAATGCTTTTTTTAATTCACTTTTTTTAGACATACTGTGTTTTTATGTTATGTCAAAGTTAATTAATTTTTAATTTAATGTAAATTAAATTTCACGTGTTCCCTTGATAAAAATCCATTTCATAAATAGTTTTTCACCTTCATCCGTTTCAATAGCACCAAACTTCGGTGCTAATACATTAGCCACAATAGCAGAAGTAACGGCAAGAAAAATACGGTTTATTGGCATAAAATAACCCAAGAGTAACCTAATAATCAGGAAGAGCGTTACAAAGGCTATAAAATTGAACAGCAGTGCTTTATGTTTTGGTTTCATGGTATTCTTTCTTTTTTCGGGTACCCTCGTACATCTCATAATGTACTAAGCGGGATTCCAGTTTTGCATTGAATAGCTTAATTCTTCTTGAAGGTTTAAGTCCTACTTGTTTCAAAGCCTCCATGTTAGAGGTCAAAAACCAAGCATTGGTGCCAGAATAGCCCTGCTTTAGTGTGTCCCCTATTTTTTCATAGAATACGTCGGCATCTATGGTCAATCGTTCTCCATAGGGAGGGTTGAATACCATATGCAACAGAGAATCAACCGATTTTACAGTTCTGAAAAAGTCTTTTCGCGCAAGTTCAATAAATTCCGCAAGATTGGCGTGTTCAATATTTTCCTGAGCTTTTCGCACAGCTGAAGGTGCCTTGTCAAACCCAAAAATCTTATGTTCAAAAGGTCTTATTTTTTTCAAACTTGAAGACCTTATTTTTTCATAGAGCTCTTCATCAAAATCCTTCCAATTATAAAAAGCAAAATGCTTTCTATTGATATTCACTGGAATGTTGCATGCAATCATAGCTGCCTCAATCAAAATGGTTCCGCTACCGCACATGGGATCCAAAAAATGTGACTGTCCATCCCAACCACTTAACAAAAGCATTCCCGCTGCTAGAACCTCATTAATAGGCGCGATATTGGTGCTAATGCGATAACCTCGTTGGTGAAGCGATGATCCAGAACTATCCAAAGAAACCGTACAGGTGTTTTTGAACAAATGAATATTGATTCGTATATCCGGATTCTGGGAATCCACATTGGGACGTTGACCCGAAACATGCCGAAACTTGTCTACTAAGGCATCCTTAGCTTTTTGGGAAACAAACATTGAGTTTTTAAAAACCCTTGAGTTCATGGTGGTATCTATGGCGAAGGTTTGATCGTTTCCAAAGTAGTTCAACCAGTCCAAATGAAAAACATTGTCATATAAGTCATTGACCGTCCTAACCTGGAATGTCTTCACTGGACGCAAAATACGCAAGGCAGTCCTTAAACAAAGATTGGCTTTATACAAAAAGCCCAAATCGCCATCAAAAGAAACAATTCGAGGACCTTCTTCTACCCTTCCAGCTCCTAAATTTCTGAGTTCTTGAGCTAGAACAGCTTCTAAACCAAAAAAGGTTTTTGCCGTCATTCTAAAATTTCCTGCCATATAGGGTCAAATGCTTTCGGTAAAAATAAGTTATTTTTGACCCTTGCAACCAATCAATGTTTTCCCCTTTTATGATATTCTTGCTTCCCATAGTTTCGGTTTGGGCGGGCTTTGTAATTGCGCTTCTTTTAAAGCCCAAAAATGAACAAGGCATTCAATTGTTATTGGCATTCAGTGGTGCCTTTTTATTGTCCCTAACCTTTTTTGAACTGCTGCCAGAAGTATATGAAGGGAATGACTCAAAAGAAATTGCGGTTTACATTTTGATTGGTATTTTGCTCCAGATTTTTTTGGAGTATTTTTCAAAGGGTGCAGAGCATGGCCACACCCATAAAAGAATTCAAAACACTAGTTTTCCACTGGGCCTTTTTTTGGGGCTTTCGGTTCATGCCTTTGTTGAGGGAATACCTATTGAGGAGGGACGTACAATACTCTACGGAATAATAGTGCATAAGCTGCCAGTAGCCATTATTCTCAGTTCCCTTCTAATCAACTCACATATTTCAAGAACCAAATCAATAATCTTCATCGCGGCTTTTTCGTTAATGACTCCTTTGGGCACCTATTTTACCACTTATACTGATTTGATTTTACCCATAGGAAGTCAGGTAAATGCCATAGCTATTGGGGTGTTTTTACATGTCTCAGCAATAATCCTTTTCGAGAGCTCCAGCGAGCACAAATTCAATCTTGGAAAGTTTATCACAATCTGCCTAGGGGCATTGGTTGCCTACTTTTTATACATTCTGGTGGTGTGATTTTCAAACAGGGCCTTTTGTTCCAAAATAAGTTGGTATTTTGAGAGAAGCTCTAAATCTTCCTTACTTCGTGTGTTAGTAATAATGATGGTCTCGGGACGCTCTTGAAAAATTAGGTCCAACGCTTCTATGGACTCTGCAACCTCAAAAGTTCTTTGAAAATTAATCGGGAAAGCGCTATCGAACCTTTTAAAGGCGACAACATGGGAATCCTTGGAAATAAACTGTTCTGCAAGAGAAACTGGACTTTTTGCTGTCAATTTTGGATAGATGATACCAAAAAGCAAAAGACCCATTAGGATCCAACCACCTGCAAGAGTAAAAAAGGCCTTCTTTAAAAGGTTTTTTCTATACAAATAGTATGTGACCAAACAGGAAATAGGAGCAATCGCCAACCAAAGGCTGACCCACTGCACATCAATGAACTGTTTTTCCAATCCAAGGGCAATATATCCTCCAACGGATAGGGCAAGCGAAACAACCAAAAGAAATAGTATACTCCATAGTAATGATCTTCTGGAAATATTGGCGTTAAGAATCCTTTCCAAATAAAATGCAATCAATATGGCTACAAAAGGATAACAGGGCATAGGATAGTTGGGCAATTTTGTGCTAGAGATACTAAAAAACAGAATCGTAACACTTGATACCAAAAAAGAAAAAAGGACAAATTCATCAGACTTTCTCACCCACCACCCTTGTACAAAAGCCTGGATGATAAATACTGAAAAAGGTAAAAGTCCGAGGATAACATAAAGCGGGGTTATGAGAAACAATCCCCCGTGCCCTTCCTTTTCAGAGCCAAATCTAGAGATGTTATGGTCTAAAAAGAAGCCTCGGGTCCAGGCTCCATCTGTTTCCAAATGAACCCAGTAATACCAAGGACCAGCTACGACTAGAACAATCAGTAATCCCAATATTGGTTTCAAACCGACAATGGTTTTCATATTAAAACTACGCTTGAACAAGAGGAATGCAAGAATAGCCAATCCGGGCAAAACCATGGCCACTGGGCCTTTGGTCAAGAACCCAAAACCAATGGCCAAATAACAGTATACCAACCAAGGCCATTTTTTAGAGGAATAAAAATTGAAAAAGGAAAAAAGAGAGAAGGCAATAAAAAAAATCAAGTAGGGATCAGGTACTGCAAGATGGAATTCCTGAACAAAGAACAATGCACTCCATAGTATAAGAACGGTAATAAAACCCAATTCCTGGCTTTTATACTTCTTTACATTCCAATAGGTTACAAGTACTGTAAGAGCCCCAAAGATTCCAGACAAAAAGCGGGCTCCGAAAGCATTCACCCCAAAAATCCGGTAACCCAACGTCATAAAAAAGTAATGTAAAGGGGGTTTATCGGTGCGTAGCATACCATTGAAAGTGGGAACGATGAAATTTTTTGAAACCAGCATTTCCCTAGCGGCCTCTGAATTTCTTGCTTCATCCAATATATAAATTGGGTAACTTCCTATAAAAGAGGTGCAGATTATCGCTGAAAAAAGGAAAATGAAAATACAATCATACCTTTTAAGGAACTCCATGAGCTATTTTTCGGTTACCCGCTTATTGATTGAACAGTTGGCGTAACACATTTTGAGTGTTTTCCTGAATTTCTTTAAGATTGATATGGATTTGTCTACCATGCCATTTTTTTGGATTTTTCCTGACTACCAAATAGGCAACAATGGAAGATAAAGTGCCAAATACAATCCCAAAATATACATCCACATAAAAATGCTGAACGAGGTATATACGCGCAGTTCCGACAAACAACCCAAGTATCATGAGTATCCAACTGGCGGTACGGTTTCTTGAAAGCAATGAAAAAAAGGAAACTAAAAAGAAGATGGTGGCAGTATGGCCTGAAGGAAAAGTGTTCACATATCTTATTTTTACACCCTCGACCAAATTAAGCCAATTCTGCATTCCCATTCTACTAAAATAAAGGTAAGGTCTGAGTTCACCGGGGTAAATTCCTTTTTTGAAAAGGAGTACCAAGGCTACTTGAACTACAAAGGCCAAAAGAAAAATAGCCAACCATTTGAAACGAAATCTTAGCACAAGCAAAAGTGCAAAAGGTACACAGATAGCATTACCCAATAGGCTTGCCCTTATAAAAAATGCATCCCAAAATGGGTTCCTAAGTTGGTTCAACAGCAATACGATATCACCTTTTTCCACAAATACAAAGGGTAATAGAAGGAGTATTGCAATAAAAAATGGAGAAAGTCTTTGAAGAACGATTTGCATACCAAGAGGTTTGCATTCGAAATTACTTCCAATTATTACTCGCTGAGTTAAGCTCGAATTATATGTTTTTTATCCTTTTATTGAAGAAAAGTAAAATTATTCTTAGAAAATATTTAAGAAAAGATTTATTCTTGATACAAAACCTACCTAAAAAGGAAGTTCAACCTTAAGAAAAAACCAATGACTGACAGCTCCTCCCAAAACAAAAAAGTGCCAAATCAAATGATTAAAGGGAATTTTTTTGATTGCATAGAACAAAATTCCAATGGTATAAAACCCACCGCCCAAAGCTAATAGCAACAAACCATTGCTTGACAAGGTTTCCAATAAAAAACCCAAATCCAATACAATCGTCCATCCCATAAAGGCATAGAGCAAAAGGGAAAAGACTTCAAATTTTCCAGTAAAAAACAGCTTCAAAACTGTGCCCAGCAGGGCCAATCCCCAGACAATCGTCAGTAGTAACGTACCTCTTGAATCCTGTAAAATTAGGATACAAACAGGTGTATAGGTTCCTGCAATCAAGTAATAAATACTGATATGATCAAGAATCCGAAGTCTACGTTTTATTCGAGCATCATCCACAGCATGGTAGAGGGTTGAAGCTAAAAAGAGGAGAATCAGTGAAATACTGTATATAAGGACACTGGTCTTTAAACCAAGCGATTTATCTTGGAAATGATTTATCCAATAAAACAATCCTATTATAGATAGAAGTACTCCAAATCCATGCGAATAAGCATTCCATCTTTCTTCGGTTCCGTAGACTGTAGTTGATTTGGGTTTCAATTAGAAAGAGCTGTTTGTAACGTTTTCCATGTTTAATTACCTATATCCATACCTTGAGGCTAACCGATATGCCTTATGAAAGATAAATTTATCAGAGGGTAACTGACCAAAACTTTTAACCCGCTCTTTTTGGAAATTTTTGGTGAAGTTAAGAATACTAAAAAATCCGGGAAGTGACATAGATGATGTTTCCGATAAAGATATGCTATTAAAACAAAAGACGCCCTTCACAAAAGTGAAGGGCGTCCAAGGAAGGCGCCTACCTCCTCCCCCACGTGTTGTGGCAGTACCATCGGCGCAAACGGGCTTAACTTCCCTGTTCGGGATGGGAAGGGGTGGGCCCCGTCGCCATGGCCACCTAGATCTTCATGCCAATCCGCAGCGAGCCTGTCGAAGCTGGCTTGGCATCTCTTTGTCCGGTCACCGGGATTCGATGGAC
>NZ_JANQIH010000179.1 GCF_028282265.1 Allomuricauda sp.
CCGGGTTGAAGTCCGTCGAGAACCTCATAGTATCTTGAATTTTGTTTTCCTATTCTAATATTTCGTTTGAGAGCCTCATTTTCATCAGTTCCAAGAACAAAAACCCATTGTCCTCCCGTACTCTGAAAAAACCCTCCTTTTGGCAACAATAAGGCATCGTTGGAAGCTCCCAATTGCAGCCTAATGTTATAGCTTTGCCCAGCTCTTATTGTTTCTGGCTTGTTTTCTGTAAAGACAAGATCTACTTGGAAACGTCCGTTCCTTACCTCAGGGTACACCTTTCTCACACGAAGTGGGTATTCAGTGTTATTTCGTTCCAAGGTGGCCGAGAGATCTCTTTTTACCCTATCGATGTAATGCTCATCGATTTCCGCTTCGATTTTAAAGTCGGTAAGCACATTGACTTGGCCAATTCGCTGTCCTTGGGCAATGTTCTGCCCGATTTCTGCGTCTAAAAAACCTAATTGGCCATCGGCAGGGGCACGAACATTCAAATGATCCAAACGTTCATAGACCATACCCAAGGTTTTGCGCATTCTCTGAAGATCGGCGTCTAAAGTCGCCAGAGAGGTTTTGCTTAGCTCTTCATCTTGTGTGGTCTGTACCTCAAGAATGTCATGTTGCTTTTTAGCGAGTTCATAGTTTTCTTTAGAGAGCAAATAAGTCTCCTTGGAAATTAACTTCTCATTATAAAGATCTTGGTTTTGTTCGTAGTTTCTTTTTAAGCGTTGCAGGTCGTAATATGCAGTCGCCAAGGACCTTCTTCCATCCACCAAACGGGTATCGAAGTTGAGTTTGGTAGATCGCAAATCGTTTTGCTTAAGGGCCAAGTTACTTTCACTGGCTAGAATTTGTTCGTAAAGCCCCATGTTCTCAAGTTTTAGAATAATCTCACCTTTCTTTACCATGGTTCCCTCTTCGATAAGCTTTTCTGTAACCCTTCCTCCCTCGTAGGCATCCATATAAATAGTGGCTATAGGCGCAACATTACCATTGATGGTGATATAGTCATCAAATTTTCCGTCCATAACCTGTGCAATGGATACTCTTTCCTTCTCCGTTCTGAAGGTCGAGGTTGAACTGGCAAAAAGCAGTTTCCAACCTGAAAACAAGACCAATGCGCCTATGGCGATGTAACCGTAATGCTTCGGTCTCAATCCTTTCTTTTTTTCTAATTGTATATCCATCTTTGATCAGTTGATATTAAAAATAGGTAGGCCGTTATAGAAATCTATGGTGCTTTCATTTACTTTCAATCTTAGCCTTACCTGAAGATTTTCGTTTTGTGCAGTCCCATAGAGGTTTTTTGCTTGAAACAACTCAATAGCATTTAGCAATCCTTTCTCATATCGCTTTTGCGCGATTTGGAAAGCAATCTCTTGGGCCTGTACTCTTTTGTTGCTTTGGTCATATTCTGCAATCAATGCCTCATTGGTCTGTACCAATTGCTGAAGCAATTGAAAAAGCTCCTGTTCTTGTATCTCCAAATTATTCTTGGCCTGCAGATAAGCAATCTTCTGTTGCTTTACCCGTGAACGATTGGTCCATGCGTTGGTAATTGGAATACGTAGTTCGGCACCAACAAACCGAGCGAAGTTTTCACTGATTTGGTCCGAAAATGGTACGATTTCATCGTTGTCATCGGTATTGGTTTCCGAATATCTAGAGGACATTCCCGCGACCATGGTAAGCGAAGGAAAAAGACCTCCCCGTATGGACTGTAGCTGTTTTTTCGCTGCAATGACGCGCATTTCTTGACCTTTGACCAAGGGAACAAAGCTTCTTGCTGTCTCATATAAAGAATCTAGGGTGATTTTATTGGAGCTTGAGCCATCCTCAACAGTCTCTTCCAACTGCAAAGTGATATCGTCAACATCGGTCAAGTTCATTTCTTGAAGAAGGTTCAATTTTGAAATCGCTAATAAATTCTGATTTTGGGTCACCAAAAGTTTGTCTGAGAGAAGGTTTGATTCAGCCTCATACAAATCGGCTTCGGCCATTAGGCCCAATTCAACCTGTCTTTGTACCAAATCGTAGTTGGTCTGCGATATTTGTTGCTGCTCTAGGGAGTTAGCCACCAAACCTTCATTGAATTTTATATCGTAAAATGCGCTCATAACCCTAAAAGCCAAAAGAAACTTTTCTTGCAAAATATCTTCTTCGGCAGCTTTGTAAATGTATTTGGCAGCCTTGATGGCGTTTAGTTTTTGAAAGCCTTGAAAAATGTCCAAGTTGGCATTAAGGCTATAGTTGGCATTGTTGAATTCCCTATTTACCAAAACCCCGGTTTGAGGATCTTCTGTAAGACCGGTATTGATTCTATAGTTCGTAAATCCGCTTACTGTTGGCAACAAATTTCTTACAGATTGTCTATAGGTTTCCTTGTTGGAATCCTTGGTATAGCTCGTTGTTTTTACCTGAAGGTTGTGTTCGATGGCGTAGGCAACGCATTCATCCAAAGTCCAAACCTTTTGGGAAAATCCTGTGTAGACCGTCAATAAGAATAGAGTAAATATGTAAAATCTTAGGTTCATAGTCTTTAACTGTGCCAAACTATTTACTATTCGTGTGCCAAAAAAACAAACAATTGAAAATCAGATAGTTAAACGATTTTAAGTATTTTCCTGATTCGCACAGTGTAAATTTTTTATACAAAAACTGTCTAAATATTTTACAATTGTTTTTTGGCGTCCTCTCTGATTCGTAGTTTTAAGGAAATGCAAATGAGATTTTGCTATGATTGATGCCAAGATTTTAGTAATTGATGACAACAAAAGTGTGTTGAGCGCTTTGGACATTCTATTGCAATTCGAATATAAGAGTGTACAGACGCTGTTCAATCCCAATCAGATTTCCTCTTTTCCCAATATGCAAGAAATCGATATTGTTTTGCTCGACATGAACTTTTCCGCAGGGGTCAACACCGGAAACGAGGGATTATTTTGGTTGAACGAGATAAAAAAGAAATCCCCCAATACTTCAGTAATAATGATGACCGCCTACGGCGCTGTGGATTTGGCGGTACAGGCACTGAAAAAAGGAGCGGCCGATTTTATACTAAAGCCCTGGAACAATGAAAGGTTGTTGACCACAGTGAGATCAGCGTATGAACTGAGAAAGTCAAAACAAGAAATCCATAAGTTAAAAAAGAAGGAAAGTAGTTTAAAACAGGTTATCAATGATGACAAAAATTTAATTATCGGGAACTCCAAAGCACTTACCTCGGTTTTAAACCTGGTTCGAAAAGTTGCCAAGACCGATGTCAATGTTTTGATAACAGGCGAAAACGGAACAGGGAAAGAACTTATTGCCCGGGAACTACATCGCTTGTCAAGCCGAAAAGATGAGGTTTTCATAGGAGTGGATATGGGCTCTATTGCCGAAAACCTGTTCGAAAGTGAGCTTTTCGGCCATTTAAAAGGCTCTTTCACGGATGCCAAGGAAGACCGAACCGGTAAGTTTGAGGCAGCGCATCAGGGAACATTATTCTTGGATGAAATGGGCAATCTATCATTGCAAATGCAGGCCAAGTTGCTTTCCGCAATTCAGAACAAATCCATAGTAAGGGTTGGATCCAACAAATCTATCTCCGTTGATATACGATTAATATGTGCCACCAACTGCAATTTGGAACAAATGGTAGCTGATGGTCTCTTTAGGGAGGATTTGCTATACCGCATCAATACCATTCATATTGAGGTTCCTCCCTTGCGGGAACGAGAGGGTGATATTTTGATTTTGGCTGATTTTTTTCTCAAACGCTTTGCCAACAAATATGACAAACCAGGACTTAGAATCAATAGTTCGGCTCAGGAAAAGCTGTTGGAATACAATTGGCCGGGCAATGTGCGTGAGTTACAACATACCATGGAACGTGCTATCATTTTGTCTGAAGGGAATGTATTAAAACCGTCTGATTTTCTGCTGCACGCCAAACCTTCCCAAACTTTAGGCGACGGACCTACAACATTGGACGAGATGGAACAACGAATGATTTCAAGGGCATTGGAACAGAACTCGGGCAACTATAGTGCTGCGGCGGAACAGTTGGGGATTTCTCGTCAAACCTTATATAACAAACTAAAAAAAAGATAAACTAAATGGTCAGTAAGAATTTTTATTACCGACTCATATTTAGGGTTGTCATGATTGGGTTGACCTCCCTAGGTGCTGCATTTTTTCTTTTAAAAAAGGAGTATTTATCAGGCGGAATTCTATCAGCAATTTTTGTACTTCAGCTGATTTTTTTGATACGGTTCATAAATGCCACCAATATAGCCATTGCTTATTTTTTTCAGGCCATAAAAAATGAGGATTTTACTTTGCGTTTCCCGAAGGAAACGAAACTAAGATCTTTGAACGAACTAAACCGAAGCCTCAATTTGCTCAATGAAGTGGTTCAGGAAATGTATCTGAAAAACGAAGCCAAGGAAAAATATTACCAAGAAATCATCAAACAAGCCGATATCGGTATTCTGACCATCAACAAAGCGGGGCATATTTTCTTTGCCAATCCTACCATGGAGCGGTTATTGAATCATAGTCCTTTGAACCATATCAAACAGCTGAACCGAGTTGATGAAAATTTGTATAAGCTTTTTTCCAAATTAAAACCGTTCGATAGAAAGCTGATTGAAATGACCACGGAAAGAGAACAAAGGCAGTTGGCGATTAAATCCACAGGGGTGGTTCTCAATGGGGAAGAATTGCTTTTGGTCGTGGCCCAGGACATTGATAAAGAGCTGGATGAAAAGGAAACAGAATCATGGGTAAGGCTTATTCGTGTTTTGACCCATGAAATCATGAATACCATTACCCCAATTACTTCAATATCAGATGCCATTGCCAACTATTTCAGCAAGAATGGAGAAATGGTTGCTTTGTCAGAACTTGAGGAAAGCCATGTCAAAAACACGGTAAAAGGACTAGAAGTAATCAAAAACCAGGGCAGCAGTTTAATGGACTTTGTACAATCCTATCGCAGTTTGTTAAGTGTTCCCGCTCCCGATAGGGAACTGGTGGTGGGCACTGACCTACTTAATAAAATAGAAGTTCTTATGTCTTCCGGGGGTAAATGGACCGGGGTTGATTTTTCGGTGCAATGCCACCCAAAGGATTTGGAGTTTTTTCTGGATGAAAAACAGATATCACAAGTCCTTATAAACCTTTGCAAGAATGCATTACAAGCTGTAGAAGACACCAAGGACGGAAAGGTTCAATTGATTGCTGGGTCAACCACAGAAACGAAATTTATAGAAGTCAGGGACAACGGCCCGGGAATTCCGGCTGAACTCATGGAAGAAATATTTGTTCCATTCTTTACCACCAAGAATGAAGGAACGGGAATAGGCTTAAGTCTCTCAAAAAGGGTCATGCAACTACATGGTGGAAGTTTAAAGGTGCACTCAATTCCAGATAAGGAAACGGTTTTTAGATTAACCTTCAATTGATTTTTACATGATGCCCTTAAAAGAAAGGCTTTTGGAACATTGCAGAAACCATATCAAAACCAAAGAACATAGCCTTCAGAAAACAAGCAATTCATTGAACGAATCGTTAAATACGGAGACCAAAAGTTCCGCAGGAGACAAGCACGAAACCGGGAGAGCAATGGTACAATTGGAGCAAGAAAAGCTCGCAAGACAAATGCTCGAACTGGAACAGATGAAGAAAACACTTCAAAAAGCAGAATCCATTCCTTCTTCGACCACGGCAAAGCTGGGGAGTTTGGTCAAAACAAATGTGCAACATTTCTTTTTGGCAATATCTGCTGGGGTTTTTCAAGAATCAAGAGAAACCGTTTTCTGTATTTCCGTGGGTTCCCCAATAGGCCAAATGCTTTTAGGGAAAGAAAAAAAACATTCTTTTCGCTTTAACAATAAGGAGTATTTGATATTGGAGATAAGCTAGATTTGCTCTAAGGTATTTTAACCATTCTTTAAAATAAGATGTGCCACGCTTGGCTATCTTTATGGATATTAATTAATCAATAAATAGTATCATGACAACACAAGAAGTAGCCGACAAACTGGTTCAGCTATGTCGCGAAGAAAAGTACAAAGAAGCGTACGACCTTTATGCTGAAGATGCAGAAAGCGTAGAAATGGATGGAATGCCCGGTGAGAAAATCACAAAGGGAAAGGAAAACATTTGGAATGGATACCTAGAATGGGCCGAGAGTATAGAAGAGATGCACGGAGGTACCGTAGGGGATCCTTTGGTTGCTGCAAATCACTTTGTTGTTCC
>NZ_JANQIH010000195.1 GCF_028282265.1 Allomuricauda sp.
ACGGATGAAGACTTCAACCCAACTTTAGGTGATTCAGATTTCACTACCAAATCTGTGGAAGTGGACAAGGTGGTAGGAAAGGCCACCATTGCTGACGCCGATATCGTGGTGTCCGGTGGTCGCGGACTCAAAGGGCCTGAAAACTGGGGTATGATTGAAGAATTGGCCGATATTTTAGGTGCTGCCACAGCTTGTTCAAAGCCGGTATCCGACTTAGGATGGCGCTCACATGGGGAGCACGTGGGACAAACAGGAAAGCCCGTTGCCAGCAATCTGTACATAGCCATCGGTATTTCAGGAGCTATCCAGCATTTGGCCGGAGTAAGCGCATCCAAAACTAAAGTTGTGATCAACAATGACCCTGAAGCTCCCTTCTTTAAGGCTGCGGATTATGGAATCGTTGGGGATGCCTTTGAAGTGGTTCCCAAACTCATCGAAAAATTAAAGGAATTTAAAGCCCAAAACGCTTAATTTTTGTTAATTTGCCCATTGCAAGGGGCTGTTCAGATAACTGGTTACGCCACTTATTTGAACAGCCTTTTTTGGTTTTAGGAGGAGATTATGAGCTTAGTACGATTAAAAATAAAGGGGATTTCTTATAGCCAAACTCAAAACGGTGCCTATGCCCTTATTTTAAACGAGGTTGAAGGAGACAGAAAGCTGCCCATCGTAATTGGTGCTTTTGAAGCACAATCGATTGCGATAGCTTTGGAAAAAGAAATCAAACCCCCAAGACCGCTTACCCATGACCTTTTCAAAAATTTTGCGGACCGTTTTGAGATTTTTGTAAAACAGGTCATCATTCATAAACTGGTGGATGGGGTGTTTTATTCCAGTATTATATGTGAACGGGATAAAGTTGAAGAAATCATTGATGCACGTACCAGCGATGCCATTGCACTGGCACTTCGGTTTGACGCTCCCATATTTACCTACAAGACGATTCTTGATAAAGCCGGAATCTTTCTAAAGTTTTCTTCTAAAGAAAGTGAGGAAAACGAGGATGACAGTATAGTGGTGGATGAAATTCTGCAAGAAGGTGAAACCGTAGAGATAGAATCCGGGGCGGCCTCCCAAGGGTATCGAGAACTTTCCCTGGAAGAACTCCATAAAGAGTTGGATAAAGCAGTGGCCAACGAAGACTACGAAAAAGCTGCCAAACTTCGAGACGAAATTTCCAAGCGAAAATAAATTCCCATATGGGTAAATACTACCAAGGTTTTTTAATACTCCTGTTCCTTATATGTACAAATACCTTTGGTCAAAATGCCTCCGTTGCCGATTCTCTGAATATCGCTGTAGACACCAGTATTATTGATGACATTACAGTATCCCAAACTCCCAAACTAGTGCCCAATCAGGGTTTTTCCATTAACACCCTTTGGCGAGGTGCTTTGGGAATGGCGGTGCTGATTTTTATCTCGTTTCTCTTTAGCGCCAATCGAAAAGGCATTAATTGGAAAACAGTAGGTATTGGTCTTGCCCTGCAACTGCTGATTGCTTTCGGAGTGCTCAAAGTTCCCTTTATACAGTTGGTATTTGAAAAAATCGGACAGGTCTTCGTAAGTATTTTGGACTTTACTCGGGCTGGAAGCCAGTTTCTCTTTGAAGGTCTGGTAGTCGATATGGATACATTCGGATTCATTTTTGCCTTCCAGGTGCTCCCGACCATTATCTTCTTTTCGGCTTTGACTTCAGTCTTGTTTTACTTAGGAATTATCCAAAGAGTTGTTCTGGCATTAGCTTGGCTACTTTCCAAAACATTGGGAATTTCTGGAGCTGAAAGCCTATCCGTAGCAGGGAACATTTTTTTGGGTCAGACGGAAGCCCCCTTGTTGATAAAGGCTTATCTGGAAAAAATGAACAAGTCCGAAATCCTCTTGGTCATGATTGGGGGAATGGCTACCGTGGCCGGTGCTGTTCTTGCGGCCTATATCGGATTTTTGGGTGGAGATGACCCCGCTTTGCGATTGGTTTTTGCGAAACACCTTTTAGCGGCTTCGGTCATGGCTGCACCGGGGGCGATAACTGTATCTAAAATACTTTATCCGCAAACCGAATCCGTCAATACCGATGTAACCGTTTCCTCAGAAAAAATAGGTGCCAACTTGTTGGATGCCATTGCCAACGGAACTACAGAAGGACTAAAATTGGCCTTGAACGTAGGTGCTATGCTCTTGGTCTTTGTTGCCTTTATTGCCATGATCAATGGTATTCTGGGCTGGATCGGGGATTTGACCACTCTCAACGGTTGGATTGCCGCCAATTCACCCTATAGCGAGTTTTCGTTGGAAGCCATCTTGGGCACTGTTTTCGCCCCTTTGATGTGGCTTATCGGAGTGGCAAACGAAGATATTATGTTGATGGGCCAACTTTTGGGAATTAAGTTGGCGGCCAGTGAATTCGTGGGCTACATTCAGTTGGCACAACTAAAGGACATGGCAAGCTCTCTTCATTTTACCTATAACAAATCGGTGATCATGGCCACTTACATGCTTTGCGGGTTTGCGAATTTTGCATCCATTGGTATTCAAATTGGTGGCATAGGTTCCTTGGCTCCTGGGCAACGTAAAACCCTTTCTGAATTTGGAATGCGCGCTGTTCTGGGCGGTTCCTTGGCTTCATTGTTGTCCGCTACGATCGCGGGGATGATTCTTGGTTGATTTCTCACGGTTGATAAAATCTTTATAAATCCATTTGTATACCTTTTTAAGCGTTACATACTTCAACTATTTTAGAGGGATTTTTATTATTCATGTCATGCTGAGCCTGTCGAAGCATCTCTTATGGAGTCCGCTAGAATTTATAAAGAGGAATTTAGCGACGTCTAGATAGATCAGCTGGAATGGGGTCAGTTTAAGTGAAATCCTGAAAGGATTTTGTATCGAAAAATGGTAAAGGCCATTTCTCGACACGATTTCGGAAAACTGAAATCACTCGAAATGACGGTATTTTGCAAGATAAAATATGAAACAATACCACGATTTACTAAAATATGTGCTAGAGCACGGCAATGCAAAAGCAGACCGAACCGGAACGGGAACTTATAGCGTTTTTGGATACCAAATGCGATTCGACCTTTCGGAAGGATTTCCCATGGTGACTACCAAAAAGTTACACCTAAAGTCCATCGTTCATGAGCTTTTATGGTTTTTGAAGGGCGATACCAACGTAAAGTACTTACAGGAAAATGGTGTTCGCATTTGGAACGAATGGGCAGATGAAAATGGTGATTTGGGTCCGGTGTATGGACACCAATGGCGAAACTGGAACAGTGAGGAAATCGATCAAATCAAACAGGTTATCCATTCATTGAAACACAATCCAGATAGCCGTCGCATGTTGGTCTCAGCCTGGAACCCGAGTGTATTGCCAGATACTTCGGTTTCTTTTTCCGAAAACGTATCCAATGGAAAAGCGGCCCTCCCCCCCTGCCATGCCTTTTTTCAATTTTATGTCGCCGATGGCAAGCTATCGTGCCAGTTGTACCAACGTAGTGCAGATATCTTTTTAGGGGTACCCTTTAATATTGCCTCGTATGCCCTATTTACGATGATGATGGCCCAGGTGTGTGGTTATGAGCCAGGCGAATTCGTCCACACCTTTGGTGATGCCCATATTTATACCAATCATCTGGAACAGGTGGAGCTACAACTAAGTCGGGATATTCGACCTTTGCCCACCATGAGGCTCAATCCACAGGTTACAGACATTTTCGATTTTACTTTTGAAGATTTTGAACTGCTGAACTACGACCCGCATCCGCATATTAAGGCCGTAGTAGCAGTATAAAGAATTCATATGAAATCAACAGCCTGCCTATTGTTATGTCTAATTCTTGGGTTGGGCCCAGTATTTGCACAAGAATTAGAGCCTCCCTATTTTCCTCAAGAACAAATAGTACTTGAAGGCTGTGATGACAACTCCCCAAGTGAATGTTTATTCAATTCAATAGAGCAGACCGTTTTTAACTTCTTATCCTCGGAAAAGAATAAAAAACTACTGTTAAAGTCAAAATTGGACACTATTAAAATAGATGGGCGTTTGCTCCTAGATTCTATTGGCGATATAGATATTTCAAAAAGTGTATTACGTTTACAAAAGGACGAAAAGTTGAACAAAAAGCTTCAAGAAGGTTTGAAAGAAAGTATTGCTTCGCTTTCAGTTTTAAGAGTCCTGAACAAAAAGGCCCAGCATTGGGAATCTAAACATCTGTTGAATTTCACCTATGTTTTCTCTAAAGAGAATGGCCAATCCGAATTAAAACATATCTCTCCGGAAAGGAAGTACTCAGGCGGCGTTATCGAAGAAGTAGCTGTCTTTCCGGGTTGTGAAAGGTATATAGGAGCAGAATCCGTGAAATGCTTCCAATATCACATGGAAAATCATATCAAAAAACACTTTCAGTATCCAAAAAAAGCACTTGTCAATGGTATATCAGGAGAAGTCAAGGTTCTTATAGTAATCAGTAAGGATGGTACCATTAGCAACATAAAGACAAAAGGTGGGCACAAGCTTCTTAAACAAGAAGCAATCCGGATTGTTGAATTACTACCCCGTTTTGGGCCGGCAAAACAAAATGGAAAACCCGTAAAAATTCCCTTTTCCATACCGATAAATTTTGTGCTAAGAAAAAGTAAGTAGCTCTTCAACCCAGAACAACCTTAACTTTCATAATCTATCCCATTATATTCCCGAACCCATCCCATGTAGCAAGACGAAATTCTGCAAGTAGAATTTACAGTATCTTCAAAATCATATAGAAAATTTGTGTTGGAATAGTCTCTGCCTCTCTCAATTAGAGAATGCACCTGAGATATCATAAGAAAATGATACTGGAAACATTAGCTTTAACGACCAAATTGATTTAAACAAAAGTGATAAAAACAGCGTACATTCTGATTTTCATTTTTTTCTTTTGTTCCCACTTATGCGGTTCCCAAGAAATTAGTGGAAAGGTAAAAGACTGGGAATCTGGCGATTTCATTCAATTCGTTAATATTGGAATCGTTGGAACAGACATAGGTACTATCAGTGGAATGGATGGAACTTTCAGCTTGGATATTCCAAAGCAATCAATAGAGATACGCTTCGGTTCTCATTTGTGGGATATGAACCTTTAGACCTGTCCATCAATGACATTAGAACGGATGGATTCTTGAATGAAATCCAAATCAAAAAACTTTGGGATTAGTTGTATTGCTTATACCCGGCAATAAGTAATCAAACCTATGGCTTAACGCTCAACCATTTTTTTTTTTTTCAAATGAACCAAAAAAGTCGGGACACTGTCTACGAAGGCATTGCCAAGGCCTTTGGTAAAAAAAATAGAATAATGAAACAAATAAATTGGTTTGAAAGAAAGTTTGACTTTGCATTTCAGCAAAATATTTTCCCTTCTATTATCGAAAGATTGGAAGGCACTTCAATAAGATTGAAATCAAAAACCGAGCAAATAGCTGCCACTTTATTTGAAATAAAACCAGAAGGCAAATGGTCTATCAAAGAAAATATAGGCCATTTGATTGATTTAGAACCTCTTTGGCAAGGTCGTCTTTTTGACATATTGGAAAACAAAGAATTTCTTCGTGAAACGGATTTAAGTAATCAAAAAACAGACTTGGCCCAACATAATAAAGTCCCACTCGCTGAACTGTTATCACGTTTTGAAGAAATGAGAAACGAGACAGTTGCTCAACTTAAAAAATTAAGTGACAAAGACATTTATAGAAAAGCTTTGCACCCAAGATTGAAACAACCTATGCGAATTATGGATTTGTTTCTATTTGTAGCTGAACATGATGACCACCACTTGGCACGAATTACAGAGATCAACACTACTCACAACAAAGTCTGAAAGGCATTAAAACGCTCCCGAACTAAGACTTCACATCTTACCTTTCGAAACATATTCGCTTAAAAAATTGCGCAAGCAAATACTTTCATATATATTTGCAAGCAATTACTTGCTTATTAATTCAAAATTATGAAAAGAGATGTCTTCAACGCCATAGCTGACCCCACAAGACGGAGTATCCTTATATCATTGACAAGAGAGTCGCAAAATGTCAATGGGTTGGCCGAAAAGTTCGATATGACCAGGCAAGCTGTATCCCTACACATTAAATATCTTCAAGAGTGTGGCGTAATAACCATAAAAAAAGAAGGTAGGGAACGCCATTGTAATCTTGAAGTCGAAAAACTTACAGAAGTTGCTGATTGGTTGGAACCTTTCAGAAAAATGTGGACCGGCAAACTCAACCAATTGGACGAATTATTGGGCGAATTACAGTCCAATCCCAAAAAGCAACTATAAAACACAGTTAACATGGATAACCAACAATTGATAATCGAACAAGAATTCAACGCGCCATTAGAACTTGTCTGGCGCGCTATTACTGAAAAAGAATTAATGAAAAAGTGGTATTTTGATATCGCGGACTTTAAACCTGAGGTAGGTTTCAAATTTCAATTTGAAGGTGGTGAGGAAAATAAGCGGTATCTCCATTTGTGTGAGGTTTTGGAAGTAATTCCCCATAAGAAATTGAGATACTCATGGAAATATGAAGGGTATCCCGGAGTTTCCTTTGTTACTTTTGAACTATCCGCTAATGGTGAAAAGACAAAGGTAAAACTCACCCATGAAGGCCTTGAAACATTTACGGATCCAGATTTTGCAAGAGACAATTTCGTGGGTGGATGGAAATACTTAATTCATGAGTCCTTAAAGGAATTTTTGGAAAATGG
>NZ_JANQIH010000201.1 GCF_028282265.1 Allomuricauda sp.
GAATTCTCCTTTTTTAATTTTTTCAACAATTTGGTCAACGGACCCTTGTCTTGAAGTTCCCGAAGCCCAGGGGTGTTTGGAGAACTCACATTGACGACAAAATAGTCGACATGCTCAAAAAGTGCCTCAAAACATATGAGATAGTCTTTAACTGCTTTTTCATTTGGGGTTACCTTGTTTTTTCCGATGTTTCCCCCTATCAAGACCCTATGTTTCTTTTTTAAATGTTCTACTGCTTCAAAGACTCCCTTGTTGTTAAACCCCATTCGGTTGATGATGGCCTGGTCGTCCAAGAGTCGAAAAAGACGCTTTTTAGGGTTGCCCTTTTGGGGTTTGGGTGTAAGCGTCCCTATTTCGACGAAACCGAACCCAAAGTCTGAAAGCTCATTGTACAAAATGCCATCCTTGTCGAATCCAGCAGCAAGTCCTACCGGATTCTTGAACTTAAGTCCAAATACTTCTTTTTCAAGACGGGAATCTTCAACGATGAATTTTTTTCTCATCAAACCACCAAAACCAAGTACAGAAAGAAGGCGAATCATTCGAAAAGAAAAGTGATGGGCAGTCTCCGCATCCAGCATAAAAAGAACGGGGCGAATAAGGAATTTGTACATTCAGCAGATTTTGTGCAAAAATATAAACTCTTCGAGCAGATTTTGACAAAAGGCCTATTTTTCGTTATCTGACCTTCTTACAAAAATAGGATGCATGGAAATGCTACTGCATAGCTCGACATAAAGATCATACTGCCTTTTGTTAAAGACAGAAAGCAATCGTTTATCGATCATAAGGACATTGGCTCGCATGCTGTCCAAGATGGTCTTATATTCCATCGACATTTGAATCAAGGCCTCAGGAGAGCTTTCTTCGTGTTGTTTCAGAAGACGTTTTGCCTTATCCTTTAAAAGTGTGTTTCGGACATTGAGTTCGGCACTCCAATTTTTCATTTTTTCCTTTTGGTCTTCATTGAGCTGAAATACCTGAATTATGGTTTCATCATCTCTTCCGCCAACCCCCAAAGAACAGTCCATTTGCGCCGAACACAATAAACTCGATAAAAAGAATACTAATAAGAGTATTTTTTGCAACAATATGGTCATGTTTATTAAGGTGAAAAGATAGGTGTAGAATGCAAGTATTTCATAAAATCACGATTGAATAAGCGTTATTTTTGTTGAAAAGCAGTTTATGGAGAGACTTTTACCCCGATTTTTAGAATATGTTGCCGTGGATACGCAGAGTGATCCCTATTCCAAAACCATCCCCAGTACCGATAAACAGTTAACTCTTGCTAAAAAATTGGTGTCCGAACTACACCAAATAGGTATGGAAGAAGTATCCATTGACCAAAATGGGTATATCATGGCCACGCTACCCAGCAATATCACTAAAAAGGTTCCTACGATTGGATTTATTGCCCACATGGATACCACACCTGATTTTACAGGTAAAAATGTAAAACCGCAATTGGTGAAGGACTATGATGGAGGTGATATTATACTGAACAAAAAAATGAATATTGTTCTATCACCCGATGAATTTGAGGATTTGAAGCAATACCAGGGTCAGACACTAATCACCACTGACGGGACCACACTTTTAGGTGCGGATGACAAGGCAGGGGTAGCGGAGATTATCACCGCAATGGAGTATCTCCTAAATCATCCCGAAATAAAACATGGTCGAATACGTATCGCCTTTACCCCTGATGAGGAAATAGGAAAAGGTGCCCATAATTTTGATGTAAAAAAATTTGGTGCAGAGTGGGCCTATACCATTGATGGAAGCCAAGTGGGAGAACTGGAGTTCGAAAACTTCAATGCCGCCAGTGCCAACATCAAAATAAAAGGAAAAAGTGTCCACCCAGGCTACGCCAAGGACAAAATGGTCAATGCGATTGGCCTGGCCAACGAATTTCTAAGCCTTTTACCTCCCCATGAAGTTCCCGAAAAAACCACGGGAATGGAAGGTTTTTTTCATGTGCATAAAATCAAGGGTGATATTGAAAGCGCGGAAATAGAACTTATAATTCGAGATCATGATAAGGAACAGTTTGATGCTAGAAAAGAACTATTATCCGACATTACAGATAAGCTAACCGGGAGATATGGCGATTACATTGAATTCTCTATCGAAGACCAATACAAAAACATGAGGGAAAAGGTTGAGCCAGTCTTTCATATTGTGGAAATCGCAGAAGAAGCTATGCAGGCTTTGGATATTGAACCGATCATCAAACCCATCCGTGGAGGAACCGACGGGTCTCAACTAAGCTTCATGGGTCTACCCTGTCCCAATATTTTTGCAGGAGGGCATAATTTTCACGGCAGATATGAGTATATTCCATTGGAAAGTATGGAAAAAGCGGTGCAGGTGATTGTGAAAATATGCGAGCTGACGGCCATTCAAATAAAGTAAAATGGAAAAGCAGGAGAAAATCAATGCCTATTTTGAAAAAGATGGACCTTTTCGAGAGGCAATTCAAAAATTAAGACAACTTGCCCATCAAACAGGTAGCGAAGAAGATTATAAATGGAACTTTCCGGTATATACATGGAACAACAAAAATGTCTTTGGAATATGTCGCTTTAAATCTTACTTCGGGGTATGGTTTTTCAATGGGGTTTTTCTAAAAGATCCCTTGCAGGTTTTAGAAAATGCCCAGGAAGGTAAAACCAAAGCCATGCGTCATTGGAAGCTCACCGATATTTCCCAGATTGACGACCAAGCGATACTTTCTTATATGGAAGAGGCCATTGAAAATCAAAAAAAGGGATTGGAAGTAAAAGCTGAAAGAAAAAGCACTGGTTCCAAAGTAGCAGAACTTTTAAAAACAGAGCTGGAAGGGAATCTCTCCTTAAAGACTGCTTTTTCAAAATTTACGCCTTTTAAACAAAAAGAGTTTTCTGAATACATTGATGAGGCCAAACAAGAGGCCACCAAACTAAAACGGTTGCAAAAAATAATACCTCTTATCGAGGAAGGTGTCGGATTGAATGACGCCTATCGAAAAAAAAGCACTTAGGTTTACCAAGTGCTTTTTTCAATTTTTTGTCACACTCTGACCGACTCAGGGTGACCGCTTAAAAGTGTTGCTATTTACTTCTTAGCTTCGGCTGTCAACTTTTTGCTCATTTCCATAGAGATAGCTGAGCGATCAAACTTTAGGCGACCGGCCATAGTCTCAATGACACATGAAAAATCCTTGTCATTAAGTTCCACGACTTTGCCATATAGACCACTTTTGGTAATAATTCGGTCTCCCTTTTTTAAGGCCGAAGCAAATTTTTTCTCATCCTTCTGACGTTTAATCTGTGGCCGAATCATAAAAAAATATGCGACCGCAAAAATTAATATCAGAGGTAAAAACTGTCCTAAATTTTCCATTTAAAAATTAACTCTATTTAACAGGACCTGCGACTTCAGCAGCACCTTTTGGGTTTACAAAGGCCTTGATTCGAAGAATTTCTGAACCTTTTTCCGTGTTGGCGGTCACGGTAACGGTTTTGGTAACCTGGTTTTGGCCCGATCCGTTGAATTTCACCAAAAGTTCACCACTTTCCCCAGGGGCGATTGGCGTGTTTTTTGGATATTCCGGAACGGTACACCCGCAGCTGCTCTTCGCATCGGTAATAATCAATGGGGCGTTACCCGTGTTTGTGAAAGTAAAACGTGTTTCCTGTGCCGTGCCTTGAGCTATCGTTCCAAAATCGTGCTCTGACTTGTCAAAAGTCATCACTGGAAGATTTTTTTGTGATTCATCTCTATCCGTTGCACTCTCAACATTTTCAGCAACGATTTTACTTGAGGCCTTGTCCTTACATGAAAAACTTACTAAGGCAACTGCCATGATCAAACCTAAAATAGTTGTTCCTCTTTTCATTCTTTAAAAATTGTTTTTTCAAAAATAATCAATAAAAAGTTACTGCAATCCCCTACCCATTTTTTGCAGCTGACCACTCGCCTTGTATTCTTTGGCCAATTTATCTAAAACCCCATTGATAAAAATGCTACTCTTGGGTGTAGAATATTCCTTTGCGATTTCTAAGTATTCATTGAGGGTAACCTTTTCTGGGATGGATGGAAAATTTAGAAGTTCACAAATGGCCATTTTCAAAATGATTGAATCTATTTCGGCAATACGGTCGTTGTCCCAGTTTGGCGTTTTCGCTTCAATTTCCTTTTCCCATTTTGCGTCGTTCAGCAACGTTTTGGTAAGCAATTGATTGGCATATTGCAAATCTTGCTCATCTTTTAGCAGTCTTGGAAGAAAAAATCTTTCGCCAGCAGTTTTGTTTACTTTTTTAAGCCTTTTTACAATGAATGTATTCACAATTGGAAAATCATCGACCCATGTCAGTTTATCATCCTCGAAATATTCATAAATCTTGTCATTTGGAGCTATGACTTCCTTGTATAACTGAATAATGAGTTCTTTATCTTCTTCATAACTACTATCGGCTTGCGACATATATGTTTTATATCGGTCACTTTTGATGATATCCTTATGAAGTATTTTCACATAATCTTCATTCAAATACCAATTGTTGAGTTTTCGTTTTGAGATTTCATCGGCCAACAAGGTGTTTTTCGAAATCTGGGTAAGCACCTTATTTTCAACAAATTTCCTGAGGTTTGGGTATTGGTCCTCCTCTGAAGCCAAATACTTTTTAGAGGCATGTTGAACATGTTTTTCGGCCAGTTTGTGAAGTTCCACCAGCAGGTTCAACATGAGTAGGTATAGCACGTACATGTTGTCAATGCTCACCTTTAGAAACTTTACTTGTTTGTCCAATGAATCATCCTTGGACTGCACCAATGCATAAATGCATTGCATTACTTTTACACGAATATGCCTTCTGGTAAGCATTTTAAAAGAACATTAAAGTCATTAATTGGCTTTTACGGGGCAAAAGTAACCTTATATTTTCATCCAACCTACCCTAGAATTTTTCTTATCAGTTTTATAACATTCCTTTTTTTTGCAATCTTCTATATTTGCCCTGCTACTTATTAAAGTTCAAGCATCTTTTTCTTTTATGAAGGAATTAAAACACCTAAACAAGTATTTCAAGAAGTATCGATATAAACTACTTCTTGGAATCATTATCACTGTAATAGCGCGTCTGTTTTCGTTGGCGGTTCCCAACTATGTGAACCTGTCCATTCAGGTCATTGAGAATTACTTTGGGGGGACAACAGCATTATCCGAAGCAAAACAGACCCTATTTCTATACATTTTGATTATAGTGGGCACAGCATTGCTTTCGGCTTTGTTTACGTTTTTGATGCGCCAAACCATTATCAATGTTTCCAGGTACATTGAATATGACCTAAAAAATGAAGTTTTTGACCACTATCAAATTTTAAACCTCAATTTCTATAAAAAGAATCGTATCGGCGATTTAATGAATCGCATAAGCGAAGACATTAATCAAGTACGAATGTATGCGGGCCCGGTCATCATGTACGGCATGAACACCATTACGACTTTTGTCTGTGTTATCTCTATCATGTACATCAAGGCACCCACCCTGGCCACTTACACGTTGGTACCCCTGCCTATTTTATCTGTTCTTATTTACCAAATCAGTAAAATAATTCACCAAAGAAGCACCAAGGTACAAGAGTTTTTATCGTCCCTTTCCACATTTACACAGGAATCATTTTCGGGGGTTTCCGTAATAAAAGCCTATGGGATTGAGCCTAAAATAAATGAGGAAATTGAAGTGCTGGCAACCCAGGGAAAAAACACCAGTATGGATTTGGCCAAGGTAAACGCTTGGTTTTTTCCTTTGATGATATTGTTGATTGGTATCAGTAACATCATTGTTATCTATTTTGGGGGAAAACAATACTTGAACGGAGAAATAGCCTCGTTCGGACTTATAGCAGAATTCATTCTATATGTAAATATGTTGACCTGGCCTGTTGCCATTGTGGGTTGGTTAACTTCCATAGTTCAAAGAGCCGAGGCTTCACAGAAACGTATCAACGAGTTTTTAAAGGTCGAGCCTGCCATAAAAAATGAAATAGCCGAGGAAACACCAATTGTCGGTGATATTGAGTTTAAAAACGTGACCTTCACCTACGAAGACACGCATATAACAGCATTAAAGAATGTGTCGTTCAAAATTAAAGCAGGCGAAACGGTAGCTTTTTTAGGAAAGACAGGGTCTGGTAAATCAACGATATTGGATTTGGTTTCACGTCTTTATGACGTGTCCTCTGGAGAGGTATTGATAGATGGACAGCCCATTCAAAAATTGAACCTAAATAACCTTAGACAAGCTATTGGAGCAGTTCCTCAAGACGCTTTTCTATTTTCTGACACTATCGAGAACAACATTCGATTTGGGGACGAGAACGCTTCTTTTGAAGCTATCGTTGATGTAGCGAAAAAAGCAGTGGTCCATGACAACATAGAAGGTTTCACAAAAAAATACAATACCATTTTAGGAGAACGTGGTATTACCCTAAGTGGAGGTCAAAAGCAAAGGGTTTCCATTGCCCGTGCCCTTTTAAAGAATCCCAAAATCTATCTTTTTGATGACTGCCTTTCTGCCGTTGATACCGAAACCGAAGAGGAAATATTGACCAATCTGAAAAAGGTTTCGAAGGAAAAAACCACCTTGATTGTAAGTCATCGTGTTTCCTCGGCCAAAAATGCCGACCACATCATTATACTTGAGGATGGGCAAATCATACAAGAAGGCACTCATGAGCAATTGAACAACATTGACGGTTACTACAAGGAGCTTTACATTAACCAGTTGGCAGAGAAAGAGTAGCCAAAAGTTGCTGATTTAGCATTTTTTTCACATTTTTGGTAGAATAATTCTGCATTTCACTAAACATACCAAGACCCTATGAGCGAGAAAGAAATAATGGATCAAGAAGAAATTCACTCGAAAGTCCTACGCGCAGGAAGAAGAACCTACTTTTTTGATGTTAGAAGTACCAAAGCTGGAGATTATTATTTAACCATAACTGAGAGTAAAAAATTCACTCATGATGATGGTTCTTTCCACTATAAAAAGCATAAAATCTACTTATACAAAGAAGATTTTACCGCATTTAGAGATATTATGGAGGAAATGATGAACTATATTATCGATGAAAAAGGTCTTGAAGTTATTTCGGAAAGACACCAGAGAGACTTCAAAAAGGAAGAAACCGATATCGATAAAAACGGCTCAACAACTTCTGAAAACTTCACCGATGTCAATTTTGACGACATCTGACCCAATCTTTTAAAAAAACTATAAAACGGCCTGTTATAAGCAGGTCGTTTTTTATTTTTAGCAGTGAGGAATTCAAAAATCTATTGACGAGACAGCTCCACTTGCCCGTTGCCCTGCTCTCTATTTTTGGAGTTTCTGCACAGATTATTTAGTACAAATTTTTAGAAGATGGCAAGAACACCAAGCAATATGCTCCCACTAGGGACAAAAGCTCCAGATTTCAATCTGGTCGATACGGTCTCAGATACTCCGATTTCGCTTCAATCATCTAAAGGAGAAAAGGGTACTGTGGTTATGTTTATTTGCAACCATTGCCCATTTGTGATTCACGTGAATCCAGAGATTTCACGATTGGGAAAAGAATACCAAGCCAAGGGCATCGGTTTCATAGCAATTTCAAGCAACGATGTTGAGAATTATCCGCAAGATGCTCCGCATTTAATGAAACAGAAAGCCAAAGAAGAAGGTTATACATTTCCTTATCTGTATGATGAGACCCAAGATGTGGCCAAAGCCTATGATGCAGCCTGTACTCCCGACATTTATCTTTTTAATGAAGGTTTGGAACTGGTTTATAGAGGGCAATTGGACGATTCAAGACCTGGAAATGGTATTCCAGTAACCGGAACGGATTTGAGAAATGCTATGGATGCATTATTGGCAGGAGACGAAATCAATCCAGAGCAAAAGCCGAGTATTGGATGCAATATTAAATGGAAAGAAACTTAAACTATTTTCAAAATAATTGCACAACATGAAAGTTAATCCCAAGGAAGCACTTGAAAAGCTGGCGGCACAAAAGTCTCCTTTCATCACACTTTTTGAACATGGTACGCTTCAGCTTGAGGTTTATAAACCCGAAAAAGTGGACTTGCAACAACCTCATACCAGAGATGAGGTCTATGTGGTCATTTCTGGTACAGGTGAGTTTCTCAATGGAGGCGAAAGAATGAATTTTTCTCCAGGTGACTTTCTATTCGTACCTGCTGGGGTTGAACACCGATTCGAGAATTTTTCCGAGGACTTTTCCACTTGGGTCTTATTCTATGGTCCCGAAGGTGGTGAAAGGTTATAATAGCTTCAAGATGATTTTAGAAACAGTAACGCCCGATACCGTGGGGACTTACATTTCAGTGGGTATCAAATCGTATCGTCAGCACTATCTTCATTTGTGGCCAAACCAAGATGCGTCGCCCTACATTGCAACTAGTTTTACTTCGGAAATTGTTGAAAAGGAACTTCTTGATGCCAATATGGAGCATTTTCTTTTCAGAAATGAAAATGAAGTTGTAGGCATTGTCAAACTTGTAAAAGATAAAGCACTGGACGAGCAGCATTCAGCAGAAGCCAGCCTGTTTGTTGAAAAAATCTACATTTTAAAAGAGTTTTCCGGCAAAGGTTTCGGAACAAAACTGTTGACTCTCATTGTAAACTATGCCAAAAAACTGAATAAGAATCTTATTTGGCTCGATACCATGCAAAAAGGACCTCAACTGAATTTCTATTTGAAAAACGGTTTTGAAAAAAAGAAAGCCTCCCGGCTTAAATTAGAAGATGCAAAGGAGGAAGAAAAAGCCATGTGGATTATGGCCAAGCACATCTAATCTACCAACCCTCACGCTTAATAAGATTTTCAATATGGGCAAAATGATGGCTCCCGTGCCATGCATAACGTCCAACGTTTTCTTCCAAGGTAGTTTCGGTGTTCCCTTCAGGATGACGAAACTTTCGCTTTAAATCCTCTCTTGAAAGGCCCTTCAACAAAAATACAAGCTTAGCGTGGACGACTTTTAGATGATCCAAAGACATCTGTATCGGAGCGGTTTTGGCATCAAATAGGTCTGACCACTCATTTTGAAGGTATGCCTTGATCATCGGGTTATCTTCGGTGAGAGCCCATTTAAAACGGATGTAGCTATGATGATGGCTATCAGAAATATGGTGCACCAATTGCCTTAACGTCCAACCTTCGGGTCGGTACGGCGTTTCCAGTTGCTCATCTGAAAGAGGTGTTACCAAAGCTTCTAACCGTTTTGGAAGATGTTCCAAAATATCGATCCAGTTTTCTAGATGCTCTTCTGTTATGGTTTCAGGAATTTGATATTTTCCGATGGGGTATCTTAAGTGTTCCAATTCATTTGTGTCCATGCTTAAAAGTAGCAAAGATTGACCGAACTTGAGGCGTTCGATTGATATAAATCACTACCAAGCTTTAAAGTTTAATAGACTTTTAACTCCATCAAATTCGGTGTGAATAAGGATACGCTAACTTTGTAGTTCATCTTTTTATCAATCTTAAATCAATACATATATGGCAACGATTCGATTGGGAGATATCGCTCCCGATTTTACAGCTGAGACATCACAGGGTACACTAAATTTTTATGACTATTTAGGAGATGGTTGGGGTATTCTTTTTTCGCATCCAGCAGATTTTACCCCTGTTTGTACCACCGAACTGGGCACTGCAGCCAAGTTTAAGGAAGAATTTGATAAGCGGAACGTGAAAATGATGGCCCTAAGTGTTGACGGAGCCGATTCGCACAACGAATGGATCAAGGATATCAATGAGACCCAAAATACGGTGGTCAACTTTCCAATTATTGCAGATGAAGACCGAAAGGTTTCCGATTTGTATGATATGATTCATCCCAATGCCGACGATACGCTTACCGTTCGTTCAGTTTTTATTATCGCTCCCGATAAAACAGTAAAACTGATTCTGACCTATCCTGCGTCTACAGGTCGCAATTTCTATGAGCTTTTACGAGTTATAGATTCATTACAGCTAACCGCATATCATAAGGTGGCGACACCAGCCAATTGGGAACACGGTGAAAAAGTGGTTGTGAGCCCTTCCATTCCTACCGAAGAAGCCAAAGGAATGTTTTCTGCAGGAGTGGAAGAGATTAAACCATATTTGCGTTTGACCCCTGACCCAACGGCCTAGGTCAATAACATTTTAACTTTAGCACTTTTGGCTAATTATGAAAAACCTCTCCCCTCGAGAGGTTTTTTTATGATTTTTTAGTAACAATTACTTAACCTCATCAAGCGCAGCGTTCCCCGAATCCCTTATCTAACTAAAAAACAACTTAGCCATGAGACACTTAAAGAGGTGGTGTATCGCTGCCAGTATTTTATTGTTCTACGCTTGCTGGCCCACGGACGATGACGACGATGTAAACATAGATCCCATTTTTCAATCCGTTTATGAGCCTGTTTACCTCAGCAGGGCAAACCTTGAAAATTCAATCCTTTTAAAAGACCCTGAACCCATAGTCAACTCGGGTAAAATTTATATCAAGGACAACTTGCTATTTGTGAACGAAGTTCGAAAAGGATTCCATGTTTTCGATAATTCCAATCCACAAAATCCATTAAAAATCAAGTTTATCAAAGTGCCGGGGTCCTCTGATTTGGCCGTTCGCCAAAACATGCTGTACATCAACCAAGCAACTGATTTGGTGGCAGTGCAATTTGACTTGAACAGTACCGAGCTCACTGTCGCGAAACGTGTTAAAGAGGCCTTTCCGGTATTGCTTTCCCCAGATGGTTTTTATGCTTATGATATTCCCGAAAATAGCATTGTAGTAGATTGGGAACTTAAAAGAATGAATCAATGAAAAGAATAATAGCTCTCCTTTTTTTATGTGCAATGATATGGAACTGTAGTTCCGATTCCTCAGATTCAGGTCAAGATGGGGCACCAATCAACCAAGATGGGCAAGGTGGCTCTTTGGCTACTTTTACCTTAAAAGGCGACTACCTATATGTAGTGGACCAATTTGACTTAAATGTGTTTCAGCTCAATGATGTTCTTGAACCCGTTTTTGTGAACAAGGTTGCTGTAGGTTTTGATATTGAAACCCTTTTCGGTTACAAAGACTACTTGTATATCGGTTCAACAACAGGCATGTTCATTTATAGTCTAAACAATCCGGAGTTTCCGACCAAACTTTCTAGAGTACAGCATTTTACTGCTTGTGACCCTGTGGTCGCCAATGACACCCATGCCTTTGTTACTCTTCACTCCGATACTTTTTGCGGAAACGATATCAATCTATTGGAAATCTATGACGTAAGAGATGTTACGAACCCTATTTTAATAAGTAGCAGAAACCTTATATTTCCAAGAGGTTTGGGTCTTTTCGGAAATTATTTGATTGTTTGTGATGATGAAATCAAAGTTTTTGATGTGTCTGACCCAAAACAGTCAAAATTGGTAAACTCTATTGACCGTCAAGCTTTTGATGTCATCATTTCAGATAACCTTTTGATAGCTATAGGTGAGACCGGGCTTTTTCAATACAAGTTGGACCCTTCGGAAGGAGGCATTTCTTTTACAGAATTGAGCTCTATCCAAATATAAAATCAAACCCCTTCCAAGTATTGGATTGGAAGGGGTCCATCACTTTTAAAGAAACATTCCTCCAGAAACTTCAATTCTCTGACCCGTAATCCAAGCGGCATCTTCTGAGGCCAAAAAACTTACCACGCCTCCTATATCCTCAGCCTCACCAATTCTTCCCAAAGCGGTCATCTGTGAGATGAATCCCGATAGTTGCTGGTTTTGGGCAAAGGCATCTCGGTTTATATCAGTATTTATAGCTCCGGGTGCCACAACGTTTACTGTGATTTTTTGACCTCCCAATTCTCTTGCCAAATACTTGGTGAAGGTTTCCACGGCGCTTTTAGCAGCTGCATAGGCGGCGTGACCTGGAATGCTGAATCGTGTCAATCCCGTGGAAATGTTTATGATTCTACCTCCTTCAGGCAGCAATTGCAAAGCCTTTTGCGTAAAAAAGAATACCCCTTTATACTGTATCGTAGTTACCAAATCAAAAGTGGCTTCATCCATTTGTGCTATAGGCGATTGTGGAATAATTCCCGCGTTGTTCACCAAAATATCCAATTCGGTCTTTCCCCATTTCGATTCTATTTCTGTTTTTAAGTTTTCAAAAAAACTGTTAAAGGAATCTATCTTGCCCGTATCCAATTGTAGTGCAATAGCCTTTTGACCTAAAGATTCAATTTTGGCAATCGTGTCCTGCGCAGCCGATTCGTTGGAATGATAGGTAACTATGATATCGGCGCCTTTCTCAGTCAATCGAATGGCCATGTCTTTGCCTAATCCTCTACTGCTTCCTGTAACTAATGCTAATTTTCCTGATAAAGTTTTCATTGTATTGTGTTTTAAGATTATCAAATATTTACAGTACAAAGATGAAAACAGGGAAGGTGCAGATAAAGGCACATTCTTTAGAATGAAAGGCAGATTTTTTGGATGAAGGTGCTAAATGACTTTAAAGTCTTTTTTCCTTCCGATAAGCTCCAGGGGTAATTCCTTCGTTCTTTTTGAAGAATTTGGTGAAGTGGGTGGCTTCATGAAACCCCAAAGTATAGGCAATCTGTTTAATGGAATCGGTTGAATTGGAGAGCAACGCCTTTGCTTCGGAACAAATTTTTCGTTGTATCCATTGATTGGCAGTGCTATTGGTCTTGGTTTTGATTACCGTACTAAAATAGCTGGGGTTGAGTTGTTGGGCTTCCGCGAAATCCTGAACCTGCGGAATGCTTTTGGACATGCTAGGCTGTGAAATCAATACCCTAATCTTGGCTTCGAGGTCTTTTTTGAACTGGTTTACAATTTCTGAGTCCCTGTCATATGCCTGTTTGAAGGCCACATCATTGAGTAGATATTCTTTCACTTTCAACAGAAACACCATGAAAAGCGAACTGATGATTTTATGTTTCAATACTGAGCTATTGTCTGCTTCCACCATTATTTGATTGGCCAAACGATGCAACTCAGAAAATCGAACCTCATCCAAAAAACAAGGAGGCACAATCTCAGTAAGTAAAAAGGAAAAATCATCGAATACTTTTTCATGAATATTCTCTTTTAAGTAGGACTCGGAAACGGTTATCAAAAAACCATAGGAAACTTCGGAGATATCAAATGATTTGAGGTGACCTGGATTTGTAAAGTAAAGTGTCCTGTCTTTCGTAGAAAACTCTTTGGCATCAATTGAATATTTTGTGGTTCCTTTTTCCACCAAAACAAAGGAGTAGTAATTGGCTCGAAAAGTAGGGGACTTGGTAGGTTGAGGGTGAACAACTTCCAATCGATGTATGGTAAAGTCCGAATCTTGGTTCATCGACTTTCCAACCTCTTCATTCTTAAAAAGTTCTGATAGTTTGTTATACGACCTTATCGCCATGTTTAAAAGTAAGAAATCTTTGTAAGGTGGTCGTTTCAAAAGAAGGTTGTCCCCAAAAAGACCTTTAATGTTCTTTTTGTTCAAACTTTACGCAACCAAACTCATTTTTACTATCTAAACATTAAACAAACAAAGCAACCCTACATCTTTAAATAAACACTATCATGAACACTTTTTTTGTGGTCCTTCTGGTATTACTTGGTATCAACTTATTGCTTTTGGTCTTGAGCATCAATCGTTCAAAAAAATAATATTCCACTTCTTTAAAAGGCAACCGACCTTTATCCATACAATAAAGTAGGGTTTTTCTCCGTTCGGTTGTTATTAGATTAAGCAGTTGACCCCTTAACCATTTAATTAACAGTCTATGCAGACCTTTTTATTAGTCCTTCTTTTATTGGTCGTCCTCAATATATTTTTATTGCTTGTGAGTACGAACAGATCGAAATAAAAAAGCTTCCCGTGGGAAGCTTTTTCTATATTCGATAAGTTTCTTTATGTTAACCCACATTCATTAGTTCCACATCAAATATCAAAGTGGCATCTGGTGGAATAACACCTCCCGCTCCAGCACTGCCGTAAGCCAAATTTGATGGAATCACAAAACGAGCCTTATCCCCAACTTTCAAAAGTGAAATACCTTCGTCCCAACCTGGTATAACTTGTCCTACACCTAGGGTGAAATCGATAGGTTGGTTTCTACTGTATGATGAATCAAAAACTTGACCATTGGAAAGGCTACCCTCATAATGTACCGAGACTTTTTTTCCTTTTTCAGCTTGGGTGCCATTTCCTTTTTGAATGATTTGATAACGCAGTCCACTCTCGGTTTTTTCAAAGCCAGCGGCCAACTCTTCCATTTCGGCCTCTGCTCTTGCTTTGGCTTCAGCGATTCGTTTTTCGCGAGCTCCTTCAAAAGTCCTGAAAGCTTCGATAGCATTCCAACTTTCAGCTTCAGAACCTACACGAACGATTTCAAGACTATCTATGCTATCTCCTTGAGCTATGGCATCCACTACTTCCTGACCTTGTTCCACATGTCCAAAAACCGTGTGTTTATTATCCAACCAAGGCGTGGGACCATGTGTTATGAAAAACTGACTTCCATTGGTTCCTGGACCGGCATTGGCCATTGAGAGCACACCCGGAGCATCATGTTTGAGTTCTGGATGAAACTCATCATCAAACTTATATCCAGGGTCTCCGGTACCTGTACCTAAAGGACAACCACCCTGAATCATAAAATCTGCTATCACCCTGTGGAACTTCAATCCATCGTAGTACGGCTTTCCTTGAGGTTTAGCGGAGTTCTCCATATTTCCTTCGGCCAGGGCAACAAAATTACCTACAGTCCCCGGTGTTTTGTCATGGGTTAATTTTACCAATACCTCTCCTTTTGAGGTGTTGAACTTTGCGTAAATTCCTTCTTGCATATTTTTGATTATCACTTTTTTATTAAGATTTCGCCTTTGGCGAGAAGCTGCAAAGGTAGCTGTTTTTATGGGTTGTTGAACGGAAGAAAATTGGATATTTGCCCTAAATCAATGATCTAACAATGGGAGGTTCCACTAACCTATCTGAACTAATCAAGAGAATGACCCCGAAACTCAACAAAGGGGAATACGTTTTTGTTTCCGTAGAAAACCATCACAACATTAATAGAGGGGCTATTGTTTGTGAATTAAAGGAGGGTGAAGGAACAACGCTTATTCTTGAACGAAAAACGGCCGACCAACATAATCTTTCCTACTCCTATGTTGCCGCTTGGATTACCCTATCGGTTCATTCATCGCTGGAAGCGGTTGGCTTTACCGCAGCCTTCTCTTCAGAATTAGCAAAACATCAGATAAGCTGCAACGTTATTGCCGGGTATTTCCATGATCACTTATTTGTAGACAAAAAAGATGCGGAAAACGCTATCGAAGTACTAAAAAACCTATCGGCTAGGCATCAATAATTGGCACAACTGAAAGAAGTTATCCCTTTATTTTAGGAGAAGTGACAGGTCCATATTTATCCATTAAATACACCAAACTTGCCATTGTTGCCGCACCTAACTCCAATTCACGCTTGTTTACATGCTCAAAAGTGTCATTTTCGGCGTGATGATGGTCAAAATAACGTTGGGAGTCTGGTCTTAAGCCCGCCAGCACTATATTCTCATCCTTTAGAGGACCTATATCTGCACCTCCTCCACCTTTAACAAACATATGGATTAAATAGGGTTCGAAAAGCTCGCGCCACCCCAAAACCTGTTCAAAATTCTCTTCAGAGCAATCAAAGGAAAAGCCCCGGGGAGTGAATCCACCTGCATCGCTTTCCAAAGCAAAAACGTGCTTTTCATTTTTTTGGTTGGCTACCTCGGCATACTTATTTCCGCCGCGAAGGCCATTTTCCTCGTTCATGAACAGCACTACGCGTAGGGTTCGTTTTGGACGATAGCCTGTTTCCGTCAAAAGACGAAGTACGTCCATACTTTGCACGCAACCAGCGCCGTCGTCGTGCGAACCATCTCCCAAATCCCAAGAATCCAAATGAGCTCCGACGACCATGATTTCGTTGGGATATGTAGTTCCCTGTATCTCGCCAATGACATTGTACGATTCTACATCATCGAATTGCTTACAGTTTTGTTTAAAGTAAAATTTGATTTCAGGATTCAATGCTAAAGTGGTACTTAATAGTTCAGCCCCTTTAGTACTTATTGCTGCAGCTGGAATACGATCAACTACAGATGTCTCTCCATAGCTCATCGACCCGGTATGCGGCAAATCATCGAGTCGAAGGTTCATTGAACGAACAATAACCCCTGCTGCCCCAAATTTTCCAGCTTCAGCGGCTCCAGAATATCTTTGGTCCACACAACCTGAGTACGCTGAAAATGTACTAATCAGTGTTGGGTCCATGGGTCGATTGTAAAAAACAATTTTCCCTTCTATCTTTTCCCTCCCCAACTTTTCAAGGTCTTCTATACCCTTTACCTCAACAACATTGGCTTTTAGTCCACCTTCTGGAGTAGCTACCGAGCCTCCCAAA
>NZ_JANQIH010000218.1 GCF_028282265.1 Allomuricauda sp.
ATTTCCGAATCTTCTTTCAAAGCCTTGAAAACTTCGGTATTGACCCTACCTGATGCACTTGTACGCAAAGATTGTGAATAGGTCACGAAATTATCAAGCTCGGGAGCATCCTCTTTGTTTGTCACTTTGATCTTGTATACACCAGATTCTCCTTTAAGTAAGCCTGAGGTAGCATCCTTATCCAGTGAAAAAGCGGTACCCACAATAAAAGGTTCTCTACCTGCCCCAGGTATGGTTGGTGATTTTCTCGTCAAGGCTGTTGCAGTCGAAACGGCTGCTTCATTGTCTTTTGCCAAGGCGTCCAAATCTTTCCCTTGATTTGCCGCTATTAACTGGTCGGCTTTTCTTTCCTTCCTAATTTTAGGTATTATTACCGTTGAGGCATCCTCGGTAGACATTAACCCTTCTTTATGTTTTTTTACTAATTGCGCAACGGCGTACCCGTTGTTGATATTGAACCTCTTGATATCTCCCACTTTGGTATCGTCGTTGAAAGCCCATTGCACAATAACCCTTTGCGAACCTAACCCTGGAAGGTTTTCGTCCATTTCCTTCAACTTGTTCACAGGTCTAACACTGTAGTTGCTTTCGCTGGCAATGTTTGAAAAAGCCTGAGCTTCGGCATCAATAGTTGCCATTTCAAACTTTGTAGCATCGGTAAAAAGGGTGTTAATCGTTTCCTCAGAAGGTTCAACCTCCCTAGAAAGGGTGGCTACCTGAATAATATCTTGCTTGTCATCGATTTTAACGATATGAAATCCGAAATCGGTTTCAACCAAATCTATAGTTCCAACCTCATTGTTAAAACAAAAGTCGTTGAACGCATCTGCCATAACTCCTTCTTGGAAGTACCCTAAATCACCACCTCTCGGAGCTGAGGGTCCGTCTGAGTTATCCCTTGCCAATGCGGTAAATTGTGCGTTTTCCGCTTTTGCTTCCTCCAAAAGCTCTTTTGCTCTAGCTTCGGCTTCTTCCTTTGTTCGGGTAATTTCAGGATTTGCACGCGTTGCCCCCTCATAAGTTATAAGAATATGGCTTGCCTTTACCGACCCATTTGCCTTTTTATCCATGATTTTGGAAATCTTAAAGAAATCCCCATCGCGATAAGGGCCATAAATTTCTCCTGTGCTTCTTGCAAATAAGGAATCCGCCGCTACCGATGGTAAATCGCGCTTGGCTTTAAAAATGGTGTCGAATTTGGTGTCTGAATTTCTGTCCAAAAACGCCGCCATGTCCGCAGTGTTCCTAAAACCGGGAATGGTATCTGTAGTATCGCGTTCCTCCATATATTCAACAGAGTCGTCCAAGAGGGCCAAAATTTCATCTTCTTTGCTTTTTTCATCGTCGGCAGAGGGCTTCTCCTCGAAAAAGACAAAGCGAATGTCACGTGCTTTCTCTTGTTTGAAATCATCCGGATGCTCCTTAATATAAGCTTCCATATCTGCTTTGGTAACTGAAATTGTACTATCGGCAATTCTGGTATAAGGCACTCTTACATATTGAATATCAACCTTATCATTGGCCATTTTATAGTCAAATTCACCTTCGGTAAGGGTAGCCGTTACCCCACCCTTTATTAAATTGAAATAGTATTGCTCCTTGGCAGATTGAAGGATTTGGTTTTCGATGTACAACCATTCCTCATAGCGAGGTGGGTTGTTGATGCTCCAATCGGAGATGGCACTACGAAAGACTTCTTCATTGAAAATACCGTTTTCATCAAGAAAATCAGGTATTTGTGCATAGCCTGAATTTCTCACGAATTCGATAATCTGGTCGCTCTCAACCTCAATTCCCAAATCTTCATATTGTTGTTCAAGAATGGCTTTACGAATTTGTTGGTCGTACACTGTGTTGACCAACTGTGATGAAGAAAAATTGGGTCCGAAACGTCTTGATGCATTTTCGACCTCTCTTCTAAAATCATCAATCGAGATGCTTTCGCCATTGACCTCTGCAACTGCAGAACCTATTTTACCACCTCCAAAATCATTACTTGTGAAAACTCCGGAAATCACGAACGCGAACAACGCCATTCCGATTATCAAGATAAGCACCGTCGTGCGTTTTCTAATGTTCTCCAATATTGCCATTCTACTGCTGGTTTTCTAATTTTTCAGTGGGCGAAAATACCATTTTCTTTTCAATTAAGAAAGTTGGAGGGAGTATACAAACTGTTAATCTTCAGTCAATACCTGTACCGTTACCAAATCGATTTTCGTATTGGAAACTTCAAGAATGTGGAAAACGAAATTGTCCATCTTAATTTCGGAATCCTGTTCCGGAATTTCCGCAATGCCATTCATTATCAATCCACCTAGTGTCTCGTATTCATCGCCTTCAGGTAGTTCCAATTTGTAGTTTTCATTGATATAGTCCACTTCCAACCTTGCCGAAAACTTATACACATTTTCACTGAGCTGTTCTTCGTGCAGGTCAGTACTATCGTGCTCGTCCTCAATCTCCCCGAACAGCTCCTCTATGATGTCCTCCACGGTCAAAATCCCGGAAGTTCCGCCATATTCATCAAGAACCACGGCGATACTTTTTCGTTTTTTGGTCAGCACGTTGAGGATATCTTGAATCAACATAGTTTCAGGGACAAACTCAACCGGAAGCAGTATACTTTTTATGGTTTTTGGCTTTTTAAAGAGCTCATAGGAATGTACATAACCAATAATCTCGTCAATACTTTCTTTAAACACCAGTATTTTGGAGTACCCTGTTTCGGAAAAGAGTTTTGTAAGGTTCTTTGGGGTTTCTTCAATATCCACCGCCGTAATCTCTGTTCTTGGCACCATTACCTCACGAGCTTTTACGGTTGAAAACTCCAGGGCATTTTGAAAAATCTGGATTTCTGAATCCACTTCATCTTCTTCCTCAACGGTTTCCATTTGTTCGGTAATGTAATCTCCCAATTCCAATTTGGTAAATGATAATTGCATTTCATCTCCTTCCGTTTTAAAAAAGACACGAAGGATAAAATCTGAAATTTTAATCACCATCCATGAGATTGACGAAAAAAGCAGATAAAATATATAGGCGGGAATCGCAAAAACCTTTAGCAGCGTATTTGAGTAGATTTGAAAGAATACCTTAGGCAAGAACTCGGCCGTTATCAAGATAATCAGGGTTGAAATCACTGTTTGGGACAAAAGGCTGAAATCGGTCAACAAGGAGTTAATGAACTGACTTTGGGCGGGCAACATGGTATGAAACCATTCCATAAGCACATCGCCCATAAAAAACCCGTAGATCACCAATGCAATATTGTTACCAATAAGCATAGTAGCAATGAACTTTGATGGTTTTCGGGTAAGCCATTTTAGCACTTTGGCCAAAAAGCCTTCTTGCATTTTTTCAAGCTCAATATGGATTCGGTTAGCCGATACAAAAGCTATCTCCATTCCTGAGAAGAATGCAGAGAACAACAAAGAAAGGGCGATAATTAGAAATGAAGATTCCAAAACAGCTTATTGCTCCTTTTTTTTGCGCTCTTGAAACTTTTTGTAATAATGCCTTCTGAAGAAGAACATAAAACAGGTGATAACCGCCAAAAAGACAAAGATATAGGCTCTGTTTCGGTCCACATTCCACAAGTTTATCGCCATATAGGTAGAAAGCACCGCGATAATCAAATTCACATAAATAGTATACTTCAAATATTTTCCCATAGCTATTATTCCTCTTCTTCTTTAATGGTCATTAGACCGTATGTTTTATGTGCCTTAAAAAAACTAAAATCCCTGTTGAAATCCATCCCTTCCCCATCCATAATGGTCCCATCCTCGGGGTTGGTATAGGTAAAGGTGGCTTCGGTAAAAATCCAGTTGTTGGAGCGGTCAAAATACAGTTGTGGTGTTTCCAATTTTTTACCATCATGACTCTCTATAACAACATTGCCCTGCAGGTCGATTAAATTGGTCTGCGAATAGACAATACCATAATCTGCGGTCACGACACTTTTTTGATTCTCGTCATCAAAAAAATCTACCTGAAGTCCTTCGGGAAAGGTTCTATACTTAAAAGGCTGGTTGTCAAAATCCTCGGTCATCGGGCTGGTTAGGATTGCGATTACTTTCGAACCCGATTCGTCCTCGGTGCTCATTTCATCTTTCGTTTCGGTGTAGGTAAGGGTGAAGTCTTGGGCCACACCCTGGGGGAAGACAGGTTTGATGGCTTCCTCTCCCACACGCTCATAGTCGTCTTTACAGGCCCAAAAAAGGATTGCCACGGTAAAAACCGTGGCAAGACACTTTAAAATATGTTTTGAAACTTGGCTCACTCTATAGATTGGGCACCTTAACGCTACCTCCAACCCAACAGCTGAAACTTACAGTCTGACCCGCTTTACCGGAACTAAAAATCATTTCTTTGCTAGGTGCCTTAGCTGCATAGCTTGCTGCAGACTTACTTGCCCTTCCGCTTAAGGATGGATCAACTCGTCCTGCCTTGCGGGCCATTTCAGCAGCTCTCCAGTAAATCGCACGTTTCTCGAAAGGAGTACTTCCACATGCATTTGCACTGGTAGCGTAAAGATTGGCAATAAGTAGATACGCTTTACCATTGGAAGGATTGGCATCAATCGCTTTCAAAGCATAACTTCTTGCTTGAGACTTACTGCCTCGTCTTACCGTTGTAGCAATTTTATATAAGATGTTTGACTTTCTATAAGGGTCTGTCTCCAATTCAACCGCTTTGTTGAAATCGGCAATTGCTCCCTTGTTGTCACCAGATTTTTGTTTTAGGGTACCCCCATACAAATATGCATCTGCAGATGGATCAAGCGCCAATTGGGCCTCAAAAAGTTTACGGAACATGGGATCGTCGGTACATTCTTTGGAGAACATTCTTCCTACCGCTCTTTTAACCCAATTTACATCACCTTTTTTAGCTTCGAAGTTCTTTTCGTAAAGTGGAATCAGGTTTCCACAATCGGCCAATGCACCTAATTTGGAATCAATACTGGTAGCAATTTTACCATAAGACTTGGAATTGGTGGTCGCAGCCTTTAACATTCTTTTTTCCTTGGTGGTCAAAGTGCCCAATGAGTCTTTTGGCAACAGTTTTTTAATGACATCCGTTAACTTTTTGTTTTCTTCCTCAACCTTTTCCGTAACATCATCATAAACATCGAATACTTCTTGAAGGTCTTTGGAACCAGAACCATGCAAGTCTACGAGCGTGGAAAAATAAAGATAAAGTGCTTTCGGATTTTTGAAATGCTCTTTGTCTTCCTTAAAAGCCGCTCCAAGTAAATCGTAGAGTTGGGCGTCGGAAGCCATTTTATTATCGTAGGATAGGAGGGCCTTATCAATGGCAACTCCAGCTTTTGAAAACTTTGTAGGGAAATACTTCAGGCTATTGTCGTACAACTCCATCAAGTCTTGGATATAACCATCTTTATCGGGCCCTGAAGAATTTTTGATTTTGTGCGCCAATATTTTTTCTCCGTAAGAGAAGTTGGCCTTATTAATGTCTGGGCAACTTTCATAGACCATTTTCCATGGTTCGTAAGCTGCATCATAATTCTTAACCTTGGCGTGCTCTGCGTAAATGGAAAGATTGGTCATGCACTCTGGATTTTGTGCTTGAGCCATACTTAAACCCATCGACATCAGGACAGCAATCATCGTTAAGTAGTGTTTCTTTTTCATCTTACTTATTTTAAAGTGGTTAATGTACTAATTTTTTATCAATTTATTTTTCTTTTAACGAACCATCTATCGTTTAGCGATATGCTGGCGTTCACCTGAAAATAACTCTCCCTTATCAAATTGACATCTGTCGTACCCCTTCTTCCCAGTTCAAAACCCAAGTTAAGATTAGAGAAAGAATTTCCCAGCGGTAGTCCAAACCCAAAAGTTATGCCAAAATTGTTAATTTCCTTTCCGTTGACCACCAAACCTGAGACATCGTAACGGAGTCCCGCCCGATAGGTAATCCTTTTAAAATAGCCAGATAAGGCCTTGTAGTCTGGAATAAAATATCCCCCAAAAGCAAAACTGCTGGCATCGGTATATTCTACGTTATCCAATCCTAAAAAATCGTTGCTAAAACTACTAAATTGTTGGATACTATATTCTCCACCAAGCAACCATTTCTTATTTTGCCCGAAACCTAATCCAAAAGTGTAACGTGTGGGAATCTTCAATTCTGTATTTCGAAGTCCAGAAGCATCCAAATCCACATCGATAACTTCGATTTCCTGTCCATTGACCAACGAAAAAGAGCCCAGGGTTTCTGCATTCTGTGATACCAAATTAGCTTGGGTGTTCACCAATACGGAAGTGTAAAGTGTGTACTTATCTTTAAATGTAGGAGTATAATTTAAAGCATAGTTGAGGTCGAAACCATTGATTCTTGATTCCCTGCGGTCCAAGGTCCCAAACTGAACATTTTCCACGCTTTGTAAACGATTGTACTCCAGGGTTCCAAAATTGCAGTTAGCGGTCGCCCCCAAACTCAAATTCTTTATGGGTTCAAAACCAAGAGAAACGAAAACCCGGTTCAACCCACCTTCACCCGTAAAAACATTGGTCACTGTTTGTTGTTCAGAATTAGTCGTTTCGTTGGATAGGTCGTACCCTACAGAAGAAAAAGGCATAAGTCCGAACGTTACTGCTGCATTTTTTGCCACTGGGAAGCCAATAACCAAATATTCTAGATTGGTAACCGATGTATTCTGTTCCTCGGCAAAGTCCTCAAGACGATATTCGGTGTGCGAAAGACCAGCAGAATAAGCGGTAAGCCTTAGTTTAGAAAGTGCCGCTGGATTTCGAAAATTAAGATGGATGCTGTCTCCATAGAGACTGATACCTCCCATAGTTCTGTTTTCCACGGTCGCGTTGTCCCTAAGGTCTCCTATTCCGAACGATGAATATGGTGAGATTGTTCCGTTTTGTGCAAAAATGCCATAGGTCGCCACGCAGAAAAACGCGATCAAAAATTTCTTTACCATCTAGCTTTTATTGTATTCCAGCAAGTAATTAAGCCCCTCCACGAGAAATTTAGAATTGGCAAATATGGAATTTTTTAGCCGTTTGACAAAAAATTGACTGTCGCCGCCTGTTAAAATAACTGTTAAATCTTGAAAACGAGCACGGTACTGGTTTATGACCCCGTCCATTTCTTGCACCATTCCGTTGATAACACCACTGTGCATGCATGCTTTGGTCGAATTTCCAATAAAATCCATCACTTCTTCGGGTTCCAAAAGAGGTAAGTTTTCGGTTTGATTGTGCATGGCCTTGTACCGCATATTTAGTCCGGGAGCAATGGCGCCTCCTATGTATTCCCCAGCATCGTTTACCATATCATAGGTGATGCATGACCCAGCATCAATTATTAAAGTATTTCTTCTGGGGTATTTGTAAAATGCTGCGGTGGCCAACGCGATTCGGTCCATGCCTAGGGTATTGGGCGTTGCATAGCTGTTTTTGAACGGGACCTTGGAGTTGTGTGACAATACGTGAACCTTGGAAAAAAGCGAGACTATATCCCTTTCTTTGTTTTCAAGCTTGCCCACCGAAGAGATAATCGCACGACGAATTGACGGATACTCTTGATATAAATGCTTTATTTTAGAAAGAAACAGACCAGACTCTGAAGTTTCGGAATGGACAATCCTTGCATTTTCAAAAACTGCGTATTTAATTAAGGTATTACCAATATCAATAATCAGGTTCATAAAAACAAAGATCGCTATTTACAAAAAACCGCTGCCTTTTTTCGTGTTTTTGTTTGTATATCCTAATTTTGAAATTATATTTGCACCCGCCTTTGAGCAAGGCATCAGGTACCTTAGCTCAGTTGGTAGAGCAACGGACTGAAAATCCGTGTGTCCCTGGTTCGATTCCTGGAGGTACCACAAAAAACCCGGCAAAAAGGCCGGGTTTTTTGTTTGTAAGCATTAGACTACTTCTTAAGATTTTCATAAATATGAAAAATGAATGGGGCGATAGCTTTTATATATCAAACTAAGGCTTATATTTAAACAATCTAGACTATTTTTAAATAAAAATGACCGAAGATTTATTAGCACAGGCCGCAGAATTTGAGAACAGGACATTGAGTCACATGTCTACCAGTGATCGCGTGAAAGCTTCGCGAGAGGCCAAACAACTGATATTAGCCATTAACGAAATCTATAAAAAGACTAAAGATTCTAAACTTATGGAAATCATGAAAAGTCTTACCGTAAAAAAGAAGAAGATAGAAAAGCGTATCAAAGGGACCCCTCTTGTTTAACTTTTGTTCGGTTTTAAAACACCCTTTTATCTTACTCAATCTTTAGAAATCGTTGAGACGAAAAACGTTTTATCCATGTATGAATCTTAAGACCGTGGTATGTCATGGTCTTTTTGGATACATAATTTCTTTCCTAAACCCAAACTGAAAACTGATTGGCAGAATCTTATTCTTGAAATCTCCAAATTGCTTTCTTATTTCAAAATGCCAATTATATAGTTTTTTTTACCATTTATATTCTCTTACCTGTCAGCAGCAAAAAGGTAGGTGAAATCCTTACTTCATTGGACTATCTTCGAAGTGAAATCAAAAACCTCAACCAATGACGAACACTGTTGAAGAAAAAATGGGATACATTTTTTGGTATTTGGTCATAGCCCTTTCGTTATATTCATTTATAACAAGTTTATACCAGTATTTATATTAAAATTTAGGGCCGAACACATTGGCCAGATAAACAAGCTCATTTACCCGAAAGGGTCTCACCTACATCCATATCAGAAAAAAGGGAAACAAAATGTTTCCCTTTTTCTTTTATCCCTTAATCTCCAGAATCTGGCGAATCATCTGGTTCGTAAATCCCCATTCATTGTCATACCACGTCATTACTTTCAAAAGGTCTCCATCTACAACACGGGTCATGGGCAAATCCACGGTGGATGCATACGAACTTTGAATGATATCCGAAGAGACTATGGGCTCATCTGTTGTCGCCAACACATCCTTATAGCGATCCGATTTTGCCTCTTCAACCAAAATCTGATTTACCTCTTCAGCCGTTACAGGACGTTCAGTAACAAATGTCAAATCAGAAATTGACCCAATTGAAACAGGGACCCTAATTGCCACTCCATCAAACTTTCCTGAATACTCCGGTAACGCCTTTGTAGTTGCGATGGCGGCACCGGTTGTGGTAGGAATCAAGTTTTGTGCTCCGGCCCTTCCCATGCGAAAGTTCTTTTTTGAAGGCGCGTCAACCATGCCCTGTGAGGCTGTGTAGGCATGAACCGTCGTCATTATGGCCTTTTTTATTCCGATTCTTCGTCCTAGTACTTCAACCACTGGACTTATGTTGTTAGTGGTACAGCTGGCACAAGAGAAAACACTGGTCTCTCCGTCCACCGAATTAACACCATGTACTACTGTTGGGGTATCCACACTTTTGGTGGGCGCTGAGATAATTACAGTTTTAGCACCTGCTTTAAGGTGTCTTTCAGCATCCTCTCCTTTGGTAAATACACCGGTACTTTCAATCACCAAATCAACACCCCGTTCTTGCCAAGGCAATTCTTCGGGGTTTCGGATTGATGTAAACTTGATTCGATTTCCATCTACAATTAGGTAATCGTCTTCATGGGAGACCTCTTTATCATAGACTCCATAAACCGTATCGTATTTAATCAAATATGCGATGTTATCGATGGGAACGATGTCATTTACGGCCACGACCTCCAGTCCTGGAGTTTCGTTAATTACTTTGAGGGCGGCACGGCCAATACGCCCCATTCCATTTATTCCAATTTTCATGTTTTATGCTCTTGTGTTATCAATTGTTTTTAACCTACAGTTAGTCTAAAAAACAACCTATAAATTACAAAGGATAGGGCAACATTGAAAGCTTACAAGGCCATCAAATTGTTAAGGAAAAAGAATTGACTTGCCTTTGCTACGACCAGTTCATTTTGGGCAACATTCCTTCCTTTTTCTCATATCGATTTTCCATATCACAAAGAATTTCATCCAGAAAGCCTATCGCTACGTTGATGTAGGGGCCTTTATTCAGCATTACGCATTCGGTACGGATTGAAGATACAATATCCGTTATCTCTGATCTTGAGGGAAGCCCTTTTTTCGCCAGACCTTCAAGAACCTGCGTCGCCCACACCACAGGGATGTGTGCCGAACTACAAAGTGATAAGATTTCATCCTGAACTTTTCCCATGTTTCGCCATCCCACTTCCAGCGCTAGATCACCTCTGGCAATCATGATTCCAATGTATTTGGTCTTCATGGCGCTCAAAAGAATCTCGACAAGATTTTTGAATGCTTTTCGTGTTTCTATTTTCAACACAATGCTCAACTTATCCAATACCTGAAGTTGTTCGAGTTCCTGTATAAGTTCCTGTACGTCCCTTGCGCTGTTGACAAAGGAAAAATTGACAATATCAGCATGGGAGGCCACAAATTTTAAGTCCTTTTTGTCCTTTTCCGTCAAACCGGACATCCCGATATTCGATTCGGGAAGATTGATCCCCTTCTCACTCCTTAATTTTGACCCTCTTTCAGCTGCCTTTCTTATTCGTACGATCATATAATCGTGATGCACCTCTTCAATGACGCCTTCAATCTTTCCATCGTCAAAAAAGATTGGTTCCCCAACACGCACTTTACCAAGTATTTCCTTGGGAACACAAGGAATTTCTCCTGAACGTACCACATTATCCTCAGTATCGTACTCGGGTAAACAACCTAAACTTCCATTACCTGTCACTCGCAAAGTATCACCAACCTTAACGGTAACGAATTGTTCAATGGGAGGTACTTTTCCCACGATCAATTTGCCCATTTCCGACCCTTTAATTTGAATTCGTGTACCAGTAGCAACGTACAAGGTTTTTTCGCAGGTGACCACTGCCCGGTTTGATTCGACCCGGGTAACCTTAAGCTTTCTGCGTTTGTCTCTAGTATCTCTAAGAATTAGGGTATCTCCTTCAGCAAGATGATGAAATACATCCGTAGGAACGGGCAATTCGTTCGCTTCAAAATATTCCAATGTTTCCGGAACCAAATGAATCAATGTGGGAGCTGTAACATTCCCAAGGGCATCCCGTTTGGGTCGAAATTTTTTAACCTCGGGCCCGGGGACAATCTTACCCGTTCTTATCTTCGGCCCTCCCAAATCCATAGCGATTTTAATCTCAGTGTTACAGGCCGAGGCTGCCTTTCTCACATTTTGGATTATGGATTCCCAAACCTCAGGGCCATCATGGGCACAATTGATACGGGCACAATCCATACCCCTTCTAACCATTTCGAGCACCATTTCATAATTTTGGGCGGCTTCAGTAGGTTGGGTAACCATGACCCTCACCCTTCGGTTGTTCCCATTTTTTCCAAAAAGATTTTTTGCGTGTTTCTTTAAAATCTTGTTCCCATCACCTACGGACAAAGCAGTATTTGGATGCTCCACAATGGTTTCCCCAAGTAACCTTCCCAAGGTTTCCCTCAAATTTTGCAAACTTCCCAAAATGTTTCCCTCGGCATTTGCCAATCGAGTGAGTCCCAAAATTTTCAATCTCTCTTGAAGTCCACGTACCTCAAACGTTCTAAACGTCTTGTAATCCAGAAGGTTGCGAGCACTCTCATGATAATATGAACATACATCCCTAAGCTTGGCTTGATTTCCACCCTGCTGTTGTTCAATTTCAAAAATAATCTCATCGACCAGTGAAGCCGTTTCTTGGAGTTGCTCGGGAGATAAATTCATCTAAAAGGAAAATTAGAACATTCAAAGTTCTCACGGGTTTTGGAAAAAAAAACTGATAAAAATCAGAGCTAACGTTTTAGTAAAATACGTTTACCAAATCGAGTCCATTTTGTTGATGGATAGATTGGAGATTTCACTTGCCGAATCTTTATTTTCAATAATCAATTGATTGTAAGGTAAGGTTGGAAAGATTTGCTGGGTCATCACGTATCGACCCTTATCAATAAACACCTCAACCGATGACCAATCCAAATAGATTTTGACCTCATAGGGCACCTCTCCTAAGTCTTCAATAGGCATATGGTGCTTTTTATTCCCAAACTCAGATTGAAAATCCACCTTTCCTGATTTCATTCGGTCAAGTAGAAATGCTTCATTTTTGAAATCCATTACCATTTCGAGAGATTCACCTTCCTCATTCTGAAAGGTCACCTTGAAATCTTTAGATTGGGTGTTAAAGCTTATTTCAGATTGGTTTATGCCTTCAATTCGTAGTTTTTCCTTACCTCCAGCGGGAACCGTAATGCCATTGGTAAGAACATTTTTTGCTAGCGTATCAATGGTTCCAAGAGGGTAGTTCAGCAAAAAGAATTCATCCCCTTCTTTTCTTAGGGAAAGACTGCGCGGAAGGGTCATGGCACTACGCCATTTCTCGGTAGGAGTATCCCGGGCATAGTCCCAGTTACTCATCCACCCTATAAAAATTCGCTCATTACTAGGTGTGTTGTTATAAGTGACCCCCGCGTAGTTATCGGTTCCGTAATCTAGCCATTTGGGCTTTTTTTGGTCAGATACAAATCTTTTTCCGTCAAATTCTCCTATAAAATACTGGGTGCCACTGCCACCATTGGGTGCGCCAGGGTTGATGCTAATAATCAACACCCATTTTTCCTCGTCGGTACCTTCTACCGATAACGAAAAAAGGTCAGGACATTCCCAAACGCCACCATGCGCCCCCTGATACCTTCCAAAATCGCTCAGGTACTTCCACTGTTTTAAATCAGCGGAAGCATAAAACTTAGCGTAATCTCCGGCCACAAGGGCCATAATCCATTGTTCCGATTCATCGTGCCAAAAAACCTTAGGGTCGCGAAAATCGCGTATACCAGGATTCTTTATCACCGGATTACCCTCATATTTGGACCAGGTTTCCCCATTATCCAAACTATAAGCAATTCCCTGGGTCTGAAAATCGTTCCTTCCTGCTTTTTCTCCCTCCATAAGATGATAGGTAAAAATCGCAATCAGAGGTGTTTCCCCATTTTTGGCAAATCCTGAAGTGTTGTTATGATCAACTACAGCACTACCCGAAAATATCAATCCATTTTCATCAGGGTATAGCGCAATAGGCTTATGCTCCCAATGTACCATATCTTCGCTAACGGCATGACCCCAATGCATGGGTCCCCATACAGTGTCATCCGGATAAAATTGATAAAACAAATGATAAACCCCTTCGTGATACACCAATCCATTGGGGTCGTTCATCCATTTTTCTTCAGGACTGAAGTGGTATTGTGGTCTGTACATTTCTGAATATAAGGTACTTGGTGTTACCGCAGGTTCTTTGTTCTGTTCACTTTGTTTACAGGCGTGCAGCAATACAAGAACAAAAGAAAGGAATATTATATTTTTCATGATAGCTTAGTAGGGTTTCAAAGTATAAGATAATCATAATTGTTATTCGCTGTCTTAGATGGCTTTGTT
>NZ_JANQIH010000261.1 GCF_028282265.1 Allomuricauda sp.
TCGGCACATTGGTGTCAAATCTTTGGAAGGTTCGTATGAGCGCAGTTCTCATGGCGCCAACAGGAAGGGCGGCGAAAGTGATGTCTTCCTATTCTGGAACCAAAGCACTGACGATTCACAAAAAGATATACTTCCCTAAAAAACAGCAATCAGGCGGAATTCAGTTTGTACTGGCTCCGAACAAGCATAGAAATACGATTTTCATTGTGGATGAGGCGTCAATGATTTCCGATACACCCGCCGATACCAAGCTTTTTGAAAATGGATCACTGTTGGATGATCTTTTGTATTATGTGTATTCTGGGCACAACTGCAAGTTGATGCTGATAGGGGATACGGCCCAATTACCTCCGGTAAAGAAAAATTTGAGCCCTGCTTTGGATGGAAATCAACTCTCCTTAAGTTACAACAAAGATGTGGTCGGGTTGGAGTTGAATGAAGTTATGAGGCAGACCCAAGATTCCGGAATTTTGTTCAATGCCACGAACCTTCGTGAACAAATCCAGTCTCAGTTTTATGATGATTTTCGGTTTCAACTTTCTGGTTTTGCCGATATCGTTCGTTTGATAGAGGGTACCGAAATTCAAGAAGCCATAGATGATTCCTATCAAACCCAGGGAAAGGAAGAGACCGCTTTTATTGTGAGGTCCAACAAACGGGCAAATCTATATAACCAAAATATTCGGGAGCGTATTTTGTTCTTGGACAACCAAATCGCAGTAGGGGATTACATGATGGTCGTGAAGAACAATTATTTTTGGTTAAGGCCAAATTCTGAAGCGGGTTTTATTGCCAATGGGGACATTATTGAGATTTTAGAACTCTTTGCTATTAAAGAACTCTATGGCTTTTCGTTTGCCGAGGTGAAGGTGAAAATGGTGGACTATCCCAATCAAAAACCTTTTGAGACCGTTTTGCTGTTGGATACAATAACCGCTGAAACCCCTTCGCTACCTTATGAGGAGAGTAATCGGTTATACCAAGAAGTTTTACAGGATTACGCCCATGAAAGGTCAAAATACAAGAAGTTTCTCGGAGTCAAAAACAATAAATTCTTTAATGCCCTTCAAGTTAAATTTTCTTACGCGATGACCTGTCATAAATCACAAGGAGGACAATGGAACACCGTTTTTGTAGAACAACCTTATCTCCCAAATGGAGTGGACTTGGACTATCTACGTTGGCTCTATACGGCGGTCACACGAGCACGGGAAAAGTTGTATTTGATTGGATTCAAAGACGATTTTTTTGTTGACTGAGAATACGCTATTTTAGTCCAAATCATAACTATGTCACCCGACACGATAATCAGTATTTTTTTGGGAGTGGGCCTAGCAGCTTCAGTCGGATTTCGGGTGTTTCTTCCCTTATTTGCCTTGAGTTTGGCCGCTTATTTTGGAGCGTGGGATTTAAATGAAAACTGGCAGTGGATCGGTGGTCTGCCCGCGCTTATTGCATTTGGCGTTGCCACCTTGGTTGAGATATTCGCCTATTTCATCCCTTGGGTAGACAATGCACTGGACAGCCTTGCAATACCCCTAGCAGGCATAGCAGGAACAGCTGTTATGGTCTCAACGATTACAAATTTGGATCCCGTAGTTACATGGTCCCTAGCTATCATTGCAGGCGGTGGAACGGCGACTGCCATAAAGGGTGCGAATGCTGCAGGAAGGTTAACTTCGTCAACAACGACCGGCGGCGTTGCAAATCCCTTGGTATCTACGGTAGAGACGGGTACCGCTGTTGCCGTATCAACAGCTTCCATTTTGGCACCTCCTATTGCAGCCATTTTGGTCATCATCATTTTGGTAATCATATTTAGAATATACCGCAAACTAAGACCGAGAAGAAAAAGTTAGTGCCAATGAAGATAATCTCGATGATACCGGCCAGATATAGAGCTTCAAGGTTTCCGGCCAAGTTGATGCAAGATTTGGGAGGCAAACCCGTGATTGTAAGAACTTATGAGGCGGCTTCAGCGACCGGATTGTTTGATGAGGTCTACGTCGTTACCGACAGCGATACTATTTTTGATGTAATAGCCAATATTGGTGGGAAAGTAATCAAGAGCAAAAAAGAACATGAAAGCGGCAGCGACCGAATTGCCGAAGCCGTAATGGATTTGGATGTTGATATTGTTATCAATGTTCAAGGTGACGAACCGTTTATTGACTCCGAAAGTCTTTCCAAAGTGATAGACGTTTTTCACAACGACGAGAAAGAGGAAATTGACTTGGCTTCCTTGATGACGCCTATAACAGATTGGGATGAAATCTCAAACCCCAATACGGTAAAGGTAATCGTTGATAAGGACGATTTTGCGCTATATTTTTCGCGCTCGCCGATTCCTTACCCTAGGGATGAGTCCCTTGAAGTTGTCTATTACAAACACAAAGGTATATATGCATTCAGAAAAAGAGCCTTGCTCGATTTTCAACGTTTGCCCATGATGCCCTTGGAGGCAAAGGAAAAAATTGAGGCTATTCGGTTTTTGGAATATGGCAAAAAAATCAAAATGGTGGAGACCCATGTTACAGGAATAGAAATTGATACTCCAGAGGATTTGGATAGAGCAAGAAAAGTATGGAAATAGATTATACCGGGATTAAGGTTATTGGATTTGATGCGGATGACACCCTATGGGTGAATGAGACCTATTTTAGGGAAACCGAGGAACGCTTTGCAGAACTGCTGGAAGAATACGAGACCAAAAACAAGATAGATCAGGAGTTGTTCAAGATGGAAATGGACAATCTCGAGCTTTATGGTTATGGAATCAAGGGTTTTATGTTGTCGATGATTGAATCAGCTCTTGACCTTTCGAATCGTAATGTTTCCCAAGAAACCATTTCCCAAATATTGGATTTGGGAAAAAAAATGATAGCACACCCCGTGGAACTTTTGGACGGCGTTGAGGAGGTACTCCAAAAATTGGAAAATCGCTATAGACTTATTGTGCTTACCAAAGGAGATTTGTTAGATCAAGAACGTAAACTCGAAAAGTCGGGTCTATCTAAATATTTTCACCATGTGGAGGTGCTGAGCGACAAAAAAGAGCATAATTATAAAAACCTTTTGGACCATCTCAACATTAAAGTGGAAGAGTTTTTGATGATAGGAAATTCGTTAAAATCCGATGTATTGCCTATATTGAACATTGGGGCAAAAGCAGTACATGTGCCATTTCATACAACCTGGGCCCATGAAATGGTTTCTGGCGATGAGCGGGTGAATGACCACTTGAAGCTCAGTAGTTTACGTGATATTCTAAAGTACTTGAACAATTAATGAGGTTTGGCTGATTTGAAGAAAAAAGATGTGATGTCCGTGGGTAAGACCACTTTTAGGAACTTCCCCATGGTACCGAGGGTAGTTTTTGGCAGGGGCAGTTTTGACCAGTTGGGTGATATTCTTATGTCAAAACGAAAGAACGCCGAAGCTCCCTTTATTTTCTTGGTTGATGATTATTTTGAGAATCCGGATTTTCTTGCTAGAATTCCCGTTCTTTTCAACGATGAGGTGATTTTTGTTTCTGCTGAGGAAGAACCAAAAACACAACAGGTTGATGCCCTTGTAAATCGAATCAAGAATAAGTTTGAAGAACTTCCATCCGGTATTGTTGGGATAGGGGGTGGAACCCTTTTGGACTTAGCAAAAGCCGTATCCATATTAATGACCAATCCGGGAAAGGCGGAAAATTATCAAGGTTGGGACCTCGTCAATAGACCTGCCCTATATCATGTGGGTATTCCAACAATTAGCGGTACGGGTGCCGAGGTTTCAAGAACTACCGTTTTACTGGGCCCTCAAAAAAAGTTGGGCATTAATTCGGATTATACTACCTACGATCAAGTAATCTTGGACCCAGAACTGACAAAGAGCGTTCCGAAAGAACAATGGTTTTATACCGGAATGGATTGTTTTATCCACTGTGTGGAATCCTTAAAAGGAACCTATATCAATGCCTTCAGCAAGAGTTATGGCGAAAAAGCCTATGATTTGTGCAAAGAGGTCTTTTTGGGCGATCTTTCCGAAGTTGAAAGTCAAGACAAGTTAATGATGGCTTCTTGGCACGGGGGCATGAGCATCGCCTATTCCCAAGTTGGCATAGCCCATGCGATGAGTTATGGTCTTTCCTATTTATTGGGCATAAAACATGGTTTGGGAAACTGTTTGGTTTTTCAGCATTTAGAGCATTTCTATCCCGAAGGGGTCAAGCTTTTTCATCAAATGATGGAAAAACATGAAGTTAAGTTGCCCACACAAGTTTGCGCTGATCTTACACAGAACGATTTTGATATTTTGACAGATATTACTTTTGGTATGGAGGCCCTATGGGAAAATGCCCTGGGCAAAGATTGGCGTTCAAAGATTGAAGCTTCTCAGGTGCAGAAACTCTTTCAGAAGATTTAATCAAGTTTAACAACCGTTACCTCCTTAAACCAAACCAATGACCTGGTTTTCACGTTTCTTGTATTTCAAAATATTTAAATGGAAAATGGTTGGAAGTTTTCCTAAACTTGACCAATGCGTTGTCGTTGTAATTCCACATACGCACTGGATTGATTTTTTTCTTGGTCTACTTGTGCGAAGTGTGATAAATGAACAGATTAATTACATCGGCAAAAAGAGCCTATTTAAACCTCCCTTCGGATGGTTTTTTAGAATCACTGGTGGTGCTCCTGTAGATAGAAGCCAAAGCTCGAACACTGTTGAAAGTGTTGTGCAAATTTTTAGGGAAAGGAAAATATTTCGGTTTGCATTGGCCCCTGAGGGTACCCGTAAAAAAGTGACAAAATTGAAAACGGGCTTTTACCACATCGCAAAAAAAGCTGATGTACCTATTGTTCTTGTCGCTTTCGACTTCGGTAAAAAACAGGTTAAGATTGCGGAACCCTTCTTTACTACGGATAATATGGAAGGGGATTTCCTTGAGATTTACAAGTTTTATGAAGGCGTGGTTGGATTTGTTCCCAAATACAGTTTTTAGGTCTTTTTCAAAGGTTTTGGTTTGGGTTTTTCCACCTTTTTGGTGTTTCCGGGAAAAACCAATCCCGAGCTGGAATATGAACTTCCAAAAGTCAAGGCAGCGGCATATACCTGTTGAATGGCATCGATGACCTGAGGTTCGCTGAGTTCCCTGAGCGGATGCGCATACACAGACCACAATATCTCGTCACTTAGTGCGTATTTTACATCGAGCACAGAATGAAAATTGGCGACCAGTGCATTCAGAAGCTCTTCTTCGCTTATTCTTTCTCTTTCAACAATAGGAGAAATAATCCGCATTCTGTTGGCATTTTCATCATAAATACAAACCAACATATTCTCATTAATGACAAAGTGGTACGAATTCCCAGTTACCATGACCGTATCCGCTTCCTGTTTTATGATCTCATAAAGTTTTGAGGAATCCATGGTTTGTGATACGAGATTCAATGAGATGGAGAGGGTAAAAACAAAAGTCAAAATGAAGCGCATAGCAGTGTTTTATATTTTGGTCGGGCAAAGGGTCAGTACTTTACTTCCGGGCTCTCTTTTAAAGTTATGACATTTTGGGGATAAATCACTTTCATAACATAAAAATGACAAAGCCCATCATAACATTATCCGAATGTTAACCTTCCTTCAACATATTGTTGGGTGAGGTTAGTGGAATGGCATTTCCTGTAATTTAGAAATTGGAACAAAGTTCTTTTCCCCCTGTTTAATTGAATTTCTCAAAAGTTTTGGAAATATCCTTTTTGGATAAATGTTCGCCTTATGATAAAGTTCCGATTCCCGTAAGGAATATTCGGAACTCGAATGAATATGTCGTCATTTCCACATTTCCGAAAATTCATCAGAACAACACCAATAAACCTCACAGATATGATGAAAATTACTTTAAGATGCTTATTGTTTATCTCTTTACTCTCAAGTGGCTGGCTAAGTGCACAATCCACCCTTTTGAGCGAGTCCTTTGAAACGGATGGTAACGGTACTCGGTATACCACCTCAGTAACCGAATTTAGCGATGGCTTCAATGACTTTTTTACACGCACAGATGGGAGCAACATCTCTGGCTCCTATGTTGTGACAGGTAGTGACGGTAGTTTTTACTTTGCTGCCCAGGATATTGATGGAGAGGGTAGTGCAGCCGAACAGACCTTGTCCTTCTCAGGAATCGATATCTCGAACTTTGAAAATCTAAGTTTCAATGCGCTATTTGCGGAAGACGATGCAGGTGACAGCAATGAAGACTGGGATGATTCTGATTTCTTGACGGTGGAATATCAAATTGATGGTGGTGGTTTTCAAAATTTATTGGCCATTGCCGAAATTGATGATGGTGACGCTTTTAACCAACAACCAGGAATCGATACTGACTTCGACGGTACAGCTGACGGTGCTCCGGTAACATCCATGTTCACATCATTTGGGAATGCCATTTCAGGAACGGGCACTACTTTGGATGTTCGTATTACCATTAGTTTGGATGCCGGTGACGAGGATATTGCCATAGACCTTATCGAAGTTACAGGAGATGCAATAACTACTTCTGCTCCATTGATAAGTGAATTCCAGCCCAATCCTGCTGGAACTGACCCAAGTTTGGTGACGATAGAGCTGAGTGGTAATCCTGGGGAAGCTTTCTCGGGATGGTTCATTAGCATTGAAAGTGATTTGGGGAACCCCGGTGTGGTAGATCGTGCCTCAGAAGTTTCTGGAACTTTCGATGCAAATGGTCTATTGACCGTTTCGGTTCCAGATTTGGAAAACCCATCATTCACCGTTGCCTTACTTTCAGATTTCACAGGAGATACTTCTACAGATATTGATACCAATGACGATGGCGTAGCCGATGATGTATCCACTTTTGGCGATGTCTTCGATGCTATTGGAGTTCCTGATGCAACTGGTGAACCCTTATATGGCACGGATTTGGGGGGCATTGATTTTGCATTTACAGGCGACGAACCAAGGTTGATTTTCAGGGATGCCAGTGTCGGGGATTTATATGCAATCAATGACCCTGATGGTGGCCAGGTGTTCGACATTTTTGGAATGGATGTAACTCCTGCGGTGTTCAATACGGACCCGACAATAGGTACAGATACCTTTGGTGTCATCAATCCATCCGTAGGAGGTGTTGTGCAAAATACTATTGGAATTGTTGCCACTGACGCCGATAAGGAAGAAGGCGATGCGGGTACAACCAGTTTTGTTTTCACAGTTACACGATCGGGAGATACTACAGGTGCCACCTCCGTTGATTTTGCAGTTACGAGTGGAGAAGCCGACGCAACCGATTTTGGTGGAGTTTTACCAAGCGGAACCGTGAATTTCGCTGCTGATAGCACCGAAGGCTTCATTGATATCGCTGTTTCCGGTGACACGGTTGAAGAAGCAGATGAACTATTTACGGTTACACTTTCCAATCCAGCCAACGGGGAGACTTTGGGGCCTGTTTCCGCCGATGGAACCATTCAAGATGATGATGCCGTCGCTCCCTTGGTCTCTATTGTAATCAATGAAATTCACGCTGACCCCGCCAGTGATCTTTCAGGAGACGCCAATGGCGATGGAATTCGAGACGCCACGCAGGACGAATTTGTAGAATTGGTCAATACCGGAGCGTCCCCACTTGATATTTCGGGTTGGACCCTTTCGGATGGGGTTTTGGTACGCCATACCTTTCCTATCAATACGATTCTAAACCCTGATCAGGCGATAGTCGTGTTTGGGGGCAACACACCGACCGGCAGTTTTGGAGGTGCTGTGGTACAAACGGCAAGTAGCGGCGCATTGGGGTTGAACAATGGAGGCGATACGGTCACTATCAATGATGGTGTTCAAGATGTGGCTATCCAAACCTATGGTAGCGAAGGTGGTAGTAACCAATCCCTGACTAGAGACCCAGATCGTACAGGGAACTTTGTACAACATTCAACCGCAACAGGTGCGGGTGGAGCATTGTTTTCTCCAGGAACATTGATTGATGGAACACCCTTCAGTGGAAATGATGTTCCCTTGCCAAATGTGGCGTTGAATGAACTTCGAATATCCACGGGAGGCTCCTCGGACAATGTGAGTAACTACGTAGAGGTCTTCGGAGATCCCAACGCCTCTTTATCAGGTTTGTCCATTGTCGTGCTTTCAGGTGAGTTTGAACCGGGGCAGGTTGATTTTGCATTTGATCTTTCTTCGGGTAGCACGGATGCTAACGGAGTCTTTTTGTTGGCTAATGCCGATATTGCCACCGCTATTCCTGATGCAGAATTAGATCCGACGGATATTATCCAAAGCTTCGATTTCTTCGGTTCCCCAACCACTTTTTTACTGGTTCAAAATTTTAATGGTACCCAAGGAAGTGACCTGGATGCTGATAACGATGGCACTTTGGATAGTGATATAGGTACTATTATTGATTCGGTTTCACTTGTCGACGGGGATGGAACCGCTGATATTTCATACAGCACGAATATTTTTGGTCCCGATGGTAATTTCACCCCGGCGGGTCTGGCCAGGGAGGAAGATGGAACCGGAAATTTCCAGACATTGGATTTCGGAGATGTTTCTTTAGATACACCAGGCTTCAGCAATGTTCCTGATGTTATAGAACCAGGTGAGACCACCTTGATTCATGCCATACAGGGTACGACCGATTTGAATTTGTTGGATGGCCAAGTGGTCACTGTTGAGGCCATAGTGGTAGGCGATTTTCAAGATGGGGATGCGGATACTTCAAGAGATTTAAGAGGATTTTATCTCCAAGAGGAGGATTCTGATGCAGATACAGACCCATTGACTTCCGAAGGTATCTTTATTTTTGAAGGAAACGGGCCCACATCCAATGATATTAATGTGGGGGATTTGGTTCAGGTAACCGGAACCGTTGACGAGTTCTTCAACGAAACCCAGCTTGACCAAATCACCAATATCACAATCATCAGTTCTGGAAACACCTTGCCATCTCCAGCGACAATTTCCTTACCATCCACTGGAACCATTGTGGACCAAGCAGGAGATATTGCTCCGGACTTGGAAGCTTATGAAGGCATGTTGGTGAGATTTCCGCAAACCTTGACCATTACCGAAATGTTTCAGTTGGACCGATTTAATGAAATCAAACTCAGTGAAGGGGGACGTCTAGTACAGTTTACGCAAACCAACACGCCAGATGTTACCGGATTCACTGCTCATTTGGAATCAAACGGAGCTAGAACCATCACCTATGACGATGGTTTAAACCAGCAAAATACCCTTATTGGCAACCTTGATGGATTTGGCCCCACTTTTTCAACTGCCACAGATATCCGAATGGGGGATACCATCAATGGACTTTCTGGTGTATTGAGCTATCAATGGGCAGGAAACAATGCCAGCCAGGCCACATGGAGGGTAAGGGCCACCCAGAACGGGGAAAACACTTTTGAAAAAGTCAATTTCCGTCAAAATGCACCTGAAGAGGTAGGGGGAACCTTAAAAGTGGCCAGCTTAAATGTTCTAAACTACTTTACCACTTTGGATGATGAAACTCCCCGAAATGGTATGCCCTTGACCTCGGTCGGACTTGAACCTAGAGGAGCCAATGATTTAACGGCGTTTGGAATCAATCCGGCAACAGCGGAATTTGACAGGCAAAATGAAAAACTGGTCAATGCCTTGATTGCTTTAGATGCTGATGTGATCGGTCTTGTTGAATTGGAAAATGAGTTTTTGGCCGGTGCTCCGGGTACGGCTATTGAAAATCTGGTAAATGAACTAAATGCCATTGTTGGTGCAGATACCTATCAATGGGTGGACCCGGGAAGTCAATTTGTGGGCGATGACGCAATTGCCGTAGGCCTTATTTACAAAACCACTGCAGTTTCCATAGCTGAGGGAACTTCCGTTGAGATTTTGACCGATGCTGATTTACCATCCCTGGGATTGGGAGATTTACCTGCGGTTTTTGATGGACCCAGTACTAATCGCGTACCATTGGCGGTTACATTCAAGGAATTGGCTACAGGTGGAGTTTTCACGGCAGTGGTCAACCATTTCAAATCGAAAGGTAGCCCTGGAACCTCACCTACGGGAGATGTAGATATCAATGATGGAGCCGGAAACGGCAATCAAACCCGACTGAACGGGGCCATTGCACTCGATGCGTGGTTGGATACCGACCCAACGGGTAGTGGAGATGAAGATATCATCATACTCGGAGACCTAAATGCCTATCCGGAAGAAGACCCTATTATCTTTTTAGAAGGAGAAGGTTACGTTGATTTGGCCCAGTTGTTTGTCGGCCCTACGGCGGCATCCTTTGTGTTTGATGGACAGATAGGGACGTTGGACTATGCCATGGCAAATACCACCTTATTGACCCAAATTAGCGGGGCCACGGAATGGGCGGTAAACTCAAACGAACCGGATGCCATAGATTACAATCTAGATTTTGGTCGTGACCCAAGTATTTTTGATGGGAGCGTACCCTTTAGAAATTCTGATCACGATCCGATTGTTGTTGGGATGGATTTATCACCATCTGAGCTTACAATTCTAGGATTTAGCTTGGTAGATGCCGAGAATGACGAGATTATTCAACCGCTAACGGAGGGTTTGGTTGTCGATATTGCCACTTTGCCCACCTCTAGTTTGAGCATCGTGGCTGTTGCCACCGATGATACAGGCAGTGTGTTTTTGGAACTATCGGGCGAATTATCTTTTAATAGGACTGAAAGCATTGTACCCTATGCGCTGTTCGGGGATTCATCATCAAACTTCTCAGGAAACGATTTCTCCGTAGGGGATTATACGATTACAGCTACTGCCTACTCTGGCAGCAATGGTAGTGGTGACATAGGAACTCCACTAACCGTCAATTTCAGCGTGGTCGATAATCCGAGTAGTGTCAATGAAATTACCGCGTTGATTTTGGTTGATGCGGATACCAATGCGGATATCATAGCGTTAACTGATGGAATTTTCCTTGATTTGGACTCCCTACCGACAACAAACTTAAATGTAAGGGCCGAAGCGAGTAGTGATGTGGAAAGTGTACTACTTCAAATCTCTGGGGACTTGACCAATACCAGAACCGAGAATGTAGAACCGTATGCATTGTTTGGGGATTCAAGTGGAAACTATTCAGGTAGAATCTTTAGCGAAGGAAGTTATAGCCTCAGCGCCATACCCTATACTGAAGATAATCTTAATGGAACCAAGGGAACTCCCTTATCATTATCATTTAGTCTAAACAATTCTCTATCCACAGCCGCTTTTGCAAGGGAGGTTTCTGATAACGCCTTGAAAATTTATCCCAATCCAGCAAATGTCGAGACAACAGCAATTATTGAAAATGGAACTGAGATAAGAAGAATTATGGTGTTTGATATGCTTGGTCGCTTGGTCAGAACATTTGAGCCGACAGGAGCGAGAGCGTCCAGTTCTTTTGTGATGGACGTGAATACGCTTCCGGTGGGCAACTATTTTATTAAAACGGAAGACAAGCGAGGAACCCAGTTACAAACCCAAATGGTAATTCAGCGTTAACTTGGAAGTATGGACTTCATTACAATAAAAAGCGACCCATTAGGGTCGCTTTCTTGTCTTTATTCAGTCAACATTATCCCCTCATGTTGCGTTTCAGTGTTATGTATCTCATTCATCTAAAGTATCCAAGACTTTTGTACAACGAAATTTTGGTTTTTTGCTAGTCAACAATCCAGCAATTCGATTCATGATGACCAGGGAAACACAACTTACAAATCTACTTCTGAGAAAACTTTTATTGCAAATACCCCAATTTTGATAAGAAAGAATCGGTCATTAGCCCAACTTTTTTGCGAGCCGCGCTATTGTTAAAAAAGTGTCCCACCCCCTCAAATATTTCGTACTCATACGTATTGCCCAGTGAATCCATTTTATTCTTAAACTCGTTAAATTCATCTATGGGGGCCAAATGATCTTCAGTTCCATGAAAGAATATGGCAGGAACTAAATTTTCCCCGAGTTGATGAAAGGTGGATATTGATTTTGCCTTGTTTCCAGACCTCTTGTTGAACCAATTGTTCTTTAGAGTATTATACGATGCCGAGTGAACAATCAGGGCGTTGGGCCTTTTACTCAACCCGGATTTTGAATCGTCTTCGTAGTCATTTAATATGGCCGTGCATGCTGCCAGATGCCCCCCGGCCGAAAAGCCAGCTGCCACAATTTTGTTGGGGTCGACTCCAAGTGATTTTGCCTGTTCCCTTATCCATGAAATTGCGGATTTCGCATCTCTTACACAGTCCAATAGATTAGAGTTGTGAACATCCAATAACCGATATTCAAACGATATGGCCACCATTCCTTTCCCGCTATATTTTTCACAGTTCTTGTAGCCCCATTCCGGTATGCCTATCGACCAGCCCCCACCATGAAAAAATGCGTAGGCCGCTCGACTATCAGAGGGTTTAAAATCCTGTGGATAGAAAATGTGTGCTTCAAGTTCTATATCCCCTACAGTCTTGTATATTTTTATCTCACTGGCTTCTTCTCTTCGTTTTTTTCCTTCAGAATAGCGAAGTATAATTTGGTTCACATAGTCAGCATTTTTGCAGTCATTTTTGAAATTCGTGGGCAAATCACCGAGATAGGACACCCCGTAATTGTCTATGCTCTTATCTAGATGCTGATGATACAGATAATCCTTAATGGCTTGATGTGCATTTAACTGCTGAATTTGCTTATACTTTGTATGGATTTTTTCGATAGGCGCCTCGAAATAAACATCATACTTATATATTCCGGCCGATTGTATATCTAGATAACTGTCTAAAAACAGCACATAATCGAGTGATTTTAGTAAGTCTGGGTCGTTAAAACTTCCTTCGGCGATATTTTGAAAATAGTTCTCGGGAATGGACAAATTAGAATTGGTACGCTCTTTATATATGGCTGGATGAACTAACTTGTATAGTTTCCTACGATAAGAAAAATCAGCTAAAACCTTTTTATCAAAGCTTTCAACAACGGGATGATTTCTTTTAAAATCATTGTGTTTTGCCGAATAAATTGTCTCAAGGGAGTCTAAAACAACATCAACATCTTTGGAAGACCGCTCGTAGAAATCCATGCCGTTGATAAATCTTCTATTTGAATTTATGAGGTCTCTTAAAGATTGTAAATGATTGTTGATTGCAGCACTCGTTCCCGTTACAACTTGGTCAGCACTGAAGTTGATAAACAAAGAGTCATTGGGACTAATAAACAATTCCACCTTGTTGTTCTCATGCGAAATGGAGAAAAAGCCAGGGCTTAAAATGGGAAGTTTTATTTTGAAATCACCTTCTTTAGAAAGGTCTACCAAGGTATCGCCTGCAGAAAGTCTGTTGATCCATGGGTCTATGAGGGTAATAGGACCTGTTGACAGTTTAATGGACTTGGACCAATTAATGTCCATTTTACCGGTAATAATCGCGAAATCTCTGGATGGGTTTTGTGCGAAGGAAAAAACACCAACGGCAAGTGCTAGAAAAGCGCACCTTATTTCCTTTTTCATTTTTTAGTTTGGTTTTTTTAAAGACGATTAAAGCGGTAAACTGTTACACTCTGTGGTCCATCGCTTTACCAAAAAGCCTCTGCTTGGGGCTATTTATGGCATAGTGTTTTTCTTGGTCTCTTTTTTGACTTGTTCAAATAAACGGTTTGATGAACTTGGATGGGTATAGTAATAGCTAAGGGGAATTGAGCTTTTGAAAAACCACGAACCGAAAACATTGACTATAACGCATGGCTTACGCTTGGCCATTTTTTCCTAACTTGAATTTATTAAAAAATGTCTGGCGCTGGCCACAGGGTTATAGCCGAGACCGTCGTGGCTAATTTAAAAAATGAGCTTTCTCCAAAAAATTAAATTTTTATCACTCCGACTAAAACCATGGACTGATTTCAACAAAGAACCAAAAAAGGTTTTTAGAGATGGATGTGATATAATAGGGAAAGAACTTTCCTTGTATGGATTCAAATATTTGAAATCCAAAAGATTGTTAATTGGAAAAAGTAAAAATGGAGATTTCTCTTTTCTTATCTTTTTAAATACAGGTAGGTTTAATCAAACTGGGAAAAAGGTTTATATGAACATTACTTGCGCTGTGACCTCTGATGAAATGGGTGAATTCAGGAATAGGTATTTTAAATCCAATGAACAGGATAATTTGGTCACATCGTTTCACCCAGGATACATCTCAGCTAAGAATAACTGGATTCGATGGAATTTAATAAAAATTCATCCTCTTGAGATTGCGCACCTCCTAAAAGAAAATGCTCTTACAGCATTCGATAAATTTGAGCATCCTGAAAAACTTGCCACAGAATTCAACGGGATACTACCAAGGGAATTTGATTTTCACTGCAGAGCAGTAGACTTTTTAATGATGTACTCTAACAAGGAAAAATCAAAGGGTTTTTTAGATAGTTCTTTAAAAGAAAAAGGTTGGTCAGAGGAATTTGGGGAAATTTTGTCGCTGCTAAAACAAGGAAAGAAACCTGAAAAAAAACATCGTGGACTAATCATACTTCTTGCTGAAAGAGCAATTTCATACAGACTTATAAACTAGCCGAAACACAGTGTATAATTAATTGATTGCAAGGATTTCCATTTCGGGAAATCCTTGCAATCAATTATCTTTAAGGTCAGGCGGACATTTTCTTGGCTTGGACAGCGCTCAGCCTACTTGAAAGGTCCGCAACTAATCATACACGAGACCGTTGGTGGTAATATAAATGACCAACATCAACGGGGAATTCGGTCAAGATTATTCATGAAAGATAAGCGAAAGATAAATCCTGAATACGAATACGATGCTCTTAGGCAAGAGATTCTAAAACGCATTGGCATTCACTTTATGATACGAAACATCAACCTGACAGTATCTGGAGTTTTATTAGGACTTGCAGTGAGCGAGAATAGTCTGATTGCTTTAGTTCTGCCTCCATTGGCACTTTTTTTGGCTGTAACTATGAAAAATAATACTCTGAGCTACATGAAAATAGGGAATTATTTAAGAAATAATTACACTTTAAAAAATAATAGTATGAATTGGCAAAAGTTCAATCATAAACTAGAATCCTCGAAAAGTATGAAAGTAAAAAGGTCTTTATTTGGAATAGGTTCTTTCGGAGTGTTTTCTACAGCTCCTCTTATTGCTATTGCAATCGGATTAATTGAATATCAAGGAAAAATAATTGAGAAATTTCTAATTGGAGTTGATATTCTTTCGATAATTGGAATTATTTTGATTTTTATAATGTTCAGCACTAGACGAATTGACAGAATTATAAAAATGGAGGTGAAAAAAGCATTTAATGAATAAATACTACCACCAACATTGGCTATAATTCATGGTGGTTTTGTGCCACACCAAAATGAAATCATAGCCTAGACCGTTAGCGGCAATTCTATAAAACTGTAAATGAGCTTCTTTATTTATCTTCTTTTACTTATTCTCGGCCTAGTTTTGTGGGGATACGGATTTTTTATAGTCAATAAAAGAAATCAACTAATCAGATATATAATTATCAACGCCATAATTTTAATTGTATACTCAATTCTTTGGCTAAATCATTCTAAAATTATCACCGGACATGACGAATACGGATTGGGATTTCTGTTTGGATATCCATTAATCCTTGTGATTCACAGCATTCTAGTTTTCTTCATAATACTTCTGACTATAAAAAAAGGAAAAAACTACCGCTAACAATGGCTATAATTCATTGCTGTATTCTGGCTAAATTTAAACCAGTTAACTTTTAAGACGGCCCGATTTCTAACCGACAATTTCCTTCCGAAAATCGCCGCAACGAAATCATAGCCGAGACCGTTGGCGCATATACAAAAGAACAAACAATGACACGACAGAGAATACTAGCAATTAATGGGTGGTTCCTTGTTATTGTTGGCTTTCTTCAAGCCATCATGACAATAGTTGGGCGCTTTACCGGTAACGGAATACTAAAGCAACTCCATGACGAGCCATTGGGAGCCATTGGAATGTTCGAGGGTTTCATACTCGCAGGACTTTTTGGTATTGTTTTCATCAGAGCAGCCAAGATGACTGACAAGTTGAGATTTTGGAACTTACTTGCCTGTTTCATCCACTTGACCCTTGGGACAGCCAACATGGTTTTCTGGACTGACACATTTGTAGCCATTGACGCTCAAATACCTGGGACAATTGCGACAATACTTCATTTCGCATTTGCCATGACAGAGGGACTCATGATTCTGAAAAAAGAAAAAGAATAAAAAAACACGATGCGCCAACATGAGCTATAACATATGGGGCGGACAAGTACGTAAGAAACTTTAGAACTCAAAACGAGCTTTCTGCACAGCAGATAAATTCGTTTTCAAAAACCCCACACGCCATAGCCAAACCGTTGTGCTTCATACTAATGAAAAACTGTGATTAAGATTCAAGTACTTAGTATTGATGATGGAGATGATTTAATTCACTACCATTTTTTTGCGGATAATGGAATTTGTTCCGTTGGAATCGAATTTTATGGATATGATGATGAGTTTCAAAATTTTGCAAGTGGATTAACTAAATTTCCAGAGAATATAGATGACCAAATTGTATTTGAACGTGGAATGAAAGACGACAAATACGCTTCTTATCTTAAAATCAAAGCTTACTGCTATTTAAAGAACGGACCATCTGCTCTAAGCATAGATGCTTGGAACAATGGGGATGAACAGACAAAATTTGAAGTGAAATTTATCCTGAAAGCTGAGCCAGCTTCACTGAATAAATTTGGAGTTGCTTTAAAAAATCGGAATCCGAAAAATCATAACGAATTTGTGTGGAATGAATATGCTTGAAGAAGTACGAAAGCACAACAATGGCTATAATTCAGCTTTCCCTGCTACCCTAATCGAAAATCTATATCTTTAAAACGGCTGGATTTCGGCGGAATAATCCTGCGGATGATTCCACAACGAAATCATAGCCGGGAACGTTGTGTGTAATTATCAAATCCCTGACTATGAAAAATTTAGTGATACTATTTGCTCTTTTATTTGGAACATTTTTAAGCGCTCAAGAGTCCAATGAAACCGGCGCAAACGATCAAATTGAAATGGTTGTTAATCAACTGGTTGAAGCCTGGAGCAAGGGAGACGCAGAATTATTTGCTTCCAACTTCCATGAAAAAGCCGATTTTACTGTTTGGTTCGGAATGAGGTTAAATGGGCAAAAAGAGATAGCCTTTGGCCATAATATTATTTTCAAGGAATTCTATGCGAACACTATTTGGGATTTAAAAATTGATAAAATCCGGTTTATTGGAGCGGATTATGCTCTAGTTCATTGTTCAGGCTCGGTCATTAAAGAAGGAGAAAGCAGCCCTGTTGAACCTGATGCAGTTCCATTGCTTGTATTCCAAAAGGAAAATGATAATTGGAAAATTATAACCTTACAGAATACGCCATATGCCGTAAATGAATTTCGGGCAAACGGTGATATCCGAAGGATGAAAAAGATTATGAAGGAATATAAAAACTAACTACACACTACAAAGGCTATAATTCAGCTTTCCCTTCTACCCTGATTGAAAAATTCTATCTTTAAAACGGCGGGATTCCGAACTTGAAAAATCCTAAAGGATTTCCCACGCCGAAATCATAGTCGAGACTGTTGTATGTCATTATCGATGAGCAAAATTGATACTATAAATAACAATTAAACCAATGCGCTACCTATCACTTCTCATATGGTCAATTATAACAATAGCATTATGCTATTTTTTAAATAACCCTATTGGACAGTTACCAGCCATCGGTAAAATAGTGAGTCCTTCCCATGGCTTTTGGCGATTGCTCGAAGGTGAAATTCCTGAGCTTCCAGAAGAAGTAATTAATGAAAATTTAAAGGATGAGGTCAAGGTAGTTTGGGATGAAAATCTGATTCCCCACATCTATGCTCAAAACGATGAAGACCTCTATTTTGTGCAAGGCTACGTTACAGCCAGTATGCGCCTCTGGCAAATGGATTTTGTCACCAGGGCTGCCGAAGGAAGGCTTTCTGAGATAGTAGGAGAAGCCACTCTGGCTGTTGATCTCAATACCAGACGGAAAGGCATGGAACTAGGCACTCAAAAAATATTTGCAGCTACAATGCAAGATCCATTTGCTAAAATGACTTATGAACAATACGCCAAAGGAGTTAATGCCTATCTGTTCAGCCTTGATGAAAAAGATTGGCCTTTGGAATACAGGCTTCTGGACATGGAGCCGGAACCCTGGTCTGCTCTTCGTACCATACGAATAGCTAACTATATGGCCAATCGATCTAATACACGAAATCACGATATCGAGTATAGCAATTTTATTGACACCTTTGAATATTCTGATTGGGAATTATTATACGGTGGTTATGATTCTGGGGAGGAGCCTATAGTGTTTGAGCCTGGGAGTTGGAGTTTTAACCCCATAGTTCATGAAAATGAGCCTACAGATATTATTCGTGCTCCCTCAGATTTGAAAGAGTCCATAAAAGCGCCTGCCCAGAGCGGTTCAAACAACTGGGTTGTAGCTCCAAAAAAATCAGCAACAGGGAATACCCTCTTCGCTTATGATCCTCACCTAGGTATTGATCTTCCAAGTTTATTTTTCATCAACCATTTGAGCTCACCGGATGCAAACTATTTAGGAAGTTCTATAGCTGGAGTGCCAGGTACATTGTATGGGGTAAACGATAGTATTGCTTATGGAGGCACGAATGCTTTTCGCGATCTGGTAGATTGGTATAAGGTGAAATTTACGGATGATTCCAAAACCAAAATATGGGTAGACGACAAGGAATTAGACATTACCCAATCCATTGAAGAGATAAAGATCAAGGGAAAACCTTCTGCTTTTGACACTATTTATTACTCACCCTTCGGAGTAATTGCTAACCATAGTAAATTGAGTGCTGAAAAGAATGAGGCATGGGCATACCGTTGGATTGGCCAGGACACAAGCAGGGTACCTATAGCTATTTTAGAAATGGCAAAAGCCAAAAATTGGGAAGCCTTTTCCAAAGCGATTGAAAAATATGATAGCCCTCATCAAAATTGGGGCTTTGCTCATGCGAAAGGAACCATCGGAATGATTGTTGGTGGTCGGTATTTGGTACGCCAAGGAAATGAAGGCCTCTTTCTAAGAGATGGAACCAAAAGCGCCAATATTTGGAACGATTTTATTCCTTATGAGCATCGTATACAACAACTAAACCCTGACCGAGGCTTTGTAAGTAGTTCCAATCAGTATCCGGTCGATTCTACCTATCCCTATACCATCAGGGCCTTTACCTATGAAACGAAACGAAACAGGAGAATAAATCAGACCTTGAGTTCAGATGCGTCCATCACCAGTGATGAAATGAAACAACTACAATTGGACATCTTCAACATGGAAGCTTATGAAAATCTAGAATATCTTTTGGCTTCCTTGAATTACGAGTCTTTGAATGAACAGGAGCAAGAAATCTTTGATGAACTGAAAAATTGGAACTTAAAAGCGGAACCACAACTTATTGCACCAGCATACTTCAGTCTCTGGAATAAAGCTATTAATGAATTGGCTTGGGACGAATTGGTAAACCATCAGAAACTCATGGTCAAACCGAGCAATTACAGAACTTATAAGCTCCTCAGGGAATTTCCAAACTTAAAGTGGTGGGATATAGAAAGCACACCTCAAAAAGAAGATGCAGAAGGTCTTATCCGTGCTGCATACAAGCAAATGATTAGTGAAATCAACCAGTGGCGAGAACAAAACCAAGACATGGATTTTAATTGGTCCAACGTAAGAGGGACTCATCTAATACACTTGACTCAGCTTAAGCCCCTTAGCCAGGAAAACATATTCACTGGAGGCGACTGGAGCATTGTGAATATGATTGGTAAACGAATTGGGCCAGCAGTCCGCTTTATTGTTGAATTTGACTCTAGCAAAGTTAAAATTTTAGCGGCTCTACCAGGGGGACAAAGTGGTAATCCAGGAAGCCCATGGTACGGTAACATGACCGAACCTTGGGCTAATGGCGAGTACATAGACCTAGATCTTCACTACACTCTTAGTGATTCAAGGCGCCTACATGTAAGTAAATTTAAACCCGTAAATGAATGAAAAAGCTTATCACATTTCTTCTTATTGGTATTATCGGCTTTCTGCTAACCCTAATTGGTCCTTGGTATTTGATTGCTCTTGCCGGCTTTTGTGGTGGGCTGTTATTAAAGAATCAGTGGTCAGGATTACTTATAGGATTTTTGGCCGGCTTTATACTTTGGGCCATTCACATTGGATTTTTGACTGGTGCCAGCGAAAGTGATCTGCCTACACGAATGGCTCAACTCTTCACTTTGCCTAGTGATACAGCATTAATTTTAATCAGTGCTTTGATAGGCGGAACTATAACTGGTTTGGCCGCTGCTGCCGGAACCAGTTTTGCTAAAGCAATTAAACGTTGAATCGAGATTAAGAATAGAACTTATAAAAACGACATACAACAATGGCTATAAGTAATTACAAAGTAACTACCCATAACCGGACCGTTAGCTACAATTTGAGAAATGAGAACTGAAAATTCAAAGATTACAATTCATATGGTTTCCAGCCTTGACGGTTTTATAGCCAAAAAAGATGGAAGTGTTTCTTGGATGCACTCAAACGATAATTACGAAAAAGGAATTGAATTGACGAAAGATTATATTTCGGAGTTCCTCAAATCGATTGATTGTTACGTTATGGGTTCACGGACTTATGAACATGCTGTTGAATTGGGGTGGCCATATGGAGAAGTTCCTGTTTTTGTACTAACCAAACGAGAACTTGAATCGGACAAAAAAAGCGTACAGTTCATTTCAGGTGACTTAAGGAGAATAGTAAATGACCAACTAAAAAACCAATACAAAAACATTTGGATGGTTGGTGGAACTATGCTCACGAAAGAATTTCTAAGACATGGATTAGCAGATGAAATAAATATCACAATAATTCCTACAATTTTGGGAGACGGAACACTCTTCTTTGACTACATTGGAAAGGAAATTCCATTGCACTTAAAGGATGTAACTGCCTTTAAAGATGGAATGGTTGAAATGGTGTACGAGATAAATAAGAAATGAAAAACGGTAGCTAACAATGGCCATAAGTAATTGGTTGAGTTGGTCAAGACAAGGAACATTTTTGATTCTATGAAACAGCTTGGAAAACCGGAAAAACTGAACGACAAAAAACGCAACTACTCATAGCGAGACCGTTAGGTGCAATTCAGAACAACAATGGAAAAAATCAAAAAGATTAAAGTCGACAATTTTGTTTTTGACTGTCGGATTGATGGAAAGGAAGAGGATGAACTAGTGATTTTTTTACACGGTTGGCCAGAAACTTCATATATGTGGAAAAAGCTGATGTCCAGTCTTTCTAAAAAAGGATTTTACTGTGTTGCACCAAATTTGCGGGGATATAGCAAAGAAGCCTGTCCGAAAGAAATAGAACAGTATAGTTTGGATAAATTAGCTAAAGACGTTGTTGGGATTTTCAAGTCCTTGAACAAACAAAATTTTCATCTTGTTGGACACGATTGGGGAGCACTTATTGGCTGGAAATTATCTCACGACCATCAAGATAAGATTTTAAGCTGGACAGGAATTTCAGTTCCCCACCCCCAATCTTTTGGAAAAGCAATGGTAATGGACGAGGAGCAGATAAAAATGAGTCAATACGTCAAGAACTTTCAAATCCCAAATCTTCCAGAGGAGCAAATCAGAAAAGATGACTTTAAAACATTAAGAAAATTATGGGAGCATTGCCCTGACGACCAAATCGAAGACTATTTGAAGGTATTTAGTGAGCCTAATCAATTAACCGCCACGCTGAACTATTATCGAAGTAATTATAAACTTTTAAAATCTGCCGTTCAAACCGAAATACTTGGAGATATTCATGTTCCTACATTGTTCATTTGGGGAAATAAGGATATTGCCATAGGCTCTTCTTCGGTTAGTGAACATCATCAATATATGAAAAACGAATATGAGTTTTTAGAATTGGATTCTGGGCATTGGTTAATACAAACAAAGTATCAAGAACTAAAAAAAGCAATCACAAATCACATTACGAGGAATAAGAACAGGACCTGACATTGGCTATAATTCATTCCGACCTTCCTACCCCTAATATTTTTAATTAAATTTAATATCAAACGAAAAAGACTCAGCAATTAATTAAACAGTGCCTTCCTCTCGTCCCGATAGTTATTGGAACTTGTCGGAGGCAACAACGAAATCATGGCTGAGACCGTTATCCAACATTTTGAAAAACCAATAAAATGACCAAAACCGATTTATTCAGAGTTATTATCAAAATCTTTGGAATCTATTGTTTCATTAATGCCATTTTCAGCTTAATTCCCAATTTTACATACTCAGGTGGATTTTCATCAGTCAGTTTATCCATCAATACTTTCTATTTACTAATAAATGGACTAATTGCCTACTTATTGGTGTTTCAGACGGACAGATTAATAAAATTGTTTCGACTTGGAAAAGGGTTCGATACCGAAATCATAGATACCCGAAACCTGAAAACCGACGGACTTTTTAAAGTTGCGCTGATTTTCATAGGACTTTTAATGATTACAAACAACATAGCACAGTTTTTGGACTTTTGTTATTTAGCGTTCAAAAAGCAAATCTCTGCACGTGGACTTGGAGAAATTGACGGAGCAATGCTACAACAACAATTGGACTATCATTGGTGGATTATAAATGGACTGAACATTATATTCGGGATTATCATTCTGACCAATTATAAATGGATCGCAAAACTGTTCGAAGAAAAAGAAAAAAACGTTGGGTAATATTGTATATAGCTCATTACGGCAGATTTTCCATAAGAAAATTCCAGCCTGATTCCCTAACTTAGGGCTACGGCGGAAAATGTCCAACGGACTTTTCCGCAACGAAGCCATACACGGGACCGTTGTGTTTAATGCTAAAACAGGATTTGAAACGTAAATGACCAAAAAACGAATTGACACCACTTTGCATTATATCCAATATATAATGGCTCGAATTGGATTGGTAATGGTCA
>NZ_JANQIH010000018.1 GCF_028282265.1 Allomuricauda sp.
TCTAAAAAGAGGCTTTTTTGTTGTATTATTATGGCTCAAAGTACCATTGCCCCGTAAGGGGTTATTGTTTGAAAGCCTTTGGAATTAAAGTAGTCCAAAACCTCTTCGTTTCCAGTTGCGAGAATAAAATCCCCTCCCCAAGCACCTAAACTTTTAATCGATCCTGCATAGTCGGGAAAAAGCCTTGTTTTTATAGGCTTCAAACCTAAGATTTTTGAAAGAAGTACTTCATGTTTTTCTATAAGTTCCCTGAAATCGGACAAAGAATCACAGGTTATCATCTTTTCGGTAATCGTATTGATGTTCCCTATAAGTTGTTCTTTGTCAAAAGATTGCTTGCGATAGGCCTGGATGGCGTTTTTGCTACTCTGTTTTTGATTCAGATACACAAAGTAAAGGGAATCCTTAAAAGGGGGGTCAAATTGTACTGGAGTGACCATAGGGCGATCATTCCTTACCCTATATATAATTGGGGTATTATACTGCGCACAGGCTATGTCATAGCCACTGCCTCCAAAAGCGTTCCACAACAACGAATAAGCATCTATTTGTGCCCATTGCGCTAGATTGTTGATTAAGGTAGATGAGGTTCCCAGTCCCCATTCACGAGGAAATCCCAAGTGTGTAGTAACATCAATTCCTTTGGTGTTACTTAAAAAGTCCGGGTTTTGTCGTTTTACTTCTTTTAATAGCTGTCCTAACGTTTTCGCAGTGGAAACGTCGGATGTAGAGATGATATCAAGATGGTTTAAATCAAAACTTCCCGAAAACCAAGTTTGATTGTTTTCGTTGAAACTTTCCCATGCCAAGACATGGCTTTCGGTGTTTTCAAACTGCAGGGATTGACCAAACTTTGTTGGAACGGCAAGCCCTAGGGCACCGTCCAATATAGCGTACTCCCCAGAAAGCAAAAGTTTACCATTGCTATAAAACTCCCTCTTCATTTAGGTCCTATGGTTTTCCAAAGCCTCTTTTACCGAAGCATTGGTCACAGTTTTATCCTTGAAATAGTTGACCAATTTCGTTTTCTCATCCTCTGTGGCTCCCATTTGGTTAAGGAGATTCATCAGGTGCATTTTCATATGTCCCTTTTGAATACCAGTAGTCACCAATGAGCGTAGTGCCGCAAAGTTTTGAGCCAATCCGGCGACAGCGACAATCTGCATCAATTCTTTTGCGGTAGGATTCTGCAAAATCTCTAGTGCTAGCTTGACCAAGGGATGAATTGAAGTTAAGCCCCCAACGGTTCCCAACGCCAGTGGAATCTCAATCCAAAACCTAAAAATACCATCTTGTACCGAGGCATGGGTCAAACTGGAGTAAGAACCATCTTTGGCGGCATACGCATGAATGCCTGCTTCAACGGCACGAAAATCGTTGCCTGTGGCCAGTACCACTGCATCAATTCCATTCATAATACCCTTATTATGGGTAACGGCCCTATGCGGGTCAACTTTTGCAATTTGAACTGCTTGAACCATTTTTTTCGCAAAATCTTCTGGTGACAGATTATCTTCGTTCAGTTGTTCCACAGGGCAGCTCACTTCCGCCTTCACAATACAATTTGGTACATAGTTGGAAAGGATACTCATCACAACTTCGATGTCTCTCTCTTTTTCATCAAAAAGGGAATAGGATCTAGCCTTTTCTTTTAAAGTCACAGCGAATTGCTCCAAACAAGAGTTGATGAAGTTAGCTCCCATGGCATCCAAGGTTTCAAAAGTGCAATGCAATTGAAAATAGTTGGGAATGGCATCGGTTTTGTCCCTAAGCTCTATTTCGGTAATGCCACCACCGCGTTTTTCCATATTCTTGGTTATGGATGCGGTGCTCTTAATGAGGTCTTGTTTTATTTTGTCAAAAAAACCTTTGAGCTTTTCTGTTCCACCACCAAACATAAAATGAACCTGCCCTACTTTTTCGGTTCCCAAAATCTCAGTTTTGAAACCACCTCGATACAACCAAAATTTAGCTGCTTTACTGGCTGCCGCCACAACAGAACTCTCTTCAATGGCCATAGGAATAGCATAAAATTCATCATTAATGTAAAAATTGGGTGCTATGGCAAAAGGGAGGTAGTAATTGGATATGGTGTTCTCTATGAATTCATCATGAAGTTTTTGAACTGCAGGGTCAGAATTCCAATAACGTTTGAGTATCTGCTTGGTCTGTTTAGGGTTCTCTGTGCAATTCTCTGCAATCCATTCAATTTTTTGTGCTTTGGTAAGTCTTGAAAAGCCTTCAATAGGAGCCTTCATAGTGTTCGGTTAGAAGGTTCAAATATAAGGATATTGGGCGTCTCGGTTCTTTTTTGAAAAGTAGTATGGTCCAATTCTTGTTGCATTTGCAACATCAAAGTTTAGATTCTGAAGAAATATTAGTAAACTTGATAGTTTTTAATCAATTCGTAACATCAATGCAGAAAAAGTTCCCTCTCTACCTGATTCTAACAGGTTTTTTGACCCTCACCTACGCACAGAAGAAAAAAATCGAACTTAAAGAAATTTGGAATGGCACCTTTAGAACCGAGCAAATGCAAGTGCTTCGATCCATGAAAAATGGAAAACAGTATACCATCCTCAATTTTGACCGTTTTTCGCAAACCAGTAGCCTTGACAAATATGACTACGCTACCTTGGAAAAAGTGGAGACCCTAGTGGAATCCTCCAGTGAAGTACCTTTTTTCACATCATATACTTTCAGTGATGATGAGTCCAAAATTCTTTTGGCCACCGAGGTAGAACCCATTTTTCGACGATCTACCTTAGGTATTTATTACGTTTATGATTTATCATCTAAAGGAATTATTCAGATTTCCCAGGAAAAAATTCAGGAGCCACAACTTTCTCCAGATGGTTCAAAAGTGGCCTATGTAAAAGAGAATAACCTTTATATTTTTAATGTTTCATCCAAAAGTACGGAGCAAATAACGGAAGATGGTAGTTCTGGAACCATTATCAATGGAGTGACCGATTGGGTGTATGAAGAGGAATTTGCCTTTGTAAGGGCTTTTGAGTGGAACAGCAACGGGACCAAAATCGCCTTTCTTCAATTTGATGAGACCAATGTGCCCCACTTTTCTATGGATGTTTATGGTCAAGATCTCTATCCTTACCAATATGAGTTTAAGTATCCAAAAGCTGGGGAGGAAAATGCGAAGGTAAGTTTACACATGTTGGATGTTGCCTCGGGCAATATTTCGAATGTTGATTTGGGCGAGGCGTACTACATTCCCAGAATCAAATGGATGAACAATCCCAATTATCTAAGTGTTCAGACCATCAATCGTCGTCAGAACCATCTAAAGTTACATCAGGTCAATGCCAAGGATAACTCCGCGACCATCTTGTTGGAGGAAAAGGATGAAGCCTATGTGGACATACATGACAACCTGACTTTTTTGGACGACGACAGTTTCATTTGGACCAGTGAAAAGGATGGATTCAATCACATTTACCTCCACAACAAAAATGGTAAATTAAAGAATCAGATTACTACTGGTGCTTGGGAAGTTACCGACTACTATGGGTATGATGAGGCCAATGACCGGATTTATTACCAATCTGTTGAGAATGGGTCCATTAATCGAGACATTTATAGCATCTCGAGTTCAGGGAAGAAAAAGAAGCGTTTGAGCGTAAAGGAAGGAACCAACTCAGGGGCTTTTAGTGCGGATTTTACGTATTACATCAATACGTTTTCAAATGCCAAAACGCCCTATGAGTTTACACTTCATAAAGCCAATGATGGAAAGAAAATAAAGGGAATCAAGGACAACTCAAATTTGAGTAGTGAACTTGACAAATATGAATTGGTTGAGAAGGAATTTTCCACAATCCAAATCAATGGGAATGATTTGAACATGTGGATGTTGAAGCCAAAGGATTTCGACCCATCCAAAAAATATCCTTTGTTATTGTACCAATATAGCGGTCCAGGGTCGCAACAAGTGGCCAACCGATGGATGGGAAGTAATGATTATTGGCACCAAATGTTGGCTGGTGAAGATATTATTGTGGCCTGTGTTGATGGTCGGGGTACCGGCTTTAAGGGGAGGGATTTTAAGAAATCCACATATCTCAACTTGGTTAAGTACGAAACCGAAGACCAAATTGCTGTTGCCAAGGAGCTCAGCAAATTACCCTACATTGATGAGGACAAAACAGGTATTTGGGGCTGGAGCTTTGGAGGGCACATGAGCACCAATTCCCTTTTAAAGGGAAATGATGTTTTCGAGATGGCGATTGCGGTGGCCCCGGTTACAAGCTGGCGGTTTTATGATACTATTTACACAGAACGATTTTTGAGAACACCACAGGAAAATCCTGATGGATATGATAATGAGTCTCCGTTCAACTATCCAGAGCTGCTACAAGGCGACTATTTATTGGTACATGGTTCTGGTGATGACAATGTACACTTGCAGAATACCATGCGGATGGCAGAGGCTCTAATTCAGGCCGATAAGCAGTTTGATTGGGCCATTTACCCTGATAGAAACCATGGCATTTACGGAGGTAATACCCGCAACCACCTTTATCAAAAAATGACGGATTTCGTAATCGAAAAGCTAAGAGATAGACCGGAAAAACCCAATAAACTTCTAAAGGAACCCATTAAGGGTTAAGCCGTTTCACAATAAATTTTAACCAAACTTTATATATATGTCTGATATTATAAAACCAGCTAATGAAAAGCAGCTTTTAGGGCATCCACAAGGGTTGTTCTATTTGTTCTTCGCTGAGCTCTGGGAGCGGTTTAGCTTCTACGGTATGCGTGCCCTACTCACCTTATACATGGTCAACGTCGTGTTTGAGGCTTTGTCGACAAGAGATTATGCCGCTGCGGCCGTTTACGCTTCTTATGGATCATTAGTTTACGCCTCTACAGTAATTGGAGGAAAGATTTCGGATTCCATTCTGGGTATGCGCGCGTCCATTTTTTTGGGAGGGATTTTAATGGCATTGGGTCACTTCGTTTTGGCCATCGAAAACAATATCGCTTTCTTTTTGGCACTGGCCTTTATTATTGTTGGAAACGGTTTCTTCAAGCCTAACATTTCAACGTTTGTCGGGACATTATATAAAGAAGGAGATCCGCGAAAGGATTCTGGATTTACCATATTTTATATGGGAATCAATATAGGTGGTTTTATCTCCCCGTTATTATGCGGATGGCTGGGCCAAACCTATGGCTGGCACTATGGTTTTGGACTTGCAGGCATTGGGATGTTGACAGGATTACTCTTCTTCTGGAGCGGCATTAGAAAAAATGTCTTTGGTGATGGAGGTAAGCCTCCAAGTGTTGAGGTGTACGAAAAAAGGATTATAGGTATTCCGCAGCATCAGTTGGTTCGAATATTGGCATTTTTCGCAGCACCATTGATTGCCTACCTCCTGTATTCCTACAAATCTTTAGGAGGAGAGGGAACTGCTTTTGAAGATACCAACATTGTAAATCTTTTGTTCTACATCATAGGGATAGCGGTGATTGTATACATGGCGACCATCATGTTAAAAGCAACTATGGATGAACGCAAGAAGTTGTTCATGGCTCTTTTGATTACCTTTTTCATGACTATTTTTTGGGGTTTTCATGAATTACATGGTAGTGTAATCACACTTTTTGCGGCTCGAAATGTGAACCTTTCCCTGATTAATGCAAGTCAGACGAATGCATTGAATTCGATGTTTATTGTGATTCTTTCCATTCCCATTTCCATTATGTGGACCTGGTTGGCAAAAAGAAAATCAAATCCACGAACACCCTATAAATTTGGTATGGGATTGATTTTTGCGGGATTGGCATTTTATGTTGTTTCTCTAAGCGGGGGAAGTGCTGATGAAAACGGCATGGTTCCATTTTCATATCTGTTATTGCTCTACTTCTTAATCTCCGTTGGAGAATTGTTCATGTCTCCTGTGGGATTGTCCAAAATTACCGACCTCTCCCCAAAACGAATCGTGGCATTTATGATGGGGGTTTGGTTTTTATCTTCGGCCTTCGCATTTCAAATTGTTGGGTTCATTTCCAAGCAATTGGCAATAGAAAGTACAGATAGCAATGTAGGTGGGTTTGACACCCTTGATATTTATTTAGGCGGTTTTAGTTTAATTGCCAAGTATGCCTTGGTGTCCGGTGTACTTGTACTGATATTTGGACCACTCATGAAGCGATTGATGGGCAACGTCCACTAATCCTCATTCCATATAAAAATATAAGCTCCCTTTTCGTGGGTATCGTGGAAAGGGGGTTTTCTTTTGTGGCAGGTTTCTCTCCATCTTTGGCTATAACTTCTGTAGTTCGTGCCATCAGAAATGACCATTTTGGGCTGGAGGGAATCCAACCATCGTTCCAGATTGATTTTTGGGGATTCCGTCAGCCAAAGAAAATCAACATCAACCTGTTTGGGAAAAACAGCGGCACTGTCGACTCGGTAAATTGTTTTGCCCTCTATCTCATAAACATTTTGCAAGGTTTTATAACGGACTGATTCAAGTTTTTCGCCAATTTTAAAGTTTTGTATCATTTTCTTGACGGAAAGGCTGTCGCCCATATAGGCTGTCAACTGTTTTCCTATTTGCGATAACAACAAGGGCGTTCTTGCAGAATGAGCAATGATGAATTTCTTCTGATTTTTCAGTTGTACTTGAAGATAAATACCCCAAACCTGAAGCCCTATTATCCCAAAACACAGTACAAAAGCCTTTTTTAGTGATGGTCTGGATAGTAAGGATATCAAACCAAACAAGGCGATATAAGCCAAAACCAATTGTGTTGTGTCAAAAGGAATATCCCTTAATACAAATCCCTCCTGTTGGGCTACCCAGCCCAGTGCGGTATTCATACTTTTTATGGCAAAGTTGTAAGCTGTCACCAAAAAACTGGGTAATCCACCCATAAGAGTCAGGGTTATGATAATCAATCCGGTACCTAGAATGATACCCAAAAAAGGAATGACTATTAAGTTGGAAACAAAGAACAAAGCAGGAAATTGATGAAAATACAACAGGCTAATAGGCAAAACTCCTAACTGAGCGGATACGCTTACTGCAAGTAGTTGCCAGACTTTTCGAATCACAAAAAAATCCGGGTTCCAAAGTTTGGTCAGCTTGGGATAAATCCAGATGATAGCAAACACAGCGGCATAACTCATTTGAAACCCTACCTGAAACAAAAACAGCGGCTTCAGCAAAAGGATAAAGAACATGGATAGGGCAACGATGTTAAAGGAGTTATTGGGTCGTTTCAAATGAAGGGCATAGGCAACGAAGGAAAACATAGTGACCGCTCTTACAATGGATGCTGACAAACCTGCAACAAAGGCGAAACTCCATAGTAAGAATACAATAACTATCATTTGAATGAATTTCCCTTTGGGAAGTCTCGTTAACGGGGTTGTCAAAAACTGAACAATCAAAAGTAAAATACCCACATGCAAGCCTGATACAGCTAAAATGTGAACGGCACCTGCATTTTTATAATTGTTATAAATGTCTTCACTGATATCATCACGCTTTCCTAACAACAAAGCTTGAATAACTGCTAGTTCATCTTCGCCAAAGGAATGTTGTTTGAGTTTTGATACGATTATTTCCCGAAATTGCATCGCATGTCCGAAGAGAGTGGGAGAAGGATCGGTTGAATAGGTAAGCTCGGCTGGTTTAGCCCGAATTTGGTGATAGATTCCCAACTTATTTAAATACATTTTGTAATCAAATTGATGGGGATTTAAGGGTGGTTTGATTTCCTCTACAGATGAGAATAAGACTATCTCGTCATCAACTTTGGGTTTTCTTTGAAGAGAGTCATGAGAGAGGCTTAGTATGATTTTGCCGGTCGAATAACTCTCATCATGTTGTATCACTTGGGCTACAAAGCGTTGGGAATAAGGGTTGGGCTTTAAGACTTCTTCAATTTTAAGATGCCAGATTGCTGGTTCAGATATTTTTTGGTTGGAATAATGATGGGGAAGTTGTTTTTCCAAAGAAACCGTGGTTATCAAAACTCCAAGTAGTATGGTCGTTCCCACCACGGTAATTTCAAATAGGGATGACCTTGGGTAAGGTTGTTTTTTCCAACTAATCCAAGATAAAATTAAGAAACCCAACAAAGCGGATATAGTAAAAATAATGGAGGGTTCCATGTAAAATCCAATAAGGATTCCAGCAATAAGAAAAAGGGTCAATTTGACCGATACAAAATCAAATAACTGCATTATAGGATTCGGGTTGCCTTCACAAAGGAGTAGTTCCAAAACCCTTCCCTAAGGGAAGAGACTAGCACACCACGTGAGGTTGTGGAGTGTATGAACTTGATATCGTCTCCTTGTACGTCGACTACCAATCCAACATGGTTTATTCGTTTTCCGCCTTTACTGGTCTTAAAAAAAAGCAGGTCACCTTTTTTGACATCGGCTACTTTAATGCGTTTGCCTTCTTCAGCCATTTGATACGAAACCCTCGGAAAAACAATATCGTTCTCTTTTAGGCTTACATACACAAGGCCAGAGCAGTCCATTCCCTGTCGGGTGGTCCCTCCAAACTTGTATCGGGTACCATTGAAGGTCATGGCCGTGGCGATAATGGCCGTGGCTTTTTCGTTCTTCTTTTCCTCTTTTTTGGAAAGTTTGGGAGTGGGGTTAGTCTCCTCGGATGACCCTTCAACCGTTACGGTTCGGGTCTTGTTGACCGTTCTTTTTCGTTTGCTCGTTCCGCAGGCAATAAAGCTTAGTGTTACGAGCAAACATATGATCTTTCGTAACATCCAAGAATACATTTTATTTCTTGGAGGTTAAATCTACGCATTTTCAACGAGTAATTGTGCGGTTTTTTGACTGGCACCTTTGCCACCCAGTTTTTTTTGCAATTCGGTATAGTCCGAGAGAATTTGTTGTCGTTTTTCGCCTTTAACGATTTTTGAAAGTTCCTTTTTAAGATTTTCCGCGTTCAATTCGTTTTGAATCAACTCTTTTACAACCTCCTTGTCCATAATAAGATTGACCAACGAAATGAAATCCAAGGTAATAATTCGTTTGGCGATTTGGTAGGAAATCCAGTTTCCCTTGTAACAAACCACTTGTGGAACTTGAAAGAGTGCTGTCTCCAAAGTAGCGGTTCCACTGGTTACCAAAGCGGCATGGGCATGACTCAACAGGGCATAGGTTTGGTTGGAAACGAAACCAACATGGTCTTTTTGGATATAGGAAGTGTAAAAACTATCGGGAAGACTGGGGGCACCGGCAATCACAAATTGATATTCCTGAAAATCCTTTCGAACCGAAAGCATGATAGACAGCATTTTTTGAACTTCCTGCTTGCGACTTCCGGGAAGAAGGGCAATAATCGGTTTGTTCAAATCAAGATGATTGTGCTTTCTAAAGCTTACTTCATCCGGAATAGGAGTATTATCAATGGCATCGAACAACGGATGGCCAACAAACTGCACGGGGTAGTTGTGCTTTTTTTCGTAAAAATCCTTCTCGAACGGAAGGATAACGTACATATGGTCGATATCTCTTTTTATTTTTTGGATTCTTCCCTCCCTTGAGGCCCAAATCTGTGGAGATATGTAGTAATTGGTCCGGAAACCTTTGGTTTTGGCCCACTTGGCGATTCTAAGATTGAATCCGGAAAAATCGATAAAGATGATTTTATCTGGTTCGAACGCTTCAATATCTGACTTGCAAAAACGAATGTTCTTGAATATGGTAGGGATGTTTTTAAGAACCTCAAGAAAACCCATAAAAGCCATTTCCTTGTAGTGTTTGGCCAAATCTCCTCCCGCAGCTTTCATTAAATCGCCACCCCAACAGCGAATTTGAGCCGTTTCATCTACTTTTTTAATGGCTTTGATAAGGTTCGAACCATGAAGGTCCCCAGATGCCTCACCGGCTATGATGTAAAATTTCATACTAATGTCCCAAACTCAATGAAACAGCTTGTAATACAAAATTATCAAAGCTGTCAAAAGTGTGGCAATCATAACACCCCGTGCCCGTAAATCCCTTTTCAATCGTAAAAATCCGAAAAAGGCCACTAGGTTTAAAATTGCACCCAAAGCCAGCAAACTTCCAACATGACCTTGTTCTACTGCGGCATTATAGGTTTCTGAAATGCCCAAATCTGAAAAAATGATGATGTACAGCAGTGTTCCCACGGTATTGGCGATAATTCCTACCAAAAACCCTGTGATGATTTCCTTTCTACGATTCATTCAAGCTCCAATTATTTATTTGTGGTATGGCATGATGCGCGGTTAGGTCAAATTGTGTGGGAACTACAGATACATAACCATTTGCCAAAGCCCATTCGTCAGTATCCTCCCCTTTGTCCAAAAGCTCAAATTCACCTGTCAACCAATAGTAATCTTTACCCGTTGGGCTAGTACGCTTATCGAATTGTTCTTTCCAATTGGCCCGTGCTTGTCTGCAAATTTTAATGCCTTTGGGTTCGTTGTTGGATTTGGGAAAGTTCACGTTTAAAACGGTTCCACTGGGAATGCCGTGGGTTAAAGCTTCGGAAACTATTTTTTTTACGGATTGAAGCGTGGGTTCAAAATTGGCATCCCACGAATAATCACAAAGTGAGAATCCAATGGCGGGAATTCCTTCTATACCTGCCTCTATGGCAGCGCTCATCGTACCTGAGTAAATAACATTAATGGAAGAGTTGGATCCATGATTGATGCCACTTACGCAGATGTCAGGCTGTCGATCTAGAATCTCACGAAGCGCAAGTTTTACACAATCAGCTGGTGTTCCGCTGCAACTGTACTCTTCTGGAGCCCCTTCTTTATGGTCGATGACCACTTTTTTTGAGTATAGGGTGCTGTCAATGGTAATAGCATGTCCCATACCCGATTGCGGACTGTCTGGCGCTACCACTACCACATCTCCTAAATCCTTCATGACTCGTATCAAAGAGCGTAAACCGGGGGCTGTAATTCCATCATCATTAGTGACCAAGATGAGCGGTTTTTTCATTTCACATAATTAACGCGTCAAAAATACGTTTTTCATAAGGATATGAAACCTAAGGCCGTTTAACAAAAAATTATGCGACGCCGACTTATATGGCATGGTTTTTTCAGTATCTTAGGGAATTCATACGTATTGTAAGAAAGATAGATAGAATGCGGATTTGGCATATTTGGCCAAGTAGATTTGCACCCAAAAAAACAACGATGTTTATGAAAAGGAATTTCTCCCTCGCGCTTTTGGTAATTCTTGTAGCTGTAGCTTCTTGTAGTTTCACCAATAAGTCTTTTGAAAATGATGATAAGGATAAGTTATTATTGGATTTGATTACCTACGTTCTTGAACGTGGCCACTATGAACCAAAAAATCTGAATGACAACTTCTCTTCCAATGTATTTGATGACTTCATTGATATCATCGACCCCACAAAACGCTATTTTTTAGCCAGTGATATCAGGGATTTTGAAAAATACCGATTTCAGATTGACGATGAAATCAAAAATACCGATATCACTTTTTTCAACATCGTGTACCAGCGGTTAATGAAAAGAATGTCGGAAGCAGAGGACATTTACAAGGAAATATTGCAAGAACCTTTTAATTACTCCGTTCAAGAGACGATTAATATTGATTATCGAGAGCAGGAATTCGCTGCTAGTAAAAAGCAGCTTAAGGAACGTTGGAGAAAGCAATTGAAATACAACACTTTGGGAGTTTATGACAACAAACTCTCTGAGAATGAAGAAGGGTTGCCCATTGAGGAATTGGAAGCTGAATCACGGGAATCCACACAAAATACTTTGGATGAATTCTTTGATTTTATAGGAGACTTGGAGCGTAAGGATTGGTTTGTGCAATACATCAATACCATTGTTGATGAATTCGACCCCCATACGTTTTACTTTGCGCCAGATGATAAGGAGAAATTCGACATCGGAATGTCAGGTAAGTTTGAAG
>NZ_JANQIH010000036.1 GCF_028282265.1 Allomuricauda sp.
AAAGTTGTCCCATCGATACCCATTCAAGCTTACAAAAACCCTTTCTTTTTTGTGTTGGGATGCCGCAACTTCGCTTACCCACATATCTTTGGGAAGGGAAGCGGAAATATTTTCCCAACTCCCTCCACCATTTTTTGAAACTTGGACCAAACCGTCGTCGCTGCCCACATACAGCAAACCGAACTTAAAAGGAGATTCCGAAATGGTGGTCAGTGTACCGTAGGCCACGTTCCCTTTTTTGCCTCCTTGGGTTAAATCGTCAGAGATCGTTTCCCAATCATCCCCTTGATTTAGGGAACGGTGCAGTTTGTTTCCACCCAAATACAAAATATCTTGATTGTGCTTTGACAGTAAAATGGGGGTTTGCCAATTGAAACGATAAGGGGATTCCCCAAGCTCGTGTTTCGGTTGGATGTATTTGCGCTTTCCATTTTCCAGATTCAAGCGGTAGTAGTTGCCAAATTGAAATCCGGTGTAAACAATATTCGAATTTCGGTTGTCGATTTGAACCTGCATTCCATCGCCCCCCATTATCATTTCCCAAGGATTTTTTCCGGTCTGGTGCCACTGGCTATCCTCCTTATTGTTGTGAGCTCCTTTCCAAACCCCATTGTCCTGAAGGCCACCGTAAACATGGTAAGGCTGTTCATGGTCTATATTTATGGCATAAAACTGCCCTACGGTAGGGGAATTATTCTTCATCCAGTTTTCTCCATCATCATAGGTGATGTTAACTCCTCCATCATTACCGTTGACCAAATGCCCTGACTGTTTTGGGTTTATCCAAAGCGCATGATGGTCGGCATGAACATTTTCCTTGCTAATGGATGTATAGGTTTTTCCGCCGTCTTCAGATTTTATCAAAGGGACACCGGCTAGATAAATTCTATCCTTATTGCTTGGGTCAACGCGGACTTGTGCAAAGTAATAGCCGTAGCTATAAAAAAGGTCATCGATGTACTTTTCGTTCATTTTTTGCCAGGTAGCACCAGCATCATCACTTCGATACACTTCCGCCCCGATTACGGGGGTGTCAAAAAGCAGCGAATTGGCATTTTCGAGATATTTGGCCAAATCAACCGGCTGTACGGCACCACTTCGTACCATCTGTTTTACATTTTCGGCCCGATACTTCTCCTGAAAGCCGTTGTTCTTCAAATAATCATTGAGTTTTTTGTCATCCAACGCCAAAAAAGCATCCCGGTTCATGGATTTGAAATCTTCCTTGGTCAGTTCCTCTTTTTTTTCTTTTTCTTCTTTCTCCCTTCTGAATTGACTGTCATGAACCGCGTAAACGGTATTGTCATCAAAAACAGCCAGGCCAATTCGGCCTACACCGTCACCGATTGGGAATCCACTTTCAGCATTGGAAACCAAGGTCCACGAACTCCCGCCATCGGTACTTTTATAAATTCCTGAAGCGGAACCATTCCCTGTAAAGTTCCATGCCTTTCTATCTTTCTGCCAAGCTGCGGCATATTGAATATTGAAATTGTTGGGAGCATGGGCCACATCGATGATTCCCGTCTCATTGTTCACGAACAAAGTGCGTTGCCAAGTTTTTCCTCCGTCAGAAGTTTTGTAAACACCTCGTTCCTCATTGGTTGAATATAGACGACCCGTCACTCCGACTACCAATTCATCGGGGTTATTGGGATTAATCAAAATACGACCAATATGATGTGAATCGGGAAGTCCCATGTTTTCCCAAGTTTTTCCTCCATCTGAAGATTTTAAAATTCCGATTCCCGCATAGGATGATCTTGAGGAATTGTTCTCTCCGGTTCCCACCCAAATGGTTCCATTGGGCCAGTCCACAGCAATGTCTCCAATGTTTTGTGTATTTGAAGTATCTAAAATTGGAGTGAAGGAAATTCCATTATTCTGGGTATGCCATAACCCTCCTGAGGCATAAGCCACATAAAACTCGGTTGGGTTGTTGGGGTTGACATCAAGGTCGACCACGCGTCCGCTCATTACCGAGGGACCAATATTTTTCAGAACAACATTTTTGACCAAAGAGGTCTTGGCCATTTCGGATTTTTCCCCTAAGGCCGACATTACATCATTGGCCTGTGTAGCAGGCTGCTGGGCTATTGAAAATTGTAAGGCAAAAAGAAAAATAAAGAGTAGAGAAGATCTCATTAAGATTGATTTTGGTTTAGAGATGGAAGGTATGAATTTGTCTTGGGTATCGCAATTACCTACATTTGAAGAAAGCCATTTTATTCCATGAAATACCGCGCAATCGACAATCAGCTTTTCGTAAAAAACAGAAAAAAGTTTATGTCCCAGATGAGGCCCAAGAGCCTTGCCGTGTTCAATTCCAATGATATTTATCCCATCAGTGCTGACAGTACGATGCCCTTTGAACAACATCGGGATATTTTTTATTTGAGCGGAGCTGACCAAGAAGAGACCATTCTTTTATTATTTCCTGATGCGTTGGACAAAAAGCATCGTGAGGTTTTGTTTGTTCGAGAAACGAATGAACACATCGCGGTATGGGAAGGAGCCAAGTTGACCAAAGAACAAGCGACCCAGGTTTCTGGTATTGAAACGGTGTACTGGTTGACCGATTTTGATAAAGTCTTTTTTGATTTGATGACGGAAGCCGATATAGTGTATTTTAATACGAATGAACATTATCGACAAGCCGTAGAGACCCAAACCCGTGAGGACCGTTTTATCACCAAATGCAAAAAAGATTTTCCGGCGCATCAATGGGCAAAGAGCAATCCGATTTTGCAACAGATTCGTGGAGTAAAAGAGCCTGAAGAAATCGAGCTGATGCAGGAAGCTTGCAATATTACTGAAAAGGGATTTCGAAGGATTTTGGCCTTTACTAAACCGGGGGTATGGGAATATGAAATGGAAGCTGAATACCTTCATGAGTTTATTCGCAGCCGTTCAAAAGGGTTCGCTTATACCCCAATTATAGCTTCTGGTAACAACGCAAACGTACTGCATTACATTGAGAACAATCAGCAAGTAAAAGACGGTGATTTGATTTTAATGGACGTTGGTGCGGAATATGCCAACTACTCCAGCGATATGACCCGTACCATTCCTGCCAATGGCAGATTCACCGACCGACAGAAAAAGGTTTACAATGCTGTGCTTCGTGTAAAAAATGAAGCTACCAAAATGTTGGTGCCAGGGACCATTTGGGCAGAATATCATAAAGAAGTGGGCAAGGTCATGACCTCAGAACTATTAGGTTTAGGTTTGTTGGACAAGGCTGACGTACAAAATGAGGATGCCAACTGGCCGGCGTATAAAAAATACTTCATGCATGGTACGAGTCACCATATAGGACTGAACACCCATGACTATGGCGAGTTGAAGACCCCTATGAAACCGAACATGGTTTTTACCGTTGAACCCGGAATTTATATTCCTGATGAAGGCATGGGTATTCGAATTGAAGACGATGTTGTGATTCAAGAAACTGGTGAACCTTTTAACTTGATGCAAAATATTCCGATTGAAGTGGAAGAGATCGAGGAATTGATGCTTTCTTGACTTTGAATAATAGATTCCACAAGGGATTATGAATTGAAAAAAGCATACCGTCCATCTAAACACAGCATTCACCAATTCTCTAATTGGAACCCAAACAAAACACCCTTACTTAGATTTTAGAATAGGCCTTGAAACATGATTCCTATGGTTCAAGGGACTAATAATCTAATTATCGCATGGAGTTTTTTGTTGAGCTGCTTTATGTTTTAGTACGTAACCGTTTTGTTTTTCTTGTAGTGGTAGTATTTCTCATAGTGATAACGAGAATCTCTGCGCAATTCAAAAAAGACCCAGGTTTAAAAAGAAAAATCCTGAGCCGAGCCTCATCATTTCTATTGTTAATCTCACTACTGATACTCATTTTCGGCTCGGAGTATACCAATGGGCTTATTTATGATTATGGTCAAATTGGCGAGGGAGTCATTGTAGACAAGGGAAAAACAGGAGACGTGTATAACGAGGAGCCCATAATACGCTTCCAAACATTGATAAAAACCACCGCGGGAGCAACTGTTCAAACTACGTTTGATAGTAACCACTTTAACTTGTACCCCTCTTTGGAAGATTCTTATGCATACCCAGACGTAGGGTCTTCCTTTACGGTTAAACACCTTAAAAGAAATCCAAAAGTATTTGTTATTGTAACCAACGACGATAGCCCTTACGCATCGGACTTACGATGTTCGGAATTATTCAGAAAGTTAAGGGCGGCCAAAAGTAAGTTGGATTTCAACCCCGATGATGAAGAATTTAGAAGACAGTATGAAAGTTATGCCGAAGCTTATTTTTCAAGTCACTGTAATAAACAGGAATCGGCAGGGCTGAAATAAGGACTCCATTCCAGAATACCCTATATACAAATTCATAAAAAGAACTTACTTCGATAAATTTTTTTAATGGGCTCATGGAGTTATCCGAAAGAACATAGTCCATTAACTTTGAATTGCTTCTGTTTTTCTGAAATTGAAAAGTATCTTTGGGGGAAGAGATGATTTTGATGATGCATACACTAAGTATACTAATGTTCTTTCAACAACCAGATATTGAGAAAAAAATAAAGGAGGCCCCTGATAGTGCTTATGAGATTGGTGTTGCCATAGGAACGTATTTGCCGTTTGTGGTTTTAGTAGGAATAGCCTACGCCATTTATTACTATCAGAAAAAGAAAAACAATAACCGTAATACTTCCTAAGCAATGTTTGTCTTTGGAGAATATGCCAAAAGTTGAATTTCTGAAAAATCCTTAATCAAAAGGAATAAGCGCCTCCGCATTATTGACCAATACCAAAACATCAAAATTGAAAATATATGTTTTGAGATTCTCGGAGAAAAGCTTGCCATATGATTTTTCACGCAACGGTTCTAAGTGTACCACCACATATTTCTTATTGAAGTTCGCCACAAGTTCTTGTAACTCCTTGGGCAATTGATTTGTATTGTCAAATTCCTTTATTGGATTTTCGGCAAAAGGGTTTCCTTGCAGCACTTCCCCCGAGAGTCCTGCAACCATAAAGTGAAGAGATCGCATATCATTGAAAACGGCGAGCTCTGATAGGTAGTTGGATACATCATAAATCTTTGTCATGCTTAACCCCCGGGTGGCATGGGTGGCACCAAGTTTAAAAATAACCTTGGGGACTGGGTTGGCCTTGAGTGCTTCCTTATAATACCTATTAAAGTTTGACTTCATCAATTGTCCGCGTACCTCATTGTTGAGGTAGTATTGTTTTGAACTGAAATAGCCATAGATTTCTCTGGTTTTCTTTAGTTGTGCAAGAATTTCGGTTTCTTCCGCATTGGGATTTGTAGCCACTAAACTATCATGAAGTTCCTGGGTATACTTGTAAATGAACATGTCTTGAAACGATTTGTTTTCAAGCGATTGCGCAAATGCCTGTTCGGCCCTTTCCTTTAGATTGTAAGTAATCTTCTTAAGTGAAGTGTTTGTGGTTTTTGTTGTCAGATGGTTGAGGTTCAACCTAAATTGGGCCATAAACGTCTGATCAATTCCCCAGAGACTACCTCCTTTGGAAACCACATTGGTAAAAAGGTCATAATCTGAAGCGTTGTTGTAAAAGGGGATGGCCAAGGGAAATTCTTTGGAGATGGCCCGCGCAGATTTTGTGGGTTCTTTTGACCTGGCCATTTCTTCAATCTTTTTCGCTGCCAAAGCATCTGTCTCAATACAAAGGAGATTAAAACCGTCTTTGTGTACAAGGTCAAAGATTGAATTGGTAAAAAAACCAACCTCCTTTATACCGTGTTGCTCCCCAATCAATATAAACTGATTGTTTGGGCTTATCTGATTTATAAAATCAACAAACGTCAAATCAGTTAAAGCATCGACCTCAAAAATGTGTTCTTTTAAAAGAGAATCTGTTTGGGCTACCATAAGATTAGCGAAGAACAAAACAGATAAAAAACGAAGTTTCATGGTACATAGGTTTGCCTTCAAAGTTAGATGCCCAAAAGAGGGTTGCCACTATCGTATTTCATGAAGTCGAAAATGATAGGTATGAAACCTGTAGAAACCCTCACCAATGCCGATATTGGATTCATAAAGCCTTGCCGAACAAAGCCTTTCACAAAAAAACAGAAAACTAAATGGCAATGAATGGCTACATTTAAATGAAATCTGAAGAAAGCGGACCCCGAGATGCAAGAACACAAATTCAAATGGTATATAAGGTTATCAATCGCCTTAGTGGTGTCATCAATTTTGTTTTTGATGATATGGGTTTTTTCACAGTTCAAGGAGCCTCCCGGGTTTAATGTTTTGATGAATACCCTACTAGTGCTTATGGCCTATGCGTGTTTGGAGAGTATAAGATTCGCGCAACAAAAGTTGTTAAAATGGAATTTTGAAAGAATTCCCTATGTTAAGAATGTACTGATTTTTGGACTCCCTGTTCTAGCGGGAACTTTGGTCTATGCTGTGCTGTTTTATTTTTTTAAGTGGGTTGATTATTACCTTCTTGGCAGTGAACCCCCTTTACCGCCTCACATGATTTCGGCAGGCTTGATAGGCTTGATACTCTCTTTGATTTTCGGACTTATTCTTTGGGTCGTCACATGGAAAGACTCGTACTATCATGCCCTTATTAAAACGGAGACCTATAAGACCGAGATGATAAATGCGAACCTACATACACTTCGCAACCAGATGGACCCCCATTTTTTGTTCAACAATTTCAACACCATTTATTATTTGATCGATGAGAATCCCAGAGTGGCCAAAAAGTTTCTCAAAAATGTTTCCAACATCTACCGCCATGTTCTAAATCATTCCAATAAAAACCTAATAGAAGCAAACGAAGAATACGGAGTAATGATGCAACACCTTGAGGTCCTTAAGGAGCGTTTTGGAAAAGCTCTTGAATTGAAAAATGAAATCAAGGAAAAACATCTAAAAGAAAAGCACCTTCCGCCATTGGTATTACATGAATTGGTGGAAAATGTAATGAAACACAACCGAATTGATGATGAAAACGGTATTGTTTTGGAGCTTACATCAACTCCAGATGACTTGACGCTTTCCAATAATAAAAATCCAAAGAAGGTTTTGCATAGCACAGGAAATGGATTGCGAAACATTATAGCACGTTATAATCTTTTGACCGAAACCTTGGTTTCGGTAGAAGACAATGTTGAGTACTTTAAAGTGAAAATCCCTTTAATTGCCGTGGACCATGAAAGCTAGAGTCATCATTATAGAGGATGAACCCAACGCACAAAAGCATATACAAAATCTTTTGGGGTCGTCCGGTTTTGAGATTGCTGTGGAGGCAACTTTACCAAGTGTGGAAGCAGCTGTTCAATGGCTTGAGGAAAACGAGCATCCAGAGTTGGTATTTATGGATATCCATTTGTCGGATGGTAATTCTTTCGAAATAATCGAAAAAACAAGTCTCGAAACACCTATAATTTTTACCACCGCCTACGATGAGTATGCCATACGGGCATTTAAGACAACAGGGATTGACTACTTGCTCAAACCTTTAACCCATAAAGAGGTCAATGAAGCACTAGTTAAATTTTTTCGAACAAAAGATCAATACTTTAAGGAGTGGATGGCCAAAAGCATCGAATTGAAAAAGTACTTTCAAAGCGACGTTTCCAACAACAAAAATCGTTTTCTTCTGAAATCGGGGAATGAGATGCTTCCCTTTCATGCAGATGAAATCGCATACTTTTTTAGAAGCGAAATTGTGTTTGCCAAAACCTACGACGGCTCACAATTCTCCGTCAACAACTCTTTGAACCAATTGCAGACCTATCTCGACCCCAATAAATTTCTTCGGTTGAACCGACAACTCTTAACCAACATAGAGGCTATTTCAAAAATAAGGCCAGCCCATGGGGGCCAACTGATTGTGGAACTGAATCCTAAACATCACGAAACAGTTGTTGTGAGCCAAGAACGGGCTCGCTGGCTTAAGAATCGCTTGGGTCAATTTTGATTCTTTTCAAGAAAAAATAGGACAAGGAAGACACATGCTGAAGGCAAAACCCAACCCATATGAAATTGCTGCAAAGGAATCCATGAAACAAACGGAGCGACCGACTCTCCCCAACCAATGCTTCCCAAAAAGTCGGGCACACTAAAGAGAAATGCCGTAGCTATGACCCAACGAAATACTTTAGGTGTAGCCCTTTGGCTCGGGAGAATGTTCAGTAAAATCAGAACAATGGTTATGGGGTAGATGAACATCAATATGGGCAAAGCCACTGCAATAATGTAACCCACATTGAATTGACCCATTAAAACTCCAAGAACACAACCTAAAATTGCCGTTATAAGATAGGCTTTTTGTGAGTTGCCAAAACGCCCTTTTATAAAGTCAGCAGCTCCGGTAACAATACCTACTGCTGTGGTAAAACATGCCAAACTTACCAAAACAGTCAGAAAGCCGTTGGTCACGTTCCCAAGAGTTTCCAAGCTAATGCCACGAAGTAGTTCGGTCCGCGTCAGGTCTTCGTCAAAAGTGTCTTGAAAGAGAGCACCTGTAAAAATCAATCCTGTGTATACCAAAAAAAGACCTAGTCCGGCAAAAATACCGGCTTTGGCAATGAGGTTTTTCTTCGCCGCATAACCAATGTCCTTATATTTTAAGTCAATGGAAATAATAATCACACCTCCTACCACCACGGCACCGAGGGCATCAAAGGTTTGATAACCTTCCAAAATTCCATGGGAAAAAGGACTTTGGAAAAAGGACGGACCAAAAGAAAAGTCAAGGGTGGCTGAAGCAATTCCGATGAGCAAAACAAGAACCAATAGAATGGCTGGGGTCAAGAATTTACCGATGACATCAAGAATCTTGGCACGGTTAATTACGAATACAAAAACCAATACAAAGTAGAAGATACTGGTCACCAAAGAGGAGGAATCCAATATAGGTTGAATAGCCATTTCGTGGGTAACCGAAGCTGTGCGCGGAGCGGGCAATGTAATGGAGATGGCATAAACGATGTAGCAATAAATCAGACTGAAAGCTGGCGAGACCTTTTTAGCAAAATCGAACATGGTCCCTTGCAAAAGGGAATGGGCCAAAATTCCTAGAATAGGGATAATTACCGCCGAAAGACAAAAGCCCAAAGCGACCAACCACCATAGGTTTCCAGCTTTGAAACCGAGCTGTGGAGGCAAAATCAAATTACCAGCACCAAAAAAAAGAGAGAAGAGTGCAAAGGCGACTACCGCAATGGATTTTTTGTCCATAAAAATGTTGATAAATTTTTGTTAAAGTAAATCAAAATACTAACTTTCGAAGGTGTTGTATGACCGAGATAT
>NZ_JANQIH010000088.1 GCF_028282265.1 Allomuricauda sp.
AAAGCTTTTCAATGACCTTATGATTGGGCTCAATGCCTATGGCACAGTTTACATCAAAACTTACACATGCATCTCCCAATAGTTGAGCGGATTGCAGAATATTAGCAGCCATAACGGGTTTAAAGACGTTCAGTTCATAATGACCTTGCGTTCCGCCAACACTTATGGCTACATCATTTCCCATTACTTGGGCGCATACCATGGTAAGTGCTTCACACTGGGTTGGATTTACTTTACCAGGCATAATGGAACTACCCGGCTCGTTAGCTGGAATTATGATTTCTCCAATACCTGATCTTGGTCCAGAGGCCATCATTCGAATATCATTGGCTATTTTATTCAATGATATCGCAAGCTGTTTTAAAGCACCGTGACTTTCTACAATAGCATCATGGGAAGCAAGAGCTTCAAATTTGTTTTTTGCTGTTTTAAACGGTAGTTCGGTAAATTCGGCAATATATTTGGCCACAAGAACATCATATCCATTTGGAGTATTGAGGCCTGTACCTACCGCGGTTCCCCCTAAAGCTAGTTCACTTAGATGGTCCAGTGTGTTTTTCACGGCTTTTAAGCCATGATCTAACTGCGATACATAACCTGAGAACTCTTGACCTAGGGTTAGGGGAGTGGCATCCATCAGATGGGTTCTTCCTATCTTAACAACATCATTGAAAGCCTTGGCCTTCGTGTCTAGGGTGTTCCTTAGCTGCTCAACACCCGGAATAGTCACCTCTACTATTTTTTTGTAGGCTGCTATGTGCATTCCTGTTGGAAAGGTGTCATTGGAAGATTGGCTTTTGTTCACATCATCATTGGGTTGAATGGTCTTTTCTCCCTCTCCGATTTTCTTTCCGGCAATTTCATGTGCCCTATTGGCAATTACTTCGTTTACGTTCATATTGCTCTGGGTACCCGAACCTGTCTGCCAAATCACCAGAGGAAATTGATCATCATGTTTACCGTCCAAAATTTCGTCGCACACCTCGGCAATTAGATTTCGTTTTTCTTCTGGCAGTACACCTAGTTCGTGATTTGCATAGGCCGCCGCCTTTTTCAAATAAGCAAAACCGTAAACTATATCCAAAGGCATGGAGGCCGAAGGACCAATTTTAAAGTTGTTTCGAGACCTCTCGGTCTGTGCTCCCCAATACTTGTCAGATGGTACTTTTACTTCGCCCATCGTATCTTTTTCTATTCGATAACCCATGATGTTAATTTTAGAAATACAAAGTTAGGGCTTAACACTTTTTTTTCCATAGCTAAGAAGTGCTATTGGATATTTTTTTGATCGCACTTGTTTTTTTAGAGTAATTCAGGGTATCTTTGTGATTCAAAACTTAACATTATGTTCGAATTCGACCAATATCTTGGATTTTTAGCATTCTTGACCATATTGACCATCGGTTTTTGGTTAATGATATTCTTGTTGACTTTTGTTGTTCCTTATTGGTTGTTCGGAAACTTAATGGAGATGTATAAAGAAAGACGCGCGGCCAAACAGGCTGAACGCTTAGAATAAAAAAAGGAGCCAATCGGCTCCTTTTCTATTACCCACCAAATTCTTCTTCTCCTGAGAAATCCCGTTGTCTTCCTTCTCCTCTTTTCTTTTTCTGGTTGAAGCGATACGTGAGTGAAAGATTGTAGCTTCGAACCCTCCATTGAAACTCACTATCGTTGACGAAAAACGGGGTAACTGTCTCGCTAACCCTTCTGCGGCTATTAAAAGTATCATTTACATTGAAAGCCAGGGAGGCCTTTTCGTTGAAGAAATCCTTGCTAAAGGCTAAATCCAACGAAAATATACCTTGATTTCGTGTTTGGGCATTTTCAGTGGGTCCGCGATAAAAAATACGGGTCTGCCAATCTATACTTGAAGGAAGCGTAATCTTATTATTAAGCCGTATAAACCAACTTAAATTTTCGGCATCAAAGTTTTGGTTATTGAAATCGCCACGGGTAATCAGGTTGAATAAATTAACATTGGTATTTAAATTCCATTTTCGTGTTGGGCGATAGTTGGCGGTTACATCAAAACCATATCGGTCATTTCGTGCCAGATTCACAGGAGTTCTTCTCAAAATACTTACAACTTCCCCATCAAAAAAAGTGTCTTCACCTGTATCTTCTGTAATAAATGTGATAACATCAGTAGCCCTTTGAAAATATATGGAGGCGTTAAAAGTTAGCTTTTCAAACCTTTTGAGATAACCCAAATCGACCTGATTGGAGAAAGAGGGTGTCAAATTTGGATTTCCTTGGAACAGGTTGGTAGGACTCGACCTTGATGGAAAAGGATTCAAGAAAAAAGACCTTGGCCTTCTGATTCTTCGGTTGTAACCCAATTGAAAACTTTCTTCCTCGCCCAGCTCATAGCTTAGGTTGAGCGTGGGAAAAAGACCATCAAAATTGTTTCGGTTAAAATCATTGGTCTCCAACTGGTTAATAATTAATCGAGTGGCTTCATAACGCAATCCGGCCAAGAAGGAAAAGCTGTTGAATTTATTACCATATTGCGAGTAAAACGCATTAATGGTTTCCTTGTAATCAAGTACGTTGCTAGGGTTGGTAATTCCGAGTTCGTCTTGGGTGGGACGTATGAACTCTACATCATAATCTGTATCCAACTTATTAAAATCTCCTCGATATCCCAATTCAAACTGACCTGCCTTTCCCAAAGGCACTACATAATCTGTCTGTAAAAATACTCTACGCTGGTCTTCTGCGGTTCGAACACTTTCGCTGTCAAATCCATTTTGTATGATGAGTGACTCTTCCACCTCATCGCTGGTTTCGTATTGAAAAGCAAAGGTGAGTTTGTGATCCGAGTTTCCGTTAAACTGCTTATCAAAGTTGAATGAATATTGAAACGTTTCGTCTGTTTCATCTTCAGGATCAAAACGAAATCCTGAACTGGTGTTTCCTTCCGTATCCGATTGAAAAAAATTGTTCGTAGCTTCATTACGGTTATCAGAATCCCTAATGAATATGGAGTGGGTGATGGATGCCGTTTCGTTCACATACCATTCCATACCAAAATTCGCATTCAATCCTTTTCGAACCCTTTCGAAATCGCGTTCCTCGCGAAGCGAATTGGTAAAATTGCCAGAGGCATTAAAAAAGTCGGTGTCATTCAATGAATTTCCCGGTCGTTCCCTATAGTTATATCCTGTGTTGGTAAAAAAATTGAGATTCCCTGTGCGATAGTTTAGGTTGCCATTGATTCCTGCGGAATAGGGGTAGCCTAAATTAGCAGTGAGTGCTCCATTGAGACCCTGTAATTTGCTTCTCCTTAAAATAATATTGATGATTCCCCCAGATCCTTCAGCATCATAGCGAGCCGAAGGCGAAGTAATGACTTCAACCTTCTCGATTGACTCCGCCGGAAGTTGTCGTAGGGCTTCTGTGCTGTTCAATCCTGTAATGGCAGAAGGTTTTCCATTAATCAAAATCCGGACATCATCATTGCCCCTAAGTTGTACATTACCTTCCACATCGACCGAAACGGATGGTACGTTGTCCAGTACATCACTTACCGTACCACCCCGAACAGTCAAATCTTTCCCTACATTATATATTTTTTTGTCGAGCCGTAACTCAACAGTAGTGCGTTCGGCTATGACCTCGACCTCCTCCAACTGCGAAATATCCAAGGCTAGAGCTATGGTACCCAAATCGGTATTTGAGCGAAGCTGTTGTCGTTCTTTTTTAAACGTGGTATAGGTAATATATTCAACTGAAATATTGAAAAGGCCTGGGAGGGTTTCTACTTCAAACTTGCCATCCGGACCTGTAATTCCTCCAGTAATTACATCTGAATTTCTTACACGTTGCAGTACCAAAGTGGCATACTCCAAAGGTTTGCCCGTATCCTTATCTACAACGGTCCCGGTAATTTTTATGGGTTGAACATTTTGTGGTTTTTGTGCTAGAATGTTTATTGAGGCTAGGAAGAGAAGCGGCAGTAGCAATCTTTTCATCCTATGATTTTGATTTCTTTTCTTTCTTTTTCTTTTTCTTTTTCATTTTTTTGGTGTCGAAATTGTTTTCCTGAAGCAAAACATAAGACTCGTATTTTTCCTCAGGCAGTCCTGCCTTTAGGTCGGCATCTTGATTCTTTGAAATTTTTTGCATCTCTTCTCGCATCTTGTCAGGCTCAAGCTCCAAAATCCGTAGTTCAATTCGCTGTTGAACGTACTTCACCAACGTGGTCCTAACCACTGCTTCCTCAAAGGGATTCAATTCTAACGCTTCAGTAATCGATGGCATGCGTTCTTCCACCAATTCTTCCGCGGTCATGGGTTCTGGAGGTTTTGGGGCGCTCTGTGCTTGCGGAACAACGCTTTGACCATTCCCTCCAAACCGATTTCCAAACCGATTTACCCTGCCGATTTGACTGAAAATCATTTCCATTCCCCCCAAAAAGGTAAGGGCCGTTAAAAGAATTAGGGTTTTCTTTTTCATCATTTTCTACTTTAAAAGGGCTCTACTTCATTTAAAGCTGTAAGATACTCTGAAATAGCAGCTTGTGCAAAAACATTTCGGCACTCGTATTAGAGAATTTCAGTGATACGTTCAGCAGGACGGGCCACAACTGCTTTGTTTCCATTAGAGACAATCGGACGTTCGATGAGTTTAGGATGTTTAACCATAGCTTCGATAATTTCAGTCCTGGAAAGGTTTTTTCCCTTGTAATTCTCTTTCCAAATAGCTTCATTGGTCCTGACAAGTTGTTGTGGTTCCATATTTAAATGGCCTAAAAGTGCTTCCAGTTGCTTAAAGGATAGTGGCGTGTCCAGATAACGAATCTCTTCGAAATCGATGCCCTTGTCTTCCAAAAAAGCCAACCCCTCCCTTGATTTTCTGCACCTTGGATTGTGATAGATTTGTATCATATTAGCTTTCAATTAATCTTCTTTTTGCCCCATCATCATCAAATACGACTTCAAAAACGAATTGATTTCCCCATCCATAACAGCGTCAACGTTTCCTGTTTCCTCGCTTGTTCTGACATCTTTTACCAGTTTATAGGGATGCATTACATAATTACGAATCTGCGACCCCCATTCTATTTTCATCTTTGAAGATTCGATTTCTGCTCTGGCCTCCTGCTTTTTCCGAAGTTCTATTTCATAAAGTTGCGACTTCAACATTTTTAAGGCAGTTGCCCTGTTATCATGCTGGGAACGCGAATCAGAACAAGAGATTTGAATGCCAGTCGGTTTATGAACGAGTTGAACTTTGGTCTCGACTTTGTTCACATTTTGGCCTCCCGCACCACTGGACCTAGCCGTAGTGATTTCAATATCTGCCGGATTTACATCAATTTCAATGGTGTCATCCACCAACGGATAAACGTAAACCGAGGCAAACGAGGTATGCCGTTTCGCGTTACTGTCAAAAGGAGAGATACGCACCAACCGATGCACTCCATTTTCACCTTTCAACCACCCAAAGGCATAATCACCTTCAATCTCTAAAGTGACTGTTTTAATGCCAGCGACGTCCCCATCTTGATAGTTGAGTTCCTTTACCTTGAATCCATTTTTCTCACTCCACATAATATACATGCGCATGAGCATGGCCGCCCAATCACAGCTTTCCGTTCCTCCGGCGCCAGCCGTTATTTGAAGAACTGCGGTAAGTTCGTCACCCTCATCAGAAAGCATATTCTTAAACTCCAGATTTTCAATGGCAAGGAGTGCTTTTTCAAGTTGGGTTTCAACTTCAGAATCATCCACCTCACCTGCTTCGCTGAATTCAATCAAAACCTCAAGGTCACCCACTAAGGTTTTTGCGGTGTTGAAGTCTTCTACCCACTTTTTTTTGGACTTTATGGACTTCATCTGGGCTTGTGCAAGTTGAGGGTTGTCCCAGAACCCAGGAGCGAGGGTCTTTTCCTCCTCGTTTTCTATTTCAATAAGTTTGGCATCAATGTCAAAGATACCTCCTTAACGCACCAAGGCGCTCAATAAGATCCTTCTGCTGATCTGTAGTAACCATTCATGAAAATTTGTGCTAAAATACATCCTTCGAGCAAAAGATTTACTGTTGGGAATCCCTAACTTCTATTGAATGTGAAGTTTTATTGTTACCAGAGGAATACACAACCCCTTTAAGAGGGGAACAGTCGGAATAATCCAAACCGTGGCATATCTTGATATGGTCATCTGCTACCAGAATATCATTGGTGGGGTCGAAACCAACCCAGCCTGCTTGTGGCACATAGGCTTCCGCCCATGCATGCATTTGTGAATCCCCAAAATAGCCGTTTCCTTGATGTAGATACCCAGAAACATATCGTGTAGGGATATTATTTGCCCTGGCTATGGCCAAAAACAAATGAGTGAAATCCTGACATACCCCGTGTCGCTTCTCAATGATTTCCTTTAAAGGAGTATCAACATGGGTTACATCCGTCTTAAAAAAAAGATATACAAACACCCAATGGTTCAATCCCATCAGGTTTTCAAAAATGTTTTTATTGGAATCAAACGGGAAGATGGCTGCAAACTCAATAGGTAAATCGGTGAATCCTGTCCTTCGGAGGTATATTTCATGCTTTGTTCTGAAGGCCAATGATTGAATTTCCATATAGTCCATTTCTAGATTTTGATTTGGTATGAAATCAAAAGGATTACTGGATTTCTTCTGCACTTGAAACGATGCCTTAAAATCAGCTTCTGTGAACCTATCTTTTGTTTGCGCGTGTATGGTTTTGAAACCTAGGCCATTAATGGATTCATTTTGACTTAATTGAAGATTTGAATCCATATGCCACTGAACTAGCTGCTGAGTTTCATTTTCTTCGGGAATAATTAGAAACTGCCAAAATGCTCCGTTTACCAAAGCATCATATTCGTTTTGCGTACTATATGTAATGGTGTATTCGGTTAGCATTGAAAAAGGGGAGGTAATATAGTGGAATAGTTTTCAATACTGGAAAAATTCCTCTTCCATTCTTTTGGAGATTCGATACAGTTGGTCCAAAATACGTTGAATGAATAGTTTTACATCCTGTTCGATATCTTCTACATTCATAAATTCAATTTCGGAGCGCAGTTTTCCCGCAAGAAATGCTGTTGAATTCTTTTTTGGATTTTTATCCAAGTCCAATGTGTGCAGATGCTTGCTTACTTGATTAAGGCTGTTCATCACAGATCTTGGACAATTATCATGGAGAACAAGAAACTCTAATGTACAAAGAATGTTGGGTGTTTTTCGATAAAAACGTCGCATCATATCATAAGATTCCGCACATTTCAATAATGTGGACCATTCAAAAGTATTTTCCATTTCATGGCCATAGCTTTCTCGAGCCAAAAGGGCATCATGATACTTTGCATTGATAATTCGAATGATTTGAGTAGCTCTTTCAATATTTACGCCTAGCATGATAATCGAATAAACTTCATCATGCAATAAGGTCCCCCGTATCTTGCCCCTAAGTATTGCACTGCGCTCCATAACCCTTATAGTATAGTCGTACAGTCCTTTTTTGACAAAATGTTCGGGGTTGTAATTCAGTACAAAATGATAAAACCTGTTGATGGCCTCATAAAGCTCTGTGGATATTAAATCTCGAGCTCCATTGGCATTTTCCCTAGCTGCCTTAATATTGTTTATTATGGAATAGTAGGAGTCTGGGTCAAGCCCGATATTGAACAATACTTTTTCCTCATCTAAAATTTTTTCAGGGTCGTTTTCGGGTTCGCCTATCATGAATAGAAAGGAGCGAAGCACAAACTGTCTGGATTGGGACAGTTCATTTGGTGCATCTAGGGAAGAAAAATAGTTCACATTGAGATATCTTGCTATATGTTCGGACCTTTCAATATAGCGGCCCATCCAAAAAAGATTGTTAGCTACCCTGGCTAGCATATCATTTGTCTTTTTTTAATACCCAAGTGTCCTTGGAACCACCTCCCTGAGAAGAGTTAACAATAAGATTTCCTTCTTTTAGTGCAACACGTGTTAACCCCCCTCTAAGAACAAATTCTGAATCTTTGCCCAGGAGAGTGAAGGTTCTCAGGTCTATATGGCGCTGCTCAAAGGACTCTTTCTCATCTATATAAGTGGGATGTACCGATAATGATAATATAGGTTGGGCCACATATTTTCGGGGTTCTTTCTTTATTTGTTCTTGCACCTGTTTTATTTCTGCCTTAGACAATCTATTGCCAATTGAAATTCCATATCCTCCCGCTTCATCCACAGGTTTTACCACCAATTTATCGACATTCTCCAGCACATATTTCAATTCATCTGGTCTGCTGCAATGATAGGTATGTACGTTATTCAAAATTGGGTCTTCATCCAAATAATACTTTATAATATCCGGCATGTAGGTATATACAGCTTTATCGTCAGCTACGCCTGTTCCAGGGGCATTGGCTAAACATACATTCCCTTTGCGGTACGCTGCAAAGAGCCCTGGGACACCCAAGGCGGAATCGGACCTAAATTCTAAAGGGTCCAAAAATGCATCATCGATACGTCTGTAGATTACATCCACTTTTTCTGGACCATTGATGGTTTTCATGTAAACAAAATTGTTTTCAACAAACAGATCCCTTCCCTCTACCAACTCAACACCCATGGCCTTTGCCAAATAGGAATGCTCGTAATAGGCTGAATTGAACATTCCTGGAGTGATTACCACACAATTTGGATTATCCACCCCTCGCGGTTTTACGCTTTGTAGGATTTGAAGCAGATTTTCAGCATAATCTGTAACAGTATATGCATTGTAGTGGTTAAAGACCCCGAAAAGAGCTCTTTTCAAAGCTGTACGATTACATATTACATAACTAACACCAGAGGGACATCGAATGTTATCCTCCAAAACGTAGTATTTGCCATCAGAATGTTTGATAACATCCGTTCCTGAGATATGATTGTATATTCCTCCCGGTGGGTCAACATTCATCATTTGATGTAGATAATTTGCAGAGGAAGAAAGTAGTTCAAGAGGAACTACTTTGTCGTTGATGATCTTTTTATCGTGATAAATATCCTGGAGGAACAAGTTGAGCGCCTTACTTCTTTGAATTGACCCGGATTCTATGGTATCCCATTCATCAGTGTCGATGATTCGGGGAAATAAATCAAAAGGGAAGATCTTCTCCTGGGTTTTTTCCTTTTCATACACCTGAAAAGTAATACCTTGATTAAAAAAGGAAGCTTTTGCTTTATTGTTCAGATATACATAGTCTTGAATGGAATGCTCTCCATAAAGACCCAATAGTTTTTCGTAAATAGCTTTGGTGCTCCCATCCTTTTCAAAAACCTCATCAAAAAGCTCCGGCTTTTGGGGATATGAGGAAAAAAGAGAATTTTTTGAGTTGGTGTCCATTAGAACTGAAAAATTAGTAGATTTTTAAGGAATAATCAATGGGATATTCATAAAAAAATAACTATTTGTTAAATTATTTGTAAATACAGTGGACAATAATTGAGAATAGTTCTTTTATTCTAAACTCCTACACTCGGCCGAAAATAGTTTTAGTTTTTGGTTATTTTTAAAAGATAATTTGACACTATGAAAAACTACTCTTTTCTTTTTTTCCTTTTCACATTTGGAGCTTTGTTTGCTCAAACTTTTGACAAGGCCAAGGACTTTCAAAAGTTTAACGGGTTTTTCAACTTTTACTACGATGACGAAAAAGACAAAATGTTTCTCGAAGTGGATGATTTGGAAAAAGAATTTCTCTATGTATATGCTTTAAGTAGTGGTATAGGGAGTAATGATATTGGATTGGACCGCGGCCAGTTGGGAAATGAACAAGTCGTCTACTTCAAAAAAGCTGGAACCAAGCTTCTTTTGATTCAACCCAACCTGAAATTCAGGGCCTTAACGGATAATGAGTTGGAAAGAAAATCGGTGGAACAGGCATTTGCGAAATCCGTTTTGCATGGATTCCCAATTGTGGAAGAATTCAAAGGGGTTTATCTGATAGATATCACCGAATTTCTAATGCGGGATGCGCATGGGGTATCCTCTCGATTAAAGGCCAGAAAACAGGGTACTTATAGTTTAGACCTTTCCAAGAGTGCCTTTGCCTTTGAGCGAACAAAAGCTTTTCCGAAGAATATAGAATTCGATGTGACACTTACTTTTAAGGGCAAACCTGAGGGAAATTGGATTCGTTCCGTAACACCCAATCCAAACCTGGTTACCGTGGCGCAGCACCATTCTTTTGTTGAATTGCCCGATGATGGTTACAAAAAACGGGAATTCGACCCTCGTTGCGGTTCATACCCGTTGTCGTATTATGATTATGCCACTCCGGTACAAGAGCCTATTTTAAAACGTTTTGTAAGGAGGCACCGACTGGAAAAGAAAAATCCCAATGCTGATGTCAGTGAGGCTGTAGAGCCTATTATCTATTATTTGGACAATGGCACTCCCGAACCTATTCGTTCCGCCCTTTTGGACGGTGGAAAATGGTGGAACCAAGCTTTCGAGGCCATCGGTTACAAAGATGCTTTTCAGGTTAAAATTTTACCCGATGATGCGGACCCGTTGGATGTGAGGTACAATGTCATTCAGTGGGTACATCGTTCCACGAGAGGTTGGAGTTATGGAAGCAGCGTAACCGACCCAAGAACGGGTGAAATCATTAAGGGTCATGTGAGTTTGGGGAGTCTGCGAATTCGGCAAGATTTTATGATCGCCCAAGCCTTGGTCAACCAACCTTTTGCCGAAAGAGACGACAACTATCAACCCATGTTGGAATTGGCGCTTGCCCGAATTCGACAACTTTCAGCCCACGAAATAGGCCATACCCTTGGGTTTGCGCACAATTTTGCGGCAAGCACCAATAACAAAGCCTCCGTTATGGATTATCCTCACCCACAATTTGAACTAAAGGGAGATGTTATTGATTTCCCCCAGGCGTATGATACTGGAATTGGCGAATGGGACAAAGTAACGGTTGCTTATTCGTATTCTGAGTTTCCCTCTGGGACTGACGAAAAATCAGCTCTGAATGCTATTTTAAAGAAAGCCCAAGATGATGGACTTCGTTACATTTCCGATCAGGATGCAAGACCAATGGGCGGGGCACATGCCTTGGGGCATTTATGGGATAACGGAGAGAACGCATCATTGGAACTTGAGAAAGTTCTGAAAATTCGTAAAACCGCTATTAGAAATTTTTCTGAGGACAATATAAGATCAGGTGAGGCTTACTCTGTTTTGGAAGATGTTTTTGTACCACTGTATTTTTTTCATCGATATCAAACGGAAGCTGTAGCTAAACTTATAGGAGGTTTGGATTACAACTATAAAGTGAAGGGTGACGGTCAACGAGCCGTGTCTGTTTTGAATGCATCGAACCAAGAAAGGGCCTTGGAAACCATTCTCCAAACCTTAGATGCTTCTGAAGTCGCCGTACCAAAAGAAAAATTAGGTTTGTTTCCACCAAGGGCCATTGGTTTTAATAAAACGCGGGAATCTTTGAAAGGAAGAACGGGAGTTTCATTTGATGCCCTTTCTGCTGCAGAGACCGCTTCTGATATGACGTTGGGTCTTTTGCTACATCCTGAACGGGCATCGCGTTTGATTCAGCAAAAAAGCTTGGATGCAAACCAACCTGGATTAAAGGAGGTTTTGGATGAAGTAACCGAAAAGACGATTGAATTAAACCATCGGGACCCTTACTTAAAAGAGGTACAGAATACTATTAACTTCAGGGTGCTATATCATATAATGAATCTTGCTTCACATTCAAAGACACACCCGCAGGTCAACGGTATAGCCTATCAATCCTTAAAAACCATTAAATCCAATCTGTTGACTAAACAACGAAACAGCACCTCCGAAGAAATGGTCCGAAGGATAGATGAATTTTTGAAAGCTCCAAGCAAGTTTGAAGTTATTCCAGTACCCAAAATCCCAGATGGTTCACCCATTGGGATGGATTGTATGGATTAGGCACCAACTGTTTCCTTACCAAACGATAACATAGAAATAAAACAACGTAATGAAGAAAATAGGATTGTATATCACACTTATAGGTTGTTTACTACTACAATCTTATTCAATCCAAAAAAGATTAGACGTTTCCGATACGGTTTTTACAAATTTGGTCTGGTCTGACGAATTTGATGGTGATGGAGCCGTTGACCCCGAAAAATGGTTTCACCAAACACAGCTTCCACCCGGGGGTAGTTGGTGGGGCGGAATCATCCAGCATTACACTGATCGTGAAACTAACACTTTTGTAAGAAATGGTTATTTGAACTTGGTGGCAAAAAAGGAAAAGTTCAGAGACTATGGGGTTAAGAAGCAGTATACCTCTGCAAGACTCAATTCAAAATTTGCCTTTAAATATGGAAAAGTGGAGGTAAGAGCCAAATTACCAGAAGGAACTGGAACGTGGCCTGCGATATGGATGTTGAACACCAATATTGATGAAGATGGTGCTTTTTGGGACGATAAATATGGTACAACTAAATGGCCCAACTGTGGCGAAATAGACATTGTGGAACATTGGGGCAAGAATCAAGATTATGTTTCAAGTGCCGTTCATAATGGAGATAGCCATGGGGATTTGGTTAAGAATTTTGGGGGGCAGAAAGTGGAGAACGCTTCAACAGAATTTCATGCGTATGTCATGGAATGGACTAAGGAAAAGACGGTGTTCAGTGTAGATGGTATTACCCATTATGAATATAATCCTGAGAGGAAAAATAAAGATACTTGGCCTTACGATTCAAAATATTATTTCATTCTAAATATTGCCATAGAACCTGAAATTGACCCAGCATTTGTAGAAAGTGCAATGGTGGTTGATTATATACGGGTATATCAATAAATGGCCCATAACTTTAAAAAAGATATAAAGGAAGTTTATATCACGATATAGTTCTTATGCGAATAAACCTCATTAGCGATACGGTTACCAAACCCACTCCAGGAATGTTGAAAGCCATGCTTTATGCCCAGGTCGGGGATGACGTTTTCAAGAATGATCCAACGATAAATGCACTGGAAGAAAAGGTGGCGGATTTTTTTGGTATGGAATCCGCATTGTTTTTTCCCAGTGGTACTATGACAAACCAAACTGCAATCAAATTGCATACCAATCCTGGTGACCAGCTCATATGTGACAAATATGCCCATGTCTACAATTACGAAGGGGGAGGAGTTAGTTTCAATAGTGGGGTTTCCTGTAAGCTGGTAGATGGAAACCGTGGTATGATGACTGCGGAGCAGGTAGAAAAAGCTATTAATCCTCCCGATTTCTATCATAGCCCCCTTACCAGTTTAGTTTGTATAGAGAATACAACCAATAAAGGGGGAGGAGCCTGTTGGGATTTTGAGGAACTGAAAAAAATACGTCATATCTGCGATGCGAACCAATTAAACTATCATCTGGATGGCGCCAGAATTTGGAATGCTTTGGTCAAAAAGAAGGAAGACCCGAGGTCCTATGGTGATTTGTTTGACACTATCAGCGTTTGTTTGAGTAAAGGTTTGGGGTGTCCGGTAGGTTCCGTTCTGGTCGGGAGCAAAGAACATATTGCCAAAGCCCTTCGAATTAGAAAGATACTTGGTGGGGGAATGCGGCAATCGGGCTATTTGGCTGCTGCTGGAATCTATGCTTTGGACAACCATATTGATAGATTGCAAGAAGATCACGAAAAAGCCCAAGAACTTGGTAAAGTGCTTAGTGACCTGCCATTTATTCGGAAAGTGGAACCCATAGAAACCAACATCATCATATTTGAATTGGAGGAATCCCTTTTTTCTGAACAAGAGTTTTTGTCCATCCTTTCGGAAAATGGTATTGATATCATTGGAATGGGCCAAGGTAAACTACGAATGGTTACCCATCTCGATTATACAGATGAAATGCACAAGCGTACCCTTCAAGTTTTACAAGAGTCAGTTTCCGAAACTATTTAAATAGGGAATCCATACCTGGAATATTTGGCATTCCTTCCTTGGCCACCGCACCTAGTTCAGTCTCTTGCACCTTTGAAGCTTTCTCAATGGCTTTGTTTAGGGTTAGAACCAAGTAATCCTCCAACTGTTCCTTGTCTTTAAGAAGCGAATCATCAATTACTATGGACTTTATCTCTCGGTTAGCGGTGAGGGTTACGGTAAGCAATCCATCAGTAGATTTTTCTTCTATCATTACGGTGTTTAATCTTTCCTTGGTTGCTTTCACTTTTTCTTGGGTTTCTTTCAACCTACCCATCATTCCCATTAAATCGCCGAACATGCTTTTTTGTTTTAAATTCTTAAGTCAAATGTAGTAAATTGGTCAAAATCAAAATTGATGAAACATCTTCACCTACCGACCACCATTATTATTTTCTGCCTTACTTTTGTCGCCGCTTGTAAAAAAGAAAAAGACCCATCAATGAATCTAGAGCCACCTATTGCTAAAAAAGTACCAAAATCCCTTGAAATACACGGAGATACACGTACTGATAATTACTATTGGTTGAACGATAGAGAAGACCAAGAAGTATTGGACTATCTGAATGCGGAGAATGAGTACTATGCAAAAATGACCTCACATACGAAAGCTTTTCAAGAAGAGCTTTTTAAGGAAATGAAGTCAAGAATTAAAGAGGACGATTCTTCGGTTCCCTATAAACTCAACGGGTATTGGTATATCACTAAATATGAAACAGGAAAGGAATACCCTATTTATTCTCGAAAAAAGGGGGATTTAGAGTCTCCTGAAGAAATTTTGTTTGATTGTAATGCCTTGGCTGAGGGCCATGAGTACTATAATCTTAGAGGAGTATCGGTAAGTCCAGACAATAAGATGGCTTCTTTTGGAGTGGATACCATCTCAAGACGACAATATCATATTCAAATCAAAAATTTAGGGACGGGTGAAATTTACCCCGATAAAATTGACAATACCACGGGAAGTTCAGTTTGGGCCGACGATAACAAAACATTTTTTTATACAAAGAAAGACCCTGTTACATTACGTTCTGACAAGATTTACAAGCATGTTTTGGGTACTCCATCAGAAGATGATGAATTGGTTTTCCATGAAAGGGACTCCACTTTCAGTGCCTTCGTATACAAGACAAAGTCAAAAGAATATATTGTAATCGGCTCGACCAGCACATTAACTTCTGAATATCGATTCATAAAAGCTGATAGTCCCGATAACGATTTCAAGATTTTTGCGCCAAGAGAGAGAGGTATAGAGTATTCAATCGCACATTATGGGGATAATTTTTATGTTCTTACAAATAAAGATGGTGCTACAAACTTCAAGTTGATGCGAGCCTCGGTTGATAAGACCCAAATAAAGGATTGGCAAGAGTTCATTCCCCATCAAGATGATGTTTTATTGGAGGACGTGGAGATTTTTAAGGACTTCTATGTACTTCTTGAAAGAAAAAATGGTCTCAATCAATTGAAAATCTCCCGATGGGACGATTCGGCCAGCTATTATCTTCCTTTTGAGAGCGAAACCTATGTTGCCGGCACTTTTGTCAATCTCGATTTTGATACGGACAAACTTAGATACTATTACAACGAAATGGGGACTCCCTATTCTGTGATTGACTTTGATATGTCGACAAAAACCAAAGAAATACTGAAGGAGCAAGAGGTATTGGGAGGAAAATTTGACAAAGCCAATTATAAGACCCAAAGGGTTTGGGCTACAGCACGGGATGGAGAAAAGATTCCAATTTCTATGGTTTATCATAAAGATACGCCTCTTGATGGAAAAGGTCCCTTGCTACAATATGCCTATGGCTCTTACGGAAGTACCATAGACCCCTATTTTTCTTCCGTAAGATTGAGTTTACTCGACAGAGGATTTATCTATGCCATAGCCCATGTTAGGGGAGGTGAGTACCTGGGAAGACCTTGGTACGAGGATGGCAAACTAATGAACAAAAAGAATACTTTCACCGATTTTGTTGATTGCTCTAAATATTTAATTGACGAAGGTTATACCAGTCCTGAGCATTTGTACGCCAGAGGAGGTTCTGCCGGAGGTCTGCTTATGGGGGCTATTGTAAACATGGCTCCAGAGTTATATAATGGAGTGGTTGCCGCCGTCCCATTTGTAGATGTGGTAACAACAATGCTTGATGAATCCATTCCTTTGACTACAGGTGAATACGACGAATGGGGCAATCCTAATGAAAAGGAGTATTATGACTATATTAAATCGTATTCCCCCTATGATAATGTACAGGCAAAGGAGTATCCCAATCTCTTTGTGACCACAGGTTTACATGATTCCCAGGTTCAATACTGGGAGCCTGCCAAATGGGTTGCCAAGCTTCGTGAACTCAAAACCGATGATAATTTATTATTCCTGAATACTAACATGGATGCAGGGCATGGCGGTGCTTCGGGTCGCTTTGAATCACTAAAGGAAACCGCTAAGGACTATGCTTTTCTCCTTGATTTAGAGGGAAAAATCCCATAAAATAAAAAATACTATTTTTGCACCGATTAAATTTGCGATTTGGCGACATTTAGTCCTCATCTAAACCAGTTTATGAAGAAACCGATAAATGCCCACAGCAATATTCTGGATCTCATTGGAAAGACCCCCCTGGTTCAACTCAACGAAATAGTAGCTCCCTTGACCGGAAATTTCTACGCTAAGTTGGAATCGTTCAATCCCGGACATTCCTCTAAGGATAGAATTGCCGCTTACATCATTGAGGAGGCTGAACGGAAGGGGATTTTAAAGCCAGGTAGCACCATTATTGAAACTACCTCTGGTAACACAGGGTTCAGTTTGGCCATGGTAAGCATAGTAAAAGGGTATAAATGTATTTTGGCTGTTAGTTCAAAGTCTTCCCCTGATAAGATTGATATGTTGCGGTCTATGGGTGCGAAAGTATACGTATGTCCGGCGCATGTAAGTGCCAATGACCCGAGGTCATACTATGAAGTGGCTAAACAATTGCATGAGGAAATCGACAACTCCATTTACATCAACCAGTATTTCAATGAACTGAACATTGAAGCACATTATAAAACTACTGGTCCTGAGATATGGGAGCAAACGAATGGACATATTACTCATTTGGTGGCTTGCAGTGGAACTGGGGGAACAATTTCAGGAATCGCGCGTTTTTTGAAGGAGCAAAATCCCAATATTCGTGTGTTAGGTGTTGATGCCTATGGCTCAGTACTTAAAAAGTACCATGAAACAGGTGAATTTGACCATAACGAGATATATCCGTATAGAATAGAGGGACTTGGGAAAAACTTGATTCCTTCTGCGACCGACTTTGACCGTATCGACCATTATACCAAGGTTTCCGATGCCGATAGTGCGCACATGGCTAGAAAAGTTGCCTGTACCGAGGGTATTTTTGGCGGGTATACTACCGGGGCCGTGGTTCAGGCGCTGTATCAGCTAAATGAAGAAGGGGAATTTGACGAGAATAGCAACGTGGTTGCCGTGTTTCCCGACCATGGTTCAAGATACATGAGCAAGGTGTACAGCAATGAATGGATGGAAAACCAAGGCTTTCTTGGAACCAAAAATGTTGAAACACCGGAGCGTATTGAATATGTAAAATAGCAACAACATTCCATAAATACCTGAACGGCAATGGTTTCATTGTCGTTTTTTTATTAAGAAATTTCTTTTATGTGAGCTAGGCAAAAATCTATATTTTTGCAGTTGAAACAATTTTAGGGTAGATGAGAGACTTATTTGACAGAATCATTGAGAATAAAGGACCATTGGGAAGATGGGCTTCACAAGCCGAGGGATATTTTGTTTTTCCAAAGTTGGAAGGACCTATTTCCAACAGAATGAAGTTCCAAGGAAAGGAAGTAATAACTTGGAGTGTCAATGATTATTTGGGAATGGCAAATCTACCTGAAATTAAAAAGGTGGATGGAGATGCTGCCTATGAACATGGTGCTGCCTATCCTATGGGAGCTAGAATGATGAGTGGGCACACCGACTACCACGAACAATTGGAGCAAGAATTGGCCGATTTTGTAGATAAGGAGGCCGCATATCTGCTGAATTTTGGCTATCAGGGTATTATGTCTGCTATTGACGCCTTGGTTTCAAAAGACGATATCATTGTATACGATGTAGATTGTCATGCTTGTATCATTGATGGTGTTCGATTACATGTAGGGAAACGTTTTACGTTCAAGCATAACGACGTAGAAAGTCTAGAGAAGAATTTGGAACGCGCCACAAAATTGGCCCAAGAAACAGGTGGTGGTATTTTGGTTATCTCTGAGGGTGTTTTCGGAATGCGTGGAGAACAAGGAAAATTAAAAGAAATAGTTGCCCTTAAAGAAAAGTTCAAGTTTAGACTAATGGTTGATGACGCCCACGGTTTCGGAACCTTGGGAAAAACTGGTGCCGGAGCAGGTGAGGAGCAAGGGGTACAGGACGATATCGATGTTTATTTTGCAACCTTCGCAAAATCTATGGCGGGGATAGGTGCCTTTTTAGCCGCAGATAAAGAAATTA
>NZ_JANQIH010000095.1 GCF_028282265.1 Allomuricauda sp.
AATAATTACCACTGATGCTCCAAGCCCGTAGGCCATGTTAAACAGTTTTTTTGTTGATTTTGACTGTGCCATAATTCTAGTTTTAATTAAGTTATATAATAAGTATTTGGTTACTTAACTGGTTGATATAACGTTCTCTTTTCAAATATATTTAGTTTGGAAGTCCTCTTCGTCCGTTTGTAGAATCTTCCTCTCCCATATAATCCTGTACGGTACGGAAACCGATATAACTACGTGCCGAATCTTGATACTCATAATCTCGAGTACTTACCTGCAAGAAGTAAGCAACATCTTTCCAAGATCCACCACGAATCACTTTTCTTTTGTTTTGTCCGGAACCAATATTTGGGTTCATGGTTGACAGATATTCGTAAGCTCCTTGATCAAAGCTTGAACTCGTCCATTCCGATACGTTTCCGGCCATATTATAAAGGTTGTATTCATTAGGCTCATACGACTTGGCCTCAACGGTGTACAATGCAGCATCGGCGGCATAATCACCTCGTTGTGGCTTAAAGTTGGCCATGAAACAACCGGTATCACTAATTACGTAAGGTCCACCCCAAGGGTAGGTTCCCCCTTCAATTCCGCCGCGAGCAGCATATTCCCATTCAGCTTCGGTAGGCAATCTGAATTGGTTTACGAACTGGCGTCCACGACTTTTTTGATCGTCGTTCTTGAACTTCGTTCTCCAATTACAGAAAGCTTTGGCCTGCATCCAGTTCACCCCAACAACAGGGTAATCACTGTACGCATCGTGCCAAAAATAATCGTTATGCATTGGTTCATTGTACGAGTACTCGAAATCTTTTATCCAAACTGTAGTATCAGGATAAATTTCCAACTCCTCGTGTCTTATGAAGTCTTTTCTTCTTCCTTTTTTTGCTCTTGCAGCTGCCTCAATGTCCATCCAATTATAAGTATACTTCAATTTGGTGACATCAACGGTTCTTTGGCCATTATAACTCTCTTCCTCAGGGATATAAAGCGAGTCCATAACTTCAGCATAGTACTCATCTGGGTAATCAGAAGTATCCCAAACTAAATTTATATCAGTGTTAAGAGCTCGTCCCTCGTATCCTGTTTCGCCCAAACCGGCATAGTTGTCGAGCATGTAACGCTCGTAAACAGAAATTTTGGTGGTATCGGTATCCCTGAAAGCATATTCCCCAATACCTTCGTCTTCAGGTCCAATACCCAATTCATCAGCTAAGATCGCCAGTTTTGTTCGGGTAATGGAATCCTTTACCCACTCAACAAATTGTCGATATTCGCTGTTGGTGATTTCGGTATCATCCATATAAAAAGAGCGAACCGTAACTGTTCGCGTAGGGGCATTCAGTACCTTGGCTTGATCTTCCTCCGCTTTTCCCATTACAAAGGAACCACGGGGAATCAACTCCATTCCGTAGGGTTTTTCAGGATACCATTTTTTTCCTTTTACCCCAACCAGTTCACCTTTTGACCTTGATTTCGACCCGCAACTAGCCAGCAAAAAAACAAGTGCCAGGGATGAAAAGAATAGCTTTCTCATACTTTAGGTTAAATTTTTCGAATTAAGATTTATAGACTGCGCAACACAAATTCGTTATTCTCAAAACTGATTTTCACGCAAAATATTGTGTAAAAACAATTTCTCTTTTAAAAATTAATCTGTTTAGTTAAAGCCTTTTCTGTAGGCCTTGAACCACCTCTCTGGAATATTTTGATTACAAGCCTCCAAATAGTCCTGTTCGGTGCATGGTAATAACGCTGGTGAATTGTTTTTAGTATGTTCGGGAAGAATTGAAGGAACCTCTACCCACCATCTTTCGGTGATATGGCTTTTGTAGAATATTAATTCCTCGGTTTCATTAGGGACAGTGAACTTGGTAAAGTCTTCACTTTTGGACGTTGGCTCTTCCTTTACCCGATAAGCTATGCCCTCTATAAAGTACCAAATGATTTGGGCAATCATTTGAAACGTCTGATTTGAATTTTGCGCCTCGTAGATTCCGAAGAGTTGAACACTGTCGCTTATGCCGGCATATCTGGCAATGGTACAGATCTCGCGTCCGGTAAACCCGTTTGGTGAAAACTCTTCGTTCATTCCCATTTCACTCGCACGAATTGAACGCAAGTCCAAACTTACCATATGTGCGTTTCTTAAAACAGGTTCGGCCAATTCAATATTTGCCGCAATTTCCCCCAACCGATACGCATCAAAAAAAAGTCGTTCCATCAAATCCAACTCTTCCTGAGCATTGAAATAGCTTTGATATCCTAGGTTCGAAAAATTGAAAAGGTTATTGGGCTTATCGGTAATGATTCTGCTCATATAGGAATGGGAAGAAATCAATTCTTCATCTTGACCAAAATCGAAGCGACTGTCGATACTGACCAGATTGATCATTTGATGAACTTTGTCAAAGGCTCTATAGGTTGGAAATGTAATGTCTTGCGTAGCCCCTATAATAATAGGTATGATTTTTTCTTCAAGGAGACCCGCTACAATTTCTTTCACCACAAAATAGGTGTCTTCAACCGTATCGCCTTCTTCTACGTCTCCAATATCCAACATGGTGGAGTTCCAATTGCCCATCATTAAGCGATAGAGCTGAATGCGAATTTCATCCACATCCATTTTGGAAGGCTTTTTTTCATACGCATTTCTTGATTCCAAAACCCCGAATATGGCAACTGTGGCGTTGGCAAAAACGGGCAGCCCTTTTTTCTCTGTATGTTTATGGATGTTCTTTCCCAGGGATTGAGGTGGAAGTAATTCTGAAAAGGCCAGTACCTTGCTCGTAACCGGAACCAAAAAATCGAAAGCCATATTACTTTTTAGTCTTTGCCTTGGTTTTCTTTTTAGGAGTCTTCTTTTCGATTAGGGCCTTTGCCTCATCCAAAGAAATCTTTGTAGGGTCAACATCTTTGGAAAGTTCGACCTTTATTCTTCCTTTGATTATATTGTGACGGCCCCATCGCGCTTTTTCAATCCTTATTTTTTCCTCGGGCCATTCTTGCACAAGTTTCTCGGCTTCTTTTATTTTCTTGGTTTCAATAAGTTCTGCGATGTCGGAACTGGACAAATTATCGAAGTCGTATTTTTTGTTTACATTGATGAACATACCATCCCATTTAATAAAGGGTCCAAATCTTCCCTTTCCCTTAGTAACATCTTTTCCTTCATAGGTGGCAATGGGGGCATCTGCCTTTTCTTTCTCTTGGATCAGTTCTATTGCTCTTTCCAAATCAACCTCAAACGCATTTTCCCCTTGACCCAATGAGACGAACTTTTTACCAAATCGAACATAAGGTCCATATCGTCCTACATTGGCCTCTATTTCTTCACCTTGATAAACTCCAAGTTTTCTGGGCAGTTCAAAAAGGGCCATGGCCTCTTCAAAGGTGACCGTCGTAATTGACTGGTCAGGAAGCAAACTGGCGAACAAAGGTTTTTCTTCCTCATCAACAGTGCCAATTTGAACCATAGGGCCAAATCTTCCCAATCTGGCAGCTACTTGTCGTCCTGATTTTGGGTCCGTTCCCAAAACACGTTCCCCACTGGCTCGCTCGGCATTTTCTTCTACATCCAATACCGTAGGATGGAAATCCTTGTAGAAATCTTTCATCATTTTCTGCCAATCTTCTTCACCAGCAGCAATCTCATCAAAATCCTCTTCTACTTTGGCCGTGAAATTATAGTCCAAAATATTGGTGAAGTGACTCACTAAAAAGTCGTTCACAATCATACCTATATCTGTAGGGACTAACTTTCCTTTATCAGAACCAATCGTCTCGGTTAATTCTTTCTTGGTCAACTGACTTGATTCCAAAATCAATTGAGTATACTTTCTTTCCGTTCCCTCAACGGTTCCTTTTTCGACATAACCCCTGTTTTGAATTGTGGATATGGTCGGCGCATAGGTTGAGGGTCTTCCAATACCGAGCTCCTCTAATTTTTTGACCAAGGATGCCTCAGTATATCGATAGGCTGGTCGGGTGAATCGCTCAGTAGCGGTGATATAAATATTCTGTAAAGACTCCCCTACTTGCATAGCGGGAAGCATTCCCTCTTGTTCTTCGGCCTTGTCCTCTTCGTCCGTTCCTTCAAGATATACCTTTAGAAATCCGTCGAATTTAACTACTTCTCCATTGGCACTGAATTCTTCATTATGGGTACTTGCCTTAATTTTTACATTGGTTCGTTCCAAAACAGCATCACTCATCTGTGAGGCCAAGGTTCTTTTCCATATTAGCTCATATAGTTTGGCCTGGTCCCTTTCCAAAGAAGGGTTCTGCAATTTCATGTCGGTAGGTCGAATAGCCTCATGTGCCTCCTGGGCTCCTTTTGACTTTCCGGTGTAGTTTCTTGTATGGCTGTAGGTCTCCCCATAGTTTTGAACGATGGCTTCCTTAGCAGCGTTCAAAGCTTCGTTGGAAAGGTTTACACTATCGGTCCTCATATAGGTGATAAGCCCTGCTTCATATAAGCGTTGTGCAACCTGCATGGTTCGGCTTACCGAGAAGTATAGTTTTCTTGAAGCCTCTTGCTGTAAAGTCGAAGTAGTAAAGGGAGCCGCCGGAGATTTTTTAGCAGGCTTTTTATCCAAATTACCGACCGAAAAATCAGCTCCAATGTTTTGTTTCAAAAAAGCTTCCGCTGCTTCACGGGTCGGGAACGTTTTGCCCAATCGCGCCGAAAAAGCATTGCCCTTATCTGTTTTAAACTCAGCTTTGATGCGATAGGAAGCTTCGGGAAGAAAAGCCTCGATTTCCCTTTCACGTTCAACAATAAGACGCACCGCAACGGATTGTACCCGACCTGCTGAAAGTCCTGGTTTGATTTTTTTCCAAAGTACAGGTGAAAGTTGATAGCCCACCAAGCGGTCAAGGATACGCCTTGCCTGTTGCGCATTTACCAAGTCATAGTTTATGTCCCTAGGATTATCTATGGCCTTTTGAATGGCCGATTTGGTAATGGAATTGAAGACAATTCTTTTTGTCTTCTGCTTGTCGAGTTTAAGTTCTTCGGCCAAATGCCAGGAAATAGCCTCACCCTCGCGGTCTTCATCGCTCGCCAGCCATATGGTATCGGCTTTCTTGGCTAGATCACGGAGTTTTTTAACAAGGGCTTTCTTTTCTTTATCAACGGTATATTTAGGTTTGAACCCATTGTCCACATCCACACCCAACTCTTTGGATGGAAGGTCTACAATATGCCCAAAACTCGATTCAACCTGATACTCTTTTCCTAAAAACCGTTCAATGGTTTTTGCCTTTGCAGGAGACTCTACAATAACTAAATTCTTTGGCATGCAATGCTTTTTGAGCTAACAAAAGTATATCAAAATTTCGATTTCGGATTTTTTTCAAAATGACACATAAAAAAATATCCCGCTAAAAACGGGATATTTCAAGGGAAAATTGCACAGTCTCAATCAAGTCCTATCTGACTGATAAGCCTGATTTTGTTGTCTAAATATTCGTATTGATACAGGACATCGTCGCCAACCATAATAAGATGACTTTCGAGTGGTATAACATCAAACGTAACAATATCTTTAAAGTGGTTTAACGTTTTCAGGTCCATTACATCGGTCTTGTCATAAACCTTAAGTCCGGATGAACCATCGCAGATAAAAAGTTTTTCATCCCTGATACCTAATCCATAGGGTTCATCCATTGGGTAAGAAATGGTAAGCTCGGGGATTTCGATGTTTGATATGTCCACGATAAACAATCCGCTTTCTAAAGCACCGCACCCGTTGCCGCCTCTCAGTGTGACATAAGCATAATCCCCATCGACCACAACGGGATCACAAGCGGTGCCATGAACAAATTCAGATACAAATGTTGGAGTTGCTGGTGAGGAAATATCGTAAATATACATCCCTCTCATACTTCCCAAAAAGAGATGGTTTCCCCTATTGAAAATGGTCTCGATATCGAATCCGGCATAGACGTCATCCAAATCCTTGGGGTTTTCCAAATCTGAAATATCAAACACATTAATATTATGACTGTCAACGGCATATAAATACTCATCAACAATTTTAAAACGGGCCAATGAACCTCCCTGACCGGTACCATCACTGTCAGAGGCCTCATTTAGTGCAACATCACCGAAAAAGATTTCATCACGGTTTACAACCTCGCTGATCAGTCTCCGTTCAGTGGTTGTCTCCCAACCAATTAGTATTTCGGTCTCGTAGTCGTACGTCGCAAATTCAACAATATCCGCCTCGAAAGGAAAGAACACACCTTCACGAAGTACGTTCTCTAAACGGTTGACTTGTTTAATGTTATTGATATCGGAGATGTCGAGAACTACTAAATCCATCAAACTGTCGGCGAACAGAAAATCATCCTTTACCGAAATGTCTACGTTTCCGGGAATCTTGATGAACGAGATTTTTCTGGGAAACTCTGGATTGCTGTTATCGATAACATGGATACCTTGGGATTTGTCGTTGATAAAAACATAATCTTGATAGGTATACACCTTTCCTGATTCATCAATCGAAACTGGCGGAAGAACATCAACGCTATTTGCAAATTCAGCTTTGCTCATGACCAAGGGACGGGCCACAAGGTAATCGCCATATTCTCCATCGGGCTCTTCATTGTTGTCGCAGGACAAAAGAACAAATGTGGTTAGGAAAAGAACGAGTAGGTGATTTTTGTTCATTTTATTGTTTAAGTTTTTTGTATGAATTACACCCTTTAGATAAAAAAGCTTAAACAAAGTTGCGCCTAAAAACGAAAAAATTACACTTCCGACGAAAAACCTATGGTTTCCTTATAGATGAAATAAGAAGGAATACGGCTTAACATAGCGGTAAAAAGAACGCCTATGAAACAAAGCAAAACGCCCAGTTGGGCTATAATTCCAGCAACTATGATAAGTCCAAAAATAATCAACCAATTTTTATTCCCAAGAGCGAAGGAAGCTTTGGTAATTTCATTAGGCGAAAGCTCTTCATCAAAAGCAAAAAAGGCAGGGAAAAGCGACATTGGCACGACCAAATAAACCAGTCCTAAACCACAAGCCAACATTCCCAAAATGGAAAGCCCGGTAATAATCAAGGCCATTACAAAGGCCTTGCGCAAGTAGGGTTTCTTGAAGTAGAAAAAATAATCTTCCTTGCCCATGATTTCCAGGTCTTTCATCTTACAGATTCTTAAAAATGCCGCATTCAAGCACATGGCAAAAGTGGTGACCCCAATTACCATAATGGGGTAAAACACAATCAAAAAAATAAGCATGCCCGGAGGCAATTGATTGTTTTCAAAAGCATAAGGGTCCATTATCCCAGAAGCTATCATGGGTATATAAAGCACAATGTAGAATGGTAGCAAGACCACAAAGGTTAGCAGGACAACAATAAAACCCTGTACCCAGACTTTTTTAAACAGTTCGATGGTATTGTTGAAAATACTTCCAAAATCGAGCGCATTACTGGATGCTATTTTTTCAGAGACTTGAGAAAAATTCATGATTAGGTTGGCTTAGAATTGCTTCACAAGTTAATAATATCCCAATAATACAGAATGAGATCATTAAAAATACTGCCAAATTGTCACTAAACTGGAATAAGCATTATCTTTGTCTCCCATTTTGGGAAAAATGACTGAGAAAGGAAGCATGGAAAAAATAATTGACGAAAGTCAACAAGGAAGCACACTTACCTTAAATCAAGATAAAAACAACGCCCGTAAGCTTTATATTGAAAGCTATGGTTGTCAAATGAATTTTTCAGATAGCGAAATTGTTGCCTCAATTTTAGCAAAGGAAGGCTTCAATACCACCCAACTATTGGAAGAGGCAGACCTCGTTTTGGTCAATACCTGTTCCATTCGTGAAAAAGCCGAAATGACGGTTCGCAAACGTCTCGAAAAATTCAATGCTGTTAAAAAAATAAATCCAGGAATGAAAGTGGGCGTTTTGGGCTGCATGGCCGAGCGTCTCAAAAGTAAATTTCTCGAAGAGGAAAAAATTGTTGACATGGTGGTAGGTCCAGATGCCTACAAAGATTTGCCCAACCTCATTCAAGAAATTGATGAAGGTCGAAATGCGGTCAATGTAATTCTTTCCAAGGACGAAACTTATGGAGATGTTGCACCGGTTCGCCTAAATTCAAACGGGGTTACCGCATTTGTTTCCATCACCCGAGGCTGTGACAACATGTGCACCTTCTGCGTGGTACCTTTCACAAGGGGACGTGAACGAAGTCGCGACCCGCAATCCATTTTGGAAGAAGTGAATGACCTTTGGGAAAAAGGCTTTAAAGAAATCACCCTGCTCGGTCAGAATGTGGACAGCTACCTTTGGTATGGTGGCGGACTTAAAAAGGATTTTGACAAAGCCACCGATATGCAAAAGGCAACCTCCGCGAATTTTGCCAAGCTTTTGGAAATGGTTGCCACTCAACAACCTAAAATGAGGATCCGTTTTTCTACCTCGAACCCTCAAGATATGACCTTGGATGTGATTGAAACCATGGCCCAACATGAAAACATTTGCAACTATATACATCTTCCCGTGCAGAGTGGAAGTGACCGAATTTTAAAGGCGATGAATCGACTCCACACGAGAGAGGAATATTTTGAGCTTATTGATAACATTAAAAGGATTATTCCCGACTGTGCGATTAGCCAAGACATGATTGCCGGATTTCCAACGGAAACCGAGGAAGACCACCAAGACACCTTGAGCCTCATGGAATATGTGAAATACGATTTCGGGTTCATGTTTGCCTATTCAGAAAGACCCGGCACTTTGGCTGCCAGAAAACTGGATGATGATGTCCCGGAACCCATCAAGAAAAGGCGCCTCAGGGAAATCATCAACCTACAACAAAAACACGGCTTGTATCGTACCCAACAACATGTCGGTAAAGTGGAAGAGGTTTTGATCGAGGGGTCCTCCAAAAAATCAGATGCCCATTGGATGGGAAGAAATTCGCAAAACACGGTTGTCGTTTTTCCAAAGGAAAACTATGATGTAGGAGATTTTGTGAACGTGAAAATCAATGATTGCACTTCCGCCACCTTAATCGGTGAGGCTGTCGGCTATTCAAAGAACAACTAGAAATGGAAAGTGTTCAGGCCATAAAACAACGTTTTGAGCTTATCGGAAACGATTTAAAGCTCAACCGTGCCATTGAAAAAGCGATTCAGGTTGCCCCTACCGATATTTCTGTATTGGTGACAGGTGAAAGTGGTGTGGGTAAGGAATCGATTCCCAAGATTATACATTCACTCTCCCATAGAAAACATGCCAAGTATATTGCCGTTAACTGTGGAGCCATTCCCGAGGGAACGATTGACAGTGAGCTTTTCGGGCATGAAAAGGGTGCATTTACAGGAGCGACCCAAACACGCAGCGGCTACTTTGAAGTAGCTGACGGAGGAACCATTTTTTTGGATGAAGTCGGCGAACTACCTCTGACCACCCAGGTTCGTCTTCTTCGTGTGCTGGAAAATGGCGAATTTTTAAAAGTGGGGTCCTCCCAAGTACAGAAAACCGATGTTCGAATCGTGGCCGCGACCAATATCAACATGTTCGAGGCCATAAAAAAGGAAAAATTCAGGGAAGATTTATATTATCGTCTCAGCACGGTGGAAATAGCTATTCCTCCCCTCAGGGACCGCCGCGACGATATTCATTTGTTATTTCGAAAGTTTGCTTCTGATTTCGGACAGAAGTATAAAATGCCTACCATTCGTTTGGACGAACAGGCCATTGAACTCCTTTTAAAATATCGTTGGCCAGGTAACATTAGACAGTTACGGAATATCGCAGAGCAGATTTCTGTGCTTGAGGAGCACCGAACCATATCAGCGGCAACGCTTAGCAGCTACCTGCCACATTCGAGCAATAGTAACCTTCCGGCTGTGATAGAGCGCGACAAGAAAGAAAGCGATTTCAGTAATGAACGGGAAATTCTTTACAAGGTGCTTTTTGATATGAAAGGTGATTTGAATGACCTTAAAAAGCTTACTCTCGAATTGTTAAAAAACAATGACACTTCCAAGGTTCAAGAAGAAAACGAGACCTTGATCAGAAAGATTTACGGGGGCAAAGAGGAAGAAATTCCAAGAGAGGAAAGCCTCCCTACCGAAGTGCTGCATCTACCTGAACCGGTAGTTGAAAGTCAAGTTACTCCCCAAAGAAACAACGAAGACCGATATCATTTTGCAGAAGAAATAGAGGAAGAGGAAACCTTATCCTTACAAGAAAAGGAAATCGAACTAATCAAGAAATCTTTGGAACGCAACAGGGGAAAGCGAAAAGCAGCGGCCTCAGAACTGGGTATTTCTGAACGGACATTATATAGAAAGATAAAACAATACGATTTATAAAATCATGATGCACTTGGGAAATGTGGTAAAGAAGAAGATACAATTGGTGCTAATTATGGTGCCAACACTAATTTTAAATGGTTGTGGCGCCTACAATTTTTCAGGGGCCGATGTGGGAACAGCTGAGAGTTTTCAAGTCAATTTTTTCCAGAATTATGCAGACCAAACCCCGGGATCTACTATTGTTCCGGGATTAGATAGAGACTTCACCCTCGCCTTACAGGATTTGATCAACAATCTCACAAGTCTTGCGCTAACCGGTAGCAATGGAGACCTTTTATATGAGGGTGAAATTGTCGAGTACAGAGTCGTACCAATGACAGCGACTTCAGACCAGTTGACAGCCCAAAATAGATTGACTATGAGTGTCAATGTTCGTTTTTACAACAAAACGAAAGAAGAGGCTGATTTTGAAAGACGATTCTCATTTTTCTTTGACTTTGATGCCGCAGCTTCATTGACCGCCATTCAGGCGCAGGCCCATGAAGAGATTTTTGACCGAATAACCCAAGATATTTTCAATGCTTCACTAGGGAATTGGTAACAAGATGAATGTAGCGGATTTTTTACATATTCTTCAAAAATCGAACACGATCCTATCTCCTCAGCAGACTAGGGAACTCGAAGATATCATTGCAGAGTACCCCTATTTTCAGGCAGCACGTGCCCTACACCTAAAGGGCTTAAAGAATCTGGACAGCTACAAATACAACAGCGCCTTAAAAAATACCGCTGCTCACACCTCTGACCGTGATGTTCTGTTTGACTACATCACTTCAAAGGAATTTGTTCAAAATTCCATAGCCGATACTCTAACGGGAAGGGTTGCCAAACTGGAAGAAAAAAATACAATTTCGGAAGAAATTAAACCCAATCCAGATGCGGAGGTAATCCTCGGTGAATCAGAAGAAAGTCCTTTGCCCCAAAATATTGAACACGCCGAGCAGATTCTTGACCCCAAACTTTTTGCTTCCAAAGAACCCAAGGAAGAAATTCAGACAGAAGAGGTCCCTGAAGAAAAATCGGAAACCGAATTGAACTTGGGCAAGCCCATTCCTTTTACAAAGGCGGAAAAGCATTCATTCACTGAATGGCTTCAGCTTACTTCCCATCAGGATTCAGATGAAGCCCAGGAAAATGGGCAAAATGAAATCGAAAAGAAAAGAAAGTTTGAACTGTTGGACAAGTTTATCGAGAACAATCCCAAAATAGTTCCCAACGAAGAATCCAAGCCAAAAATCAACATCAAGGAATCGGTAAAAATGGACAAAAGCGAGCTAATGACCGAAACCTTGGCAAAGGTTTATTTGGAACAAAAAAAGTATAAAAAAGCCATACAGGCCTTTAAGATTTTGAGTTTGAAATATCCAGAAAAAAGTGGTTTCTTTGCGGATCAAATTCGCGCGGTGAAGAAGCTGCAGAAGGAAAAAGACTAGAGCGATGAGTACATTTACGATTTTCTTGATTTTAATAATCATAGTTTGTCTACTATTGATGTTGGTGGTCATGGTGCAAAACCCTAAGGGTGGTGGCCTATCATCTTCTTTTGGAGGTAGTGGTAACCAAGTCGTGGGTGGTGTTAAGAAAACAGGCGACTTTTTGGACAAAAGTACATGGACCCTGGCTACTTTATTGATTGTTTTGATTTTACTTTCAAACGTTTCTTTGAAGGGAAATTTTGGTCAGGCCAGTTCAAAAGTATTGGATGGGAATGATGTAGAGACAACGGTTCCTGAAACTCTACCAGAGGAAGTTCCAGAGCAAGTCCCACCTGCTGAAAATACTAATCCGGCAGACACTATCAACTAGTTGATAATGACATAATATTTATAGAATGCCAGCTCAAATGACAAGCTGGCATTTTTGTTTTAACAGAATGGCAGTTTTTTGGCAATGGCATAGTTTCTGCCAAAAAAAATGCAGAATTTTTAAACAAATACCCAAAAACTAAAAATATGGCTAAAGTTAACATCAAACCATTGGCAGATAGGGTTCTTATAGAGCCTGTAGCCGCTGAAACCAAAACAGCATCAGGTATTATTATTCCAGATACCGCCAAGGAAAAACCACAAAAAGGCAAAGTCGTGGCGGTGGGCCCCGGAACGAAAGATGAGGCGATGACGGTTAAGGTAGGCGATACTGTTCTTTATGGGAAGTACGCCGGTACCGAGCTTAAATTGGAAGGCGTAGATTATTTGATGATGCGCGAAAGTGACCTTTTAGCAATTGTTTAATTAAAGAAATCAACTAAAAAATGGCAAAAGACATAACATTTGACATTGATGCACGTGATGGCCTTAAAAAAGGTGTGGACGCCCTGGCCAACGCAGTAAAAGTAACTTTAGGACCAAAAGGAAGAAACGTAATTATCACCAAGTCATTCGGTGCTCCACAAGTCACAAAAGATGGCGTTACCGTTGCAAAGGAAATAGAATTGGAAGATGCCCTTGAAAACATGGGGGCCCAAATGGTGAAAGAAGTAGCTTCAAAGACCAATGACCTCGCCGGTGACGGTACTACGACCGCGACCGTTCTTGCGCAAGCCATAGTAAAAGAAGGTCTTAAAAACGTTGCCGCAGGAGCTAATCCAATGGATTTAAAAAGAGGGATTGACAAAGCTGTAAGCGCTATTGTAGAAAATCTCTCCAAGCAATCGAAAAAAGTGGGTGACTCTTCTGAAAAAATAAAGCAGGTAGCTGCCATTTCCTCAAACAACGATGAAACCATAGGTGACCTTATCGCCCAAGCCTTTGAAAAGGTAGGTAAAGAAGGTGTCATCACCGTTGAGGAAGCCAAAGGAACAGATACCTACGTAGATGTTGTCGAAGGAATGCAGTTCGACAGAGGGTACCTTTCTCCATACTTCGTAACCGATTCTGAAAAGATGATTGCCGATTTGGAGAGTCCTTATATTTTGTTGTTTGACAAGAAAATTTCGGCAATGAAGGACTTGCTTCCTGTATTGGAACCCGTTGCTCAATCAGGGAAGCCACTATTGATTATTGCTGAAGACGTTGATGGTGAAGCATTGGCCACCTTGGTAGTAAACAAATTGAGGGGCTCTTTGAAAATTGCTGCAGTGAAAGCTCCGGGATTCGGAGATCGTAGAAAAGCCATGTTGGAAGACATTGCCATTTTGACCAACGGAACCGTAATATCTGAAGAAAGAGGATTCTCTTTGGAAAATGCTTCTTTGGATATGTTGGGGTCTTGTGAGCGAATTTCTATCGATAAGGATAACACTACCATCGTAAATGGTGCGGGAGCGACCAAGAACATCAAAACACGAGTTAATCAGATTAAAGCTCAAATTGAGACCACTACTTCTGATTATGATAAGGAAAAACTTCAAGAACGTTTGGCCAAATTGGCCGGTGGGGTAGCCGTACTTTATGTAGGAGCCGCCTCTGAAGTTGAAATGAAGGAGAAAAAAGACAGGGTTGACGATGCATTGCATGCTACAAGAGCAGCGGTTGAGGAAGGTATCGTAGCTGGTGGAGGGGTTGCCTTGGTAAGAACCAAATCAATTCTTTCCAAAGTAGAAACCATTAATGCTGATGAGGCTACCGGACTACAAATTGTGGCTAGAGCTATCGAATCACCGCTGAGAACCATTGTAGAAAATGCAGGTGGAGAAGGTTCTGTGGTAGTGGCAAAAGTCCTTGAAGGAAAAGGTGATTTCGGATATGATGCCAAATCGGATAAGTATGTTGAAATGATGAAAGCCGGTATCATCGATCCTAAGAAAGTAACTCGAATCGCTTTGGAAAATGCGGCTTCAGTGGCTGGAATGATTTTGACCACTGAATGTGCTTTGACCGATATCAAGGAAGATGCACCAGCAATGCCTCCAATGGGAGGTGGCGGTGGAATGCCAGGAATGATGTAATCCTAAAAAGGAAATCAAAATAAAAGGCAGCACCAAAAGTGCTGCCTTTTTTATATCCATACCATCCAAAAAGCCATAATCAGCATAATGGCATTTTCGATAAATGTCGCTTCCGTCATGGGAAGGTTAAGGGCCGTGCCCAAACAAGCACAACGAATACTCTTTTTATCCAGTAGGGTCTTCGTTACACCAAACGTGGTAATTCCCAAAATGACAATGGTTATCCAAAGTGCCACATCTACCTGAAATCTCATCAGGAAAAACAACCCAAGAATCAACTCCAAAAAAGGATACATCCAACCATAAATCGGGATTGCCTTGGCCAGAGGGTCATACATTCTGAAACTTTCAGGAAAACCTTTAAGGTCCAAAAACTTAAAGAAACTGAAGACAATGTAGAACAGCCCCATAAAGTCGAGCATAAAGTCACTCGTACTCCATTCCACATAATTCAACAAAAAAGCTGCTCCAAATAAATACCCAAAAATCAGAAACAGGGGTTTCAGTTGCCGTAACTTCGATTTCTCCCCTGAAACTACAGTTTCAACATCAATTCCTCCAATCTCATCAATGGAATACTTTTGGGGCAAAGAAGATTTGAACTCCTGAATTGGAATGTGCCTACTCATTGAAATCTTACCTTCTCCCTTTTCAAGGTCTATATCAACCCTTTCAACACCTGGGACATTTTCCAATTTATCCTGAACAGAGCTGACACATCCTTGACACGTCATACCAGATATGCTATAGGTGTGTTCCATTAGTGCTTGCCACTGTCATCCGTGTCGTTCTCACGATACTTACAACAGGGGTGAATGTTGTCGTACGCCTCTTGGGTAGCTTTGAGCTCTTTGGTATCATGACCTACTTTTGCCAAGGCTGACTTAATCTCCATTGAATTGGTTTTCCGCTCATCAACCACCAATGACAATTGATGTGAGGGAATGTCCCAAACCGCATACTTCACTCCAGCTAAACCCAAGGCGGCCTTTTCAATACGATTTTTACACATCTCGCACCTGCCATCCACTTCAAAGGTCATTTTTTTGTTTTTCTCTTGGGCAGTCATAAAGGTCGACATCAAAACTGCCACTAAAATCAATATGCTATTTTTCATTTTATTAAAATTAAATTGTTTTATGCTTTAAACCTAAATCCCACATACACCATTCGACCCAAGATTGGGGCAAATACTATAGTGGTGTCAAAATTTGTTCCAAAGGGATCGTTTGCCCCCAAAACTGGGTTATCTTGACGAAATCCCGTTAAATTCTCCCCTCCCAGATATACCTCAAATTTATTGGAAAAAACCTTGGTCACCTGGGCGTTCATCAAACCATAGCCTTCTGCAAAATCCCCCAATTGAAACTCGGCTGGATTAGTCGAGGTACTAGGTAATCGTTGTTCTCCCAACGTATGCAGGGTATAGTCGAACCGCCATTGGGCGCCATTCTCCTTAGGGGTTGTGTTGTATCCAATATTGGCAAAATATCGATGTTGGGCCTGAAGAGGTTTCTGCAACTGTCCTGTTTGATAGGTGGTCTGTACATCGTAATATTTATAGGCCATGCGAAGTTCCACTTTAGGTAAAACCTCATGGTTCAACTCTACCTGAAGACTATTGGCGAAGCTTTCACCATCCAAATTGGAAAAACGGACCTCGTTTGGATTTTCCCAATCCACAACGACTTGGTTATCGAAATCGGTACGGTAAAAATCAACCGAAAACGAGCCCGGTCTTTCCCAAAGGTTAAATCTTTGAAGAAATCCGAAGCCGAAATTGGTAGCTTTTTCCGCATCAAAACCATAGATATTTCCACCGTTACCAGCGAGTTGAATGCTTCTTGAAGAAGCGAAAAGTCGTTGGTTTTCGGCAAAGATATTGGCAGCACGTCGTCCCATTCCGAAGGAACCTCGCAAGCTTGCTTTCTCCCAAGGAGAATAACGAACATGCACCCTTGGAGTAAAAAAGGTGCCCAGCCTATTATGGGTATCCACGCGAACACCAGCCGTTAGGCTTAATTTTTCCAAATTGGCGTAACTATATTCAAAAAAAGCACCTGCTGAACGATCAGATCTACTAAAAACCTGTCCATTCACCAATTCATCATAGCCATCATAGGCGAAGGACAAACCGGATTTAAACTTATGGTTGGTGTTTCCTATGATAGAATTGAACAACAGATTGGAGTAGATACTTTCATGGTCAATGTCATAAACATTAAAGCCATAGTACGATTCCTGTGAATGATTGCTATAAGCTGCTTGAAACCCAAAACTTTGAAAAGGTAATTCTGGAAAAACATAACCCAACTTCACTGAGCCATCAAATCTTTGGGTATTGATTTCACTCCCCCAAGCATTCGTGGTGAACCTATCCGAATCAGGGTCAAAATCGGTTTCGCCAACTTGTTTTTCATCATTCAGAAAACGGACATTGAAAAAGCTGACCCATCCTTTTTCCGGATTCTGAAATTGCCATCGGTTAAGGATGTTAATCTGATTCGCCAAGGGTGTATCCAAAAAACCATCATCATTATTATCGACTTCAATATCCCTTCGATTCCCATGTAGGTAAAGACCTGTACTCCATTTATCCGACAACTTGGTATTGAGATGCGTATTCAGTTCCAGACGTCCATTCAAATTGCCATATCCATTCACAAATACGGGAACATCTGTCAATGGTTTTTGCAATTCGGTATTGATTTGTCCAGAAATGCTTTCATATCCGTTCACCACACTACCTGCACCCTTAGTAATCTGTATGCTTTCTACCCAGGTACCAGGGGTGTAGGTTAATCCAAAAGTTTGGGAAGCCCCTCGGACCATTGGAATATTTTCCTGTGTAATCAATAAATAGGGACTGGTCAGACCCAACATTTGAATCTGTTTGGTACCGGTCAACGCATCATTGAAGTTCACATCAATGGCAGGGTTGGTCTCAAAGCTTTCTGAAAGATTACAGCAAGCCGCCTTTAAAAGTTCAGCACTATTGACGGTAACAACATTTTGGGGTGAAAAAAATGCTTTCTCCACTGCATCCCGTTCCTTTTCGACAACCACCTCGTCCAATTGGTTCGAGGGTGTTAGCCAGTGGTGAACCATACGCGGCTCATCAACCGTTAATGTATCTGTCCTGAAACCCACAAAACTGATTACCAGTTTATTGTATTGGGCATCATAGGGGATGGAAAAGGTTCCATCATCCAGGGTTATCGTTCCAATTGGTGAATTGAGCCAATAGACGTTGGCCCCAGGAAGGCCAATATGTTTGTTTTCTGTGTTGGCTTCCATTACCATACCTTCAATCTTGTCTTGGGCAACGATGGCGATGGGAAACCAGAAAAGTAAAATCAATGTTTTTTTCATTTGTATTGAATCATTAAAACGTACATAAACAACTTAGCCCGAATCTCTTGGGAGTCGGGTTTTAGTGTATGATTCAATACATCAAATCAAAAAGACTTGGTCCAGAATTTGGACATCCCTGACCAGTTTAGGGGGTGGGTATTCCTCATGGGGAGCAGGAAGCTCTTCCAAGGGAACAAACAAATTAAGATAAGAATACGAAAAGGCGATTAGCAAGACCTGATCCTCAACATCAAGATCAGACCATGTAAGCTTTAAATCATCTTGGCCCGACATGGTAAAAGAGTCATCTTCACAGCAGGGAATTTCCATGTTTTCCATGCCGGAAACTTTCAGCGCCTCTTCCATTCCACAATCATGGGCTTCCGTGAACAGCGAAATATCCATAACCCTGCCCATGCACATGTGCTTGTCGACAGTCCACGAGATAGTAGACAGCAATAATAACACTGCCATTACCGGGGAGCAACATTTGATAATTTGCTTATTCACATCACAAAATTACAGTTTTTGTCCATTTTCCATCTAGCATTAACCAAATTTTAGAGATTGAACAGTTTTTCAAAGTATTGTTTTAAAGAAGTTTACCCTTCTATTTTAACTAATTCTAAACAGAGAATATGATGCCCTGATGTTACCTTGTAAAAAAAATCCTATGAAACCACTTCTCCTCTCCTTATCCTTTTTACTGTGCCTATTTTCTTTTTCCCAAAGTTCCCTAAATCAAATTCTCGATTCATATGAGAACTATTTTGAACTCAGCCGAGAGACCCTGTTTGTGCATACCAATAAGACCTCATACTTGCCTGGTGAGACCATTTGGTTTACTGCTTATCTATACAATCGAAAAGAGGGTATTCCGTTGTTTGCCAACGCCAATCTGATTTGTGCACTGTTCAATGAAAACGGAGAGATTATTGAAAGCATTCTGGTCAACGTGGAGGAAGGCGTAGGATCGGGCCATATAGAACTGCCCAAATCAGTACAGGGAGAAAAGATTTTCCTTAAAGCGCGAACCAATTGGATGAAAAACTTCAAGGAGGACGACTCGTTTACGGTACCTTTGGATCTAATTGGAACCTATACAAAATCTGTAACCCAATCCCTCTCTGAAACTTCTAAAGCCCAAAACCACATCTCATTTATGCCCGAGGGAGGGCATTTATTGGCTCACACGATCAATACGGTGGGGGTAAAACTGTTGAACCCTACCAAATCTTCTCCTACTAGCCTGAGGCTTTTTTCAAATGGCGGCACTGTGTTGGTCCACTCCATAAAGACCAATGAAGATGGGATAGGCAAGTTCGAGTTCATCCCACTGCCCGACCAAGAATACTATGTGGAGGGAGAAGGGGAAAACGGAGAAGGAATAATAGCAAAATTGGGAAAAGCCAAATCCCGAGGCATCACGCTTTCTGTAAACAACTTGTTCGATGACAAATTGGCCATCTTGCTGAAAACCAACGAAGAAACATTGGGCAACATCAAAGGAAAGGATCATTTTGTAGCGGTACACCGTGATGGCATTTTAACCCTGAACGCTTTTCAGTTTGACGATACCAAACACTCTATTTTAATATCAAAGGATAAACTCCTCAAGGGTGTAAACATCATCACCGTTTTTGACCATAATCTCAATCCAATTTTGGAACGATTGATATTTAATGAAGCCAATTTAAAGACCACAAAGGCTTCCATTTCGAAAGTCCCCAACTTTCGAAAAAAGGATTCAGTGGGACTGAAAATCAATCTGTTTTCCAAAAAACAGGCCAAAGCACGGCTCAGTGTCTCTGTTTTGCCGGAAGAGACCGAATCCATGTCCCCTGAACATTCCATTCTTTCGGCCTTCCTGATCCAACCCTACGTAAAAAGTCCCTTGGAAAATGCGGCTTACTATTTGAGAAACCTGAACAGGACAAAAAAATATGAACTGGACAATCTATTATTGACTGTTGGCTGGAGCCGTTACGACTGGGCTGATATCTTCGGTGATCCCCCAACTAAAAAATTCGCTTCAGAAAATGGTTTTCAGTTAACAGGCAAGGTATTGAACGCCGAACCGGAAAGTGACAAATTTCTGGCGATTTACCAAAGAAGCCAGCTCCAGATGTACCAAGCAGAGATTAGCACCAACAAAGACTTCGGAGTCACCAACGCTGTGCTCCACAAAGGGGAAAGGGTGTATGCGACCCTGCTCAACCAACGCAACAAAACGGAAGAACCCAAGATTACAGTGGAAATTACTCCGTCTTACAAAGATTTGAACATAACGCTTTCGGAACCCTTTTTGAACCCGCCCATGGTATTTTATTCGAATGTGAAAAAGGTTGATAATCCCTCTAAAAAAGAGGATGAAAGCTTTCAAACGACCTTAGATGATTTTTTGATTGATGACCGAACGATCGCACTTGACGAGGTGACGGTTACAGAAAATAGAATCGAGAAAAAGCTGGTCCACAGGCCAGCGGGCATAAGTGATGCTATTTTTGACGAGCTAAAGATCACCACGGAGGAAGTGAAGAAAAGACCTACGTTACAGTTAGTCCTTCAGAACTTGGGTTACCAAACCGTTATTACTCCTTTGGGAGGTTCCATTATACTTCCTAGGCCTGGTGCTTCTGGTCCTGGAACTGCCAACCCCCCGATTGTTATAGTTGATAATGTTGTGGTGTACAATCCATCAAGGAACATTTTCAATATGCCCCCTAATCTTTTGAGCTCAGATTCCGCCGCGTTTGACGAGATTTACTACACACATCGGCCCATTGAAATGGGATACAGGGGTATCCTCTACATTTACCGAAAATATGGAAGTTATGTAGGGGATACTCCGGAAGAGCGCTTTGCTTCCTTTGTGGCCACGGAAGGTTTTCAACGCCCCAAAGAGTTTTATAACCCTCAATACGCCTCTGTTTCCAGCCAGAAATTCAGGACATATGGCACACTTCATTGGGAAAATCAGCTTGACATAAATGAAAGCGGTGAGGCCGAGTTTGTGGTTCCCACTTTAAAACAAGACGGAGCTAAAGTCTACGTGGAAGGAATAACAGATGACGGTTCTTTGATTTCAGAATACCAGACTGTAAGTTTTGAATAAATTTGTTGACTTTTACATGATTCAATTCAACTGATAGTAGTTCATAGATGGCAAAAGACTTTAGACCCCTCCAACAAAAGACTCAGCGGATTATTGATAATCAAAATGTTTCCACAAACACTCGGCTACAGACCTTATGCGAGTTGCTACGTGATGAGATTCCCTATTATGACTGGGTTGGTTTCTATTTCAAAAACGGGGACAAAGGGGAACTAAAACTAGGACCCTATGCCGGTGAACCCACGGATCACACCATCATTCCTTTTGGGAAAGGCATATGCGGACAGGTGGCGGTAAGCAACCAAAACTTTGTTGTGCCCGATGTTTCGGCCCAAGATAATTATATCGCATGCAGCATTACGGTTAAAGCTGAAATTGTGGTCCCCCTTTTCGTGAATGGCGAGAATATCGGTCAAATCGATATCGATTCCAATACCCCAGACCCTTTTTCTGAAGAGGATGAGCGCTTTCTTGAATTTGTAAATGAAAAAGTAGCGCAGATTCTTTAAAACTCTTGTCATTTTGTTGATAACCCATAGAAAATTAACTAACAAAAAATTTACTTTTGTGAGCTTAAGAAATTGATTTTTAAGACACAAAGATGAACACCGCCAAAAAAGCTACAAGTGCTTTAATTTCCGTATTTCATAAAGATGGATTGGAACCCATAGTCAAAAAACTGGATGAATTGGGAGTAACACTTTATTCCACCGGAGGGACCGAAAAATTCATCAAAGATTTGGGAATAAACGTAGTTCCTGTTGAAGAAGTAACGGACTATCCCTCTATCTTGGGAGGGAGGGTAAAGACACTTCATCCGAAGATTTTTGGCGGAATTTTGAACCGACAGGACAATGAAGGGGATGTTTCCCAAATGCAGGAATATGAAATTCCCCAGTTGGATATTGTTATTGTCGATTTATATCCCTTTGAAAAAACCGTCGCCAGCGGAGCATCTGAACAAGACATCATTGAAAAAATTGATATCGGTGGCATTTCATTGATACGGGCGGCAGCCAAAAATTACAAGGATGTGCTTTGCGTATCTTCCATGGAAGACTACAGTGAGTTTTTAAACCTAATTTCTGAAGGAAACGGGACCACTTCCTTGGAAGACCGCAAACGTTTCGCCACTAAAGCCTTTAATATCTCTTCGCATTATGATACGGCAATCTTCAATTACTTCAACCAAAATCACGACCAAGCCATCTTAAAAATAAGCGAGCAAAAAGGCAAAGTGCTTCGCTACGGAGAGAATCCCCATCAAAAAGGGTTCTTCTTTGGAGATTTTGAAGCGATGTTCACCAAACTTCATGGGAAAGAGTTGTCCTATAACAACCTTCTTGATGTGGATGCCGCTGTTAATCTCATTGAAGAATTCAAAAATGATGACCCCACTTTTGCCATTTTAAAACATAACAATGCTTGTGGCCTTGCAACCCGAAGCAGCATTAAAGAAGCGTATCTAGACGCTCTTGCCGGCGATCCGGTTTCAGCTTTTGGTGGTATCTTGATTGCAAATACCGAAATTGATGGGCCCACAGCAGAGGAAATCCACAAGCTTTTTTGCGAAGTGGTCATTGCCCCAAGTTTCACCGAGGAGGCTATAGGAGTTCTAAAGGGAAAAAAGAACAGAATCATCTTGGTTCAGAATGAAGTCGACATGCCTGCTACAGTGGTAAGAACCTGCCTAAATGGGGCACTTGTACAGGAAAAGGACTTTAAAACCGATACCGAAGATGACTTGAAGACGGTTACCGACAAAAAACCATCTTCCGGAGAAATAGAAGATTTGCTATTTGCTTCAAAGCTCTGCAAGCACACCAAGAGTAACACCATTGTCTTGGCGAAGAACAAACAATTGTGTGCGAGTGGAACTGGTCAAACATCACGCGTGGATGCTCTTAACCAAGCCATTCACAAAGCAAAATCATTTAGTTTTGACCTGGAAGGTGCGGTAATGGCGAGTGATGCTTTCTTCCCTTTCCCTGACTGTGTGGAAATCGCCGACAAAGCTGGCATTGCAAGTGTTATACAGCCAGGAGGGTCCATTAAAGACCAGTTAAGTATTGATTATTGCAACGAAAATGGACTCTCGATGGTAATGACCGGTACTCGGCATTTTAAGCATTAATTTTAGTACATTAGCCGATAATTTTTTTTTAACTTCAACCAAACACACGTTTTTTTATGGGATTTTTTGATTTCATGACCGAGGAAATTGCGATTGACCTTGGAACTGCAAATACCCTTATCATCCATTTGGATAAAGTTGTTGTCGACAGTCCGTCGATAGTGGCTAGGGACCGGATATCGGGTAAAATTATAGCGGTTGGAAGGGAAGCGAATATGATGCAAGGAAAGACCCATGAGAACATTAAGACCATTCGACCACTTAAGGATGGAGTAATTGCAGATTTTGATGCTTCGGAAAAGATGATCAATATGTTCATCAAAAATATTCCAGCATTGAAGAAAAAATGGTTCCCTCCTGCACTTCGAATGGTGATATGTATTCCATCAGGAATAACTGAAGTGGAAATGAGGGCCGTAAGAGAATCAGCAGAAAGGGTCAATGGCAAGGAAGTCTATCTTATCCATGAACCTATGGCTGCCGCGATAGGTATAGGACTTGATATTATGCAGCCCAAAGGGAACATGATTGTGGATATTGGGGGTGGAACCACAGAAATTGCGGTCATTGCATTGGGCGGTATTGTTTGCGACAAATCGGTCAAAATTGCAGGAGATGTATTTACCAACGATATCATCTATTACATGCGCACACAACACAATCTATATGTTGGGGAAAGCACAGCGGAAGCCATAAAAATAGAGATTGGTTCTGCTACGGAGGATTTAAAATCCCCTCCAGATGACAAA
>NZ_JANQIH010000145.1 GCF_028282265.1 Allomuricauda sp.
ACCAAGGAAGTCCAGTTGCTCTGTAGTGGAAAGCATTTTAAAAAGACTTTTGACCGACTTGATGTCCGTAATAAAATCTACCGCTTCAACATATTGCATTAATTGATTAAGTACTTGGTAGAAATGGTATAGATATTCAAGTTCCAAGGCCTCTTTTTCCATTTGAAAAATTTTCTTCAATTGCTCAATCAGAAGAAGTAAGTTCTCCGTAGTTCTTTTGGCATTTAGTTTTCCTTTGGGGAAAAGTGCTTGAAACAAATCTTCTGATTGGGAATATCGGTCAAAATACCTCTCTTCCAGTACCAGCGCGTTATTTGAGATGATGTCTTGGGTGATACGTTGGGCAAAATCGACTTTGGATTGAGAAGAAAGTTTTAGACAATATGGATTGGAGAGAAATTTCAAAACATTTTTGTAGAACCAACCCTTATTGTTTTTAGAGTCCAACATATCGAGATAGGAATCCACAAAAGAATAAAAGACAAGGTTGCCCAAATGCAGTCCCATGGTAATATTGACCATTGGAATTTCCGCGGGGATAGCCTGTAAGATAGGACTTATTAAGGTTTCATCAGCCAGTACCAATGCCGTATTATCGAGACTTAGGTTTTTTTCTACCACATAATCTTTAAGGAGATTACCGGCATATTTGGCTTGGGCAACACTTTTTGGAACTCCGGTTATTTCTATTTTTTTCGGAGGTTGGAGAAATGTATCGTGTACACCTTTCGGCTTGTGCTTTTGGTAATAGGGCCATTCCTTTATGTATTTTCTGATGAACAGGCCAGCATCATGAGAGGGGTCTTCCAGAAAATAGGTATCAATGTCCCAGTAAATTTCACAGGAATGGTTTTCTAACAGAAACTGAATAATGTTTGACTCTGCTGTGTTAAGTGCGTTAAAGCCTACGAATACCAGGGTAGCATCGAGGGTTTTCTTCGCATACCCTGAAATATTCTTTGATGCTTCTTTATAAATAAGTCCTTGATATCCCGCTTTCTTTTCAAGTAGGCGTGAAGTGTATTCATTGTAAATGTCCTGAAGACTATGCCATAACGAAAGATAGTTTTCGACCATTTCGGTCTTATCTTTTTTTAAGGACCAATGGTCTATTTCTTTTATGGCGGCCAGATAGTTCAGAATTTCTTTGGATGGAATAAGATATCGGTCAATTTCATTAAAATCCTGAATTAGGGTATTGCCCCATTTTAGAAAAGATGGGAAATCGGTAGGTTCTTTCGGATTAAGCGAGGAGTAAACCTTATAGAGCTCAATAATCAATTCTAGGGAAGTGGCCTTTCGTATACCCGAAATATCTTGAACAAATTCTTCAATGGAAAGAATCTGGGGAGCAAAAATCGTTTTGCCCAACTTTTTGATTAAGTACTGTTTGAGAAAAAACCCCGACCGTTTGCTAGGCAGAATGTAGATACAGGTTGTAGGATCAAACTCATTTTCCCTTAAATCATCCAGAACATGTTCAAGAAAAGTGATGTGCATGTCTAAAAATAAAAAAGGCCCTGCATTTGCAGGGCCTTTTAAAGGAAAATTAATTCCTAATTATTTGATAAGGTTGATCTCAACTCGTCTGTTTTGAGCTCTACCAGATCTTGTGTTATTTGTAGCGATTGGCTTCTCTTCTCCGTATCCAATTGCAGTCAAACGGTCTGCGCCAATTCCTTTGTCAATCAAGAAGTCTCTAACAGCATTTGCTCTTGACTCAGAAAGTGATTGGTTCAACTTAGCACTACCTACACTATCAGTGTGACCTTCAACCGTAAACTTAGCGTTAGGATACTCGTTCAAGATTTGGATAATGTCAACCATTACAGAAGTAGACTCAGCTTTGATTGAAGACTTACCAGTATCGAACAAGATAGTTCTAGCGTAGTCGTTCAATTGCTTTTGAACTTCCTCAGTAACTTCAGGACAACCGTTATTTGCAACAGTACCTGCTACTTGAGGACATTGATCATCTTTGTCAAGAACGCTGTCACCATCGCTGTCTGGCCATGGGCATCCGTTGTTTTCAGCAGGACCGGCTTCGTTTGGACACTGATCATCTTTGTCGGCAATACCATCACCATCAGCATCTGGACATCCAGCTAGAGCAGCAAGACCAGCTTCGCTTGGACAAGCATCGTCTTTATCAGCAATACCATCACCGTCAGAATCAGGACAACCGTTCATTTCTTTTGAACCAGCTTCGTTTGGACAGCTATCTTTTCCATCTTCGATTCCATCACCATCAGAATCAGGACAACCGTTGAAAGCCTCTAGACCAGCTACTTCAGGACAAGCGTCGTCTCTGTCATAAATACCATCACCGTCAGTATCTGTACCACCGAAACGGATATTAAGACCAGCCAAGTGTTGGAAATGCTTCACTAGATAGTCTTCGAAAGCATGCTTATATTGTGTTTGAAGCGTAAAACCTAAGTTATCTGTAAACCAAAAGTTAACACCAAGACCACCATTAAAGGTACCAGCACCAACTTCATCTACCCATGTATAACCACCACCAATCTCAACAAATGGATCTATTTTGGTGTTCTGTAGAATATTGTATTTAATGGTACCATCTATCGCATAGTGAGACAAATCATCTACACTGACGTCACCCAAATTTTGGATTCGGTTTAGGGAGCCTCTGGCACCAACAGAAAATCCATCTCCAATGTATCGTGATACAGAGACGTAAGACACTGAAGGCAGAATATTCCAGTGGTCGTTAGCATTGAAATATTCACTAAAAAGGTTTCCAGTCTCAAAACCGAAATTTGTTATAGCATCACTGTCACCTGTTGGATATGCGTCAATCGCATTTATACCAAAACTGATTTGCCATGGGTTATTCTCGTCTTGCGCTTGGATGTTGTTGATACCTATAAACACTAGGGCAACAACCAATAATTTGCTAAGATGTTTCATG
>NZ_JANQIH010000147.1 GCF_028282265.1 Allomuricauda sp.
TCCTCTGCGTCCAAAACTTCTTGGGCCACCACAAAACGATTTTCACGATCGTCCCTCCAGTTGTACATTGTCTTTAAGTAAATGGAGTTGTTAGCATCAAATTGGTAATCAAAATTCGCCGAAAAACTTCGTCGTACCCGTTGTACCAAATAGGTCCTTTGCTCGAAAACGTCGGTATAGGGTGATACATCCAAATCTTCTTCATCCCCATCAGCATTAGTGAAAGAAAATTCATTGTCCCATTCTGCCTCTATATTGTCAGAGCCAAAATCATTGTCTTGAATTACCGCTCCCAACATCCAACCAAACTTTCCGTCCTTGGTACGATCACCATAAAGAAAGGAGAAGTTGAGATTTCTTCTATCGGTGATAAAGTTGATTCCAGAACCTAAAGTAGCCGAAAGTCGAAGTCCTTGTGGAGCTGTTCTTGTAACCAAGTTCACGGAACCCCCCAAAGCATCGCCATCCATGTCTGGTGTTACGGCCTTATTCACTTCGATTGTTTGGATCATATCGGAAGGAATCAAATCCATTTGAATATTTCGGTTATCTCCCTCGGCAGACGGAATACGGCTTCCGTTGAGGGTCACAGAATTCAATTGGGGGGAGAGACCTCTTATAATCACGTCCCTTGCTTCGCCCTGATCTACTTGCATGGTAATCCCCGGAATCCGTTTTACCGCATCCCCAATATTAGCATCAGGAAACTTACCGATTTGGTCTGTTGACACCACATTCGTTATGTTCAAATTGGTACGTTGGGTATTCAATGCTTTGGCTTGACCACTCAAACCTTGTGCCGCAACCTCTACTTCATCCAACTGATAGTTTGTTGGATTAAGTGTGACAACGATACTTGCCGTTTCCCCATCCACTACTGTAACTTCCTCTTCAACATCACCATATCCAATATAAGTAATTTGCACAGTGTAGTTTCCTTCTGGTATACCAACCAAAGTAAAGCGCCCGTCAAAGTTTGAAATTGTTCCTCGACTTAGACTGGAAATATAAATATTGGCACCAGAAACATAAATACCATTTTCGTCAGATATGGTTCCTTGAATATTGCCCTCCTGGGCCATGCCATAACCCATAGCCATTAACGCAAAAAGCGTTACAAAAAGCTGTTTGATAAAGTGAGTCAGTTTCATATAGTTTCATGTTAAGTTGTAACTCAAAACTATATATATCAGTCGGTTATCATTTAGTATTATGAGCAACAAAAGGGAAACAAATGGGGACAATCATGGAAACAATTAGGCAACAATCATGGAAAATTTACATTCCCCTAACGCTAGGAAAAGAAAGGGCAAAAATCATAGCTCCACCATGAAGTTCACCAGCTCTTTTTTTTGGTCAATGGGCAATTTTTTTCGCAAACGATGTCTCGCTACGCGAACGCTATCGGGTGTCACCCTTAAAATCGAAGCGATTTCCTTTGAGGACAAATTGAGACGTAAAAGCATCCCCAAACGCATTTCGGCAGGAGAAAGGTTTCCTTCTGACATGGAAGAAAGCTTTTTGATGAAATTGGGGTGAATATCCCTAAAGAAGTTCATGAATTCATCCCACTCATCTTCCTGCTGTAAGTTGAACTCAATTTCTTTGGCTAAATCTTTTATTGTTGTACTACTGTCCATGTTTTTACGGGCAGCAATGTTTTTTAAAGTTTTGGAGAGATCTTGAAGTATCTTGTTCTTTTGTGATAGATGCAAACTGTATCTGGACAATGCTGCAGTCTTAAGTTGTACCTCTCGCTGAAGATTTTTTTCTTCATAAGCCTTTTTGTCAAGCTCGGCCTTAAGCATACGCTGTTTATACTCTTGAATCTTCAACTTGCCCTTTCGTTTTCTACCCATGTAATTATATAGGATCAATCCTATCACAACCATGGTAAACAACACTAACCATAATATGGTCTGATTCGCCCTACTTACTTTGTTTTGTTCCCTTAACAGCTGAATTTGGGTTTCTTTTTTATTGGTCTCATAAACAGTTTGCAAAATATTGAGCTGGTTGGTATTTTGGGATTCTTGTCGAGCTTTGTTGTAGCGCTCAGCTTCCGAAAGGTGATAGTGGGCCGATTCGTAATCCTCCATCAGGGCATATGCTTTGGATAAGTCCTTATGGGCACTTTCCAACTGATGGTTATCCCCGATTTCCTTTGCAATATCAAGTGCTTGGTTCGTAAAGACCAGCGCATTTTCGTAATCTCCCTTTTTTCTGTACACGTCCGCCAAATTATTGAGCACATTGGCCTCTCGCCATACTTTTTTGTCCTTTACATATTCATACGATTTTAAAAAGAATTCACGGGCAAGATCATATTGTGCCAGGTCTTCATAAATACTTCCTATGTTCTCATTGGCTACCGAAATACCTTCCACATCCTTGAGGTCTTCAAGCAACCTGAGACTTTCCTTTTGATGTGTCAACGCTTGTAGGTAATCACCTTGCTTCTCAAAACAAGCACCTAACAAACCTTGGGAAATGGCTTGTCCGTGAGCATAATTCAGATTTATGGAAGTGCTAAGACTTTCTTCGAGGTATTGTTTGGCGAGCTCAAATTTATTTAGGGAAAGATGTACTTTCCCGATACAGTTGTTGAGCTTAACATAGAGGGTATCGTCGGTATTTGTTCCAATGAGCTTTAAGGCCGTATTGAATTCATCAATAGCCTCGGGGTAAACTTCAGCTCTTCTGTAGAACTCCCCAAATTCCAGATGACTTTGGGTAATCTCTCGCCATAAACCTTCTCTTTGAGCCTCTTCCATCCGTAACTTCAAGGCTAAAAAAATAGAATCTGACGATTTATTAAGGGTGTCCTCAGTCCTGGAAACCTGACCCAGCGCATCATCACTAAAAAGACAACCAACCAGTAAAAGGAATAATGGAATATACTTTTGTGGTGTAGTTCGAAACATCAGGGTTGATTTTAACCTCCGAAGTATCGCATTTACCTTAAAAGCTGCATTATATTAGGGTTATTAAAACTTTAAAAAATAAAAAAGCCCCGTAAAAACGGGGCTTATCAAATTCTTTAAAGATTTATTTATGCCTCAAATGGGTCGACGGAAACATAGGATTTACCGCCAGCCTTCTTCTCAAATCTTACGATACCATCAACTTTGGCATGTAAAGAATGGTCCTTTCCGGCATAAACATTTTCACCTGGATTATGTTTGGTACCTCGCTGTCTAACAATAATGTTACCAGCAATGGCAGCTTGTCCACCAAAAATCTTAACGCCTAAGCGTTTCGATTCTGATTCTCTACCGTTTTTCGAACTACCTACACCTTTTTTATGTGCCATGATATATCTTTTTTAGTTCTTTTTATCTATTTGCTCAAAGCTTCAATCAAATCTGCTTTCTTCATTGAAGAAATTCCAGAGATGCCTTTGGCTTTTGCCATTTCTTTCAATTCAGCAACTGTTTTGGAGCCCAAATCCTCAGCAGCTTTCTTTGGTGCTGCTTTTGGAGCTTCCTCTGCTTTCGCTTTAGCTTCCTTTTTAGGAGCTTCAACAGGTTTTTCTGCCTTTGCTTTCGCTGGAGCGGCTTTTTCGCCAGCCGGACGGGCAGGCTTAGCTCCTTTGGCTACAATACCTTCAACCACAATCTCTGTCAAATATTGTCTATGACCATTTTTCTTGCGGTATCCCTTACGTCTTTTCTTTTTGAAAACAATTACTTTGTCTCCTTTTAAGTGCTTTATCACTTTGGCCTCTACGGCCGCACCTTCTATGACCGGGGCGCCAACAGTTACCTTTCCACCGTCATCCAAAAGAAGAACCTTATCAAAGGTTACTTTTTTACCCTCTTCGGTCTGCAAACGGTGAACGTACACTTTTTGGTCTTTTGCAACTTTGAATTGCTGCCCTGCCATCTCTACAATTGCGTACATAATGCGTTTATTAGATTACTTTTTCGTCGCTTTGCTAATTTAGCGGGTGCAAATATACTGCTAAATCCTTAATCTCCAAGCATTATTTGAGCGATTTCAACTCTATTTTTTGGGGTTATTGGAGGTTTTAAAAAGTTGCATAAAGGAAAGGGTCAAAACCAAAGTTGTAGCAAATCCCATTATGGCAACCGTAAAGAAAACGATTCCCTCAAAATTTGCATAATCCTTGGACCATACCTCAGAAAGTTCAGCTAGGAAATTGCTGTTCAGTTCAGTGGAATAAAAAGCAAAGAAAATTGTGAAGAGCAAAGTTGCCACAAAACCGGTGGTAACCCCTGCGGTAAATCCTTTCCCATAGGTGAAGTCCTTTCCTTGTCTAATTTTAGTGTATTTGATGGTTTCGTAAATACCAAAACCCGTAATTATGCCATTGAAAAGGCTAAAGAATACATTGGTATGCTTTCCCATTAAGGAAAGAATGAGAAAGTATGCCATAAGAATGGCACTCGTAACAATACCGAAACGAATGGGAAGTGTTAGATTTTTCATCTTATATTTTTCTGGATGGACCTTTAATTTACAGAATGTTGGCCAATCTGCCATATTTTCTTGTTAAAGAGTTCCTTACATTTTTATCTTTCCCCTATTTTTTGACCTATATTCGTGTAACATGTGGATAGAAAACTATACCTATTCATCAGTCTATTAACTCGTAAATCTTTGTAATGAAAAGAAAACTACTTTTAAGTCTTTTCGTACTTGCTATCGGAAACCTATTGTTCGCACAAGAAGTTGCCTTTGAAGAGTATGATTTAGACAATGGTCTTCACGTAATTCTACATCAAGACAATGCCGCCCCTGTCGTTTCCACCTCGGTAATGTATTTGGTAGGTTCAAAAGATGAGGACCCCAACAAAACTGGATTCGCCCACTTTTTTGAACACCTTCTGTTCGAGGGTACAAAAAACATCGCCCGTGGAGAATGGGACAAAATAGTCGCTTCAAGCGGGGGAAGTGGAAATGCAAACACTTTTTTAGATAGGACGTTCTATTATGAAACGTTCCCTTCCAATAGTCTTGAAACCGGGTTGTGGCTCGAATCGGAAAGATTGATGCATCCTATTATCGGTCAAGTTGGTGTTGATACCCAAAAAGAAGTAGTACAGGAAGAAAGAAGGCTGCGAACCGATAATTCACCCTATGGAGCCATTTTTGAACAGTTGCTCAAAAACCTCTATACTGAACACCCTTATCGTTGGGGAGTCATTGGTTCCATGGAACATATAGCGAGTGCTACCCTAGACGATTTCAAAAACTTTAATGAGATTTACTACGTCCCCAACAACGCAGTATTGGTTGTGGCTGGGGATATAGAAATCGAAAAGACCAAAAAAATGATCCAGGATTACTTTGGACCTATTCCCAGAGGAGCTGATATCAAAAGAAACAAAGTGGTTGAAAAGCCGATTGCCAACACCATTCAGGCTTCGTATAACGATCCCAACATTCAAATACCGGCAATTTTATTGGCCTACCGAACTCCTGGACAAGCTGAACGGGAAGCATATATCATCAATATGATTTCAACGTATTTAAGTGATGGGGAAAGTTCAAAACTTTATAAAAAACTGGTCGATGATAAAAAGATGGCGCTTCAGATTTTTTCTGTCCCTATCTCGGCGGTGGATTACAGTTCCTATGTGGTCGGTGCTCTTCCAGTAGGTGAGAATTCCATTCAGGATTTGAAAAAAGAGATTGATGAGGAAATCCTAAAAATTCAGACCGATCTCATCTCTGAAAGAGATTATCAAAAACTACAGAACAAGTTCGAGAACAATTTCGTGAACGCCAACAGCAGCATTCAAGGTATAGCCAACTCTCTCGCAGATAATTATATGCTCAAAAATGACACGAATCTCATCAATACCGAAATCGATATCTATCGCTCCATTACCCGTGAAGAAATTAGGGATGTTGCCAAAAAGTATCTGAAAGTAAACCAACGCTTGGAGTTAGAATATTTACCTGAACAAAAAGAAGCCAACTAAGATGAAAAAATATATCCTTTCAGGACTGCTGTCGCTGATGTTAACAGTAACCTTTGCGCAAATTGACCGAAGCAAAAGACCTGAGCCGGGGCCGGCTCCTGAAATCAATTTAAAAGAACCTGCGCGGTTTGAACTAAGAAATGGTCTAAAGGTCATGGTCGTTGAAAACCATAAACTTCCCAGAGTTTCCATGCAACTCACCTTGGATAATCCGCCGATTTTGCAAGGGGACAAAGCCGGGGTCTCTGATTTGACCGCAAGTCTGATGGGCAAAGGTTCAGAATCAATTTCAAAAGACGATTTTTATGAGGAAGTAGATTTTCTGGGAGCTACCATTAGTATTGGTGACCAAAGTGCTTTTGCAAGTTGTCTCTCAAAGTATTTTCCTAGAATTTTGGAGCTAATGGCCGATGCCGCTCTTAATCCAAACTTCACCCAAGAAGAATTCGATAAGGAAAAAGATAAGCTGTTGACCTCACTCAAGTCCCAAGAAAAAGATGTTTCCGCAATTGCCACAAGAGCTCAATTGGCACTCGCCTATGGAAAAAACCATCCTTTTGGGGAAATTACAAGCGAAGAAACGGTCAATAACGTGACCTTGGGCGATGTGGAGCAATATTACAGGGCGAATTTTGTTCCTGCGAATGCATACCTCGTTATCATTGGAGATGTGGAGTTCGATAAAGTGGAAGAGTTGGTCACTACCTATTTTACCCCATGGTCAAAAGCAACCCCTCCTTCTTTTAGTTACTCCAAACCTTCGGATGCACAATATACACAGGTGAACTTTGTAGATATGCCGAATGCTGTTCAATCTGAGGTTGCCGTACAGAATATTACCGAGTTGAAAATGAAGGATGAGGATTATTTGGACGCTCTTTTGGCCAATAGAATTCTCGGTGGAGGCTCACAGGCCCGTTTATTTATGAACCTTCGAGAAGACAAAGGATATACTTACGGCGCATATTCATCCATTAGGGACAACAAATACAGCCCTATGCGATTTAGCGCTGAGGCACAAGTTCGTAACATGGTCACTGATAGTTCGGCCGTTCAAATTTTGAGCGAAATCGACAAAATTATGAAAGAACCTGTTACTGAGGAAGAATTAAAAAATGCCAAGGCAAAATACTCTGGAAGCTTTGTTATGGCATTGGAAAAACCTCAAACCATTGCGAACTATGCCTTAAATATTGAAACAGAGGGTCTGCCCAAGGATTTTTATAAGACCTATTTGGAACGTATTGATGCCATAACCGCTGAAGACGTGCAAAAAGCAGCGCAAAAGTATTTCTCTATCCAAAATGCGAGAATCGTGGTAACAGGTAAAGGAAGTGATGTAATAGAAAATTTGGAAAAGCTTGAATTTAACGGTAGAAAGATTCCAACCCTGTACTACGACGAGTTTGCCAATAAAACAGATAAACCCAATTACGAAGTAGCTATCCCCGAAGGAGTGACCGCAACAACCGTTTTGGAAAAGTATATCGAAGTTATTGGAGGTAAGGACAAATTGGAAGGTGTAGAATCATACGCTATGATTGCGGAGGCTGAAATGCAAGGCATGAAATTAGAACTGGAAATGAAAAAGACGGCGAAAGACCAGTTCATGCAGGACATTAAGGTCATGGGCAATTCTATGCAAAAACAAGTTTTGGATGGCGACAAGGGTTATATGGTCGCCCAAGGACAGCGAAAGGATCTTTCACCAGAAGAGGTTGAAAAAATCAAGGAAGAGTCAGCAGCTTTTCCTGAGTTGAATTTTTTAGCTGCCGGAAACATAAGTTTAGAGGGTATTGAGACCATTGGGGATAGAAAAGCGTATAAGTTGAAAATCACCGATAGCAAGTCGGCCTTTTACGATGTTGAGACCGGTTTAAAACTTCAGGAAATCAGCGTGCAAGAAGTACAGGGACAACAAATGAACCAGACTTTGCAACTTTCGGATTACCAAGAAGTTTCCGGAATCAAATTCCCGTTTAAGTTGACCCAAACGGCTGGCCCTCAAACTTTTGACTTTATCGTAAAGGAAATCAAGATCAATGACGGGGTAAGCCCTACCGATTTCGAATAGAAATCATTCCTAAGGATAAGAAGAGGCGCCTATTTGGGCGTCTTTTTTTTGTTCACCAAGTATACGCCCAGTAAAATAATCGCTGCGGCCAATAATTGTTGGAGCTTAAACGCCTCGCCATCCAAAACTCCCCAAAAAATTCCGACAATGGGTATCAAATAGGTAACGGACACCGAAAAGACCGCTGAGGATATTTGAATCAATCTATTGAACATCACTTTGGCTACACACGTACCCATAATACAAAGTACAACGATATACCCCAAAGAACTCCAAAACTTAGGAGCTGAGGTAACCTCATTAGAAAAGAAACCCGAAAACGGGAGAATTAAAAGGGCTGGAAGGAGTATGCAGGCAAAATTGCCCACAGCAATGCCCATGGCCGATACGTTTTGAAGCTTACTCTTGATAATGTTTGCATTGGATGCGTAGCATATAGTCGCCAGAACAACCAATCCGGTGTACCAATAATTCTGGTTCGGGTTGATCTGGCTTCCGAAAAAAATCAAAAACGTTGCCCCGACAAGTCCTATGATGACTCCCAACAGTTGATTACGGGTGAAGGTAATTCCGAAAGCAAAAAAACCTATGAAGAGGGTAGAAAGCGGTACAAGCGAATTCAAAATGGAGGCAATGGAACTATCAATCTCGGTTTGCGCAAAAGCGAACAAGAACATAGGGATAAAACTGCCAACGAAACCAGATAAGGCTACCCAAGGCCATTCCTTTTTGCTAATGGTTCGCAGTGATTTGAATCCAATAACGAACAAAAAAAGAGCGGCCAAAACCACCCTTACCGCACCTAGCTGGACAGGACTGAACCCTTCCAGACCCTTTTTAATCAGGATATAGGATGTGCCCCAGATAATGGAAAGAACAAAAAGATAAATCCATTTTCTATTTTGAAGGTTCACTACGGAAATTTAAAGTGCAAAAGTGCGCTATATTTAAGAGAAATTGGGCTTTTGTGGCTTATTTTTGTCTCTCAAATTCAGTTTGGTTGAAAAACTTCATCGTATATAGCTTTGTTCTACTTTATGTCATCGCCATGACAAGGCCAGTGCTACCATTGATGGAGTACGTTATATACGAGGATTATATTGCTGAATTTTTGTGCATCAACAAAGATAAAGTAGAGCTTCAATGTAACGGAAAATGCTACTTGATGCAGATGCTTCAGGAACAAAATGAGGATAAAAAACAAAACCTTCCTAAAATAGCCTTGGAAGAGTATCCCATTGGTTTTGTAACTCTTCAGAGTATCGTTCCACCTAAGAAAACGCATTCGTTAAATAAAGGGTTGTTCATTTACCATAACCCTTATTCTTTTTTATATACTTCAGAGAGTTTCCATCCGCCCAGTACTCCTTCTTGATTAACGGCCAGTTATTCATCAATCACTTCGTTTCCAAAGGGAGTTAAATCCTTTTGGTGACGTTTTCATACATCTTTTTAATACTAATTATATCAAATGAAATACTTTGTATCTGCCATCCTCGTATTGGCAACACTCACAATTTATGCGCAAGAGAATTCTGCAGATATGCAGAAATGGTCGGCTGGAAGACCTGATGGACATGCACCGATTCCGGTTATGGGAGATCATATGCACGGAAAAGGAGAATGGATGTTCTCGTATCGATATATGTACATGAACATGGAAGACCTTAAACAAGGTAGCGACGACGCTTCTTTTGATGATGCACTCCAAAACTATATGGTAACTCCTACCGAAATGCCCATGAACATGCATATGGTAGGCGTTATGTTTGCTCCAAGCGATAAAATAACCATAATGGCCATGTTCAATTACCTATCTATGGAAATGGATCATATTACCAGAATGGGCGGAACATTTACCACGGAAGCCAGTGGTTTTGGCGACATTCAAATTTCTGGTCTTTACCGTTTTTTTAACCAAAATCAACAGACGCTGCATGGGCAATTGGGCTTTTCCATTCCGACAGGGAGCATTACAGAAAGTGATGTTACCCCAGCTTCGGCACCGAACGAAACCGAGTTACCCTACCCTATGCAAATTGGAAGCGGTACTTTCGATACCAATTTGGCATTTACTTATTTAGGTCAAGGTGAGATAAATTCATGGGGGGTTCAGCTTAGAGGGATTTTTCGATTTGGAGAAAACGACAGGGAATTCCGCTACGGAAACCGATACAGCCTTAATAACTGGTTTGCCTTAAAAGCCGCAGATTGGCTAAGCTTTTCAGCACGACTGGAAGGACTTATTATCGGTGAAATTGAAGGAGAAGACCCCAACCTCAACCCTATGATGGTGATTACCGCCGATACTGCGAACTCAGGTGGAACCTTTGTGAACGGTGGACTAGGCTTTAATCTCTACATCCCATCAGGAGCTTTAAAAAATCTTCGTTTTGGTTTCGAACTGGCATCACCCATTTATCAAGATGTCAATGGAATTCAGCTAAGAACCAGAGAGACCTTGACATTGGGAACTCAATATTCTTTTTAACTTTAAAATCCCAAGGGCAACATATTGTTGTCCTTTGGAATCAAATCTTCAACATACCATGAAAAAAATTAAACTAATCTTTATCCTTACCACTGTATTTGCATTTATCTCCTGCAAGCAAGAAAAGAAAACCCAGGAAGGCCCTACCCAAATGGAACAGGTTATGGCCATTCATGACGAGGTAATGCCCAAAATGGGCAAATTGGGCAAAATGGTAGGTGAGCTGAAAAGCAAGGTAGATACTACTGAGATGGGCCAAAAATATCAGGTAGCCATGAAAGACCTGCAGGAAGCCAATATGGCTATGATGGACTGGATGAGGAATTTTGGCGACCGATTTGATTCAGAAGAAATATTGGATGGCAAGGAACTTACGGAGCAAAAGCAAATCTGGCTCGATGAGGAAGAGGTGAAAGTAAAGGCTTTACGGGACCAAATCAACCAAAGTCTTGAAAAAGCCGAGGCGCTTTTGAAAGAGGAATAGATTTAGTTTTTCCAACGAAGACTTTCCATAATCTTCCGGATATCTTTTTGAAGATAAACTGCTGCCGGAAGTATGGAATCGTAATTGGGCTTGGCATAAAAGTAAAGTGAGCCTGTCACAAAATGGTTGGTACTATCGGTTACGTAAAACTGTGACTGTGACGCGGCATTGCCACTGACCTCATAAAACATTCCGTAAACACCGTCTTTGGGATTTATAAATGGTTGCTCCAAAATATTATCTGCCTTGACCACATGTTCGTAAGAGAGTTTTTGGGCATCAATCAGCAAGGTGTCCAAATTATTTTTGATTGGCTTATACGTTAGATAAATGGATCCTTTCATCAGAGGATAATCCAGAACTAGTGAGCAATCCCTATTTTCCTTTATCATTGAGATGGAATTCAAATCAAACGTAAAAACACAATCAAGATTCAATTCATTATACGTTGCTTGCGGATAGTCTAACCGCAACATAGCTTTGGGTTTGGGCATGACATCCTCTTTACACCCAAAAAGAAGTACCAATGAAAATAGGGCCAAGAATTTAGTTTTCATTTGGCAAGGTTACTTTAATTTGTTTCAATCGCTTCTTATCCAAACTTTCCACTATGAACCGGTAATTCTTAAAAAGGACTTTTTCTCCCCTCTTGGGAAAACTGCCCGAAATCTCCAAAACAAATCCGGCTATGGTCTCAGACTCCCCTTTCTGGTTTTCGAACTCCTCTTCGTCCTCAATTTTAACCACCCTGTAAAAGTCCTTCAATGCCGTTTTACCATCAAACACGTAGTTAAAGTCATCCAATTTGGAAAAAATCAAGTCCTCATCGTCAAACTCATCACTTATATCACCTACAATTTCTTCAATAATGTCTTCTAAGGTCACTATTCCTGATGTTCCTCCATATTCATCGACCACAATGGCGAGGTGGTTTTTCTTGTCTTGAAACTCCAATAACAAATCATCAAGTTTTTTGTTTTCGGGAACAAAATAAGGTTCACGAATCAAAGACATCCAATTGAAGGTTTTCCTATCTAAGTAGGGAAGCAGGTCTTTCACATACAATACCCCCAAAACGTTATCCATATTTTCAGAGAAAACAGGTATTCTTGAGTATCCATTTTTCTGGATTTCTTCAAGGACCTCAGGAAACTTCATTTCTTCATTCAAGGCAAAAATATCGATACGGGGTCGCATCACTTGTTTGGTGTCGGTATTTCCGAAGCTCACGATGCCTTCAAGTATTTTTTGTTCCTCTTTTGTAGTATCCCCTTCAGAGGCCAATTCGAGTGCCTGGGACAAATGATCTACACTGAGGTTCGACTTTTGTCTCCCCAACTTCTCGTGCAAAAACCCGGTTGCCGAACTCATGGGGGCGCTCAAAGGTGTTAAAAGAACCGAAAGAAAGTTCAAGGGTACCGCCATTAATTGGGAAAACTGTTTGCTATTTCGGTTCGCATAGATTTTGGGCAATATCTCACCGAACATGAGAATCAAAAAAGTGGCCAGAATCACTTCAAGTACAAAACGGACAGAGACAAATCCAAGAATACTTTGATTGATATTTGAAAAAAGGGTATCCCCCAAATCACTGAACAGCAATACAATTCCAATGTTTATGGTATTGTTTGTAATCAGGATAGTCGCCAAAAGCTTTTTAGGGTTATCCAAAAGCTTTGCAATTGTCGAACCTTTGGAAGAATCGTTATCGGTAAGCTCGTTGACGTCCGTCTGGGAAAGCCCGAACAAGGCAACCTCTGCTCCAGAAATCAAAGCTGAGCATAACAAAAGCAACAAGAGTACAATGACCTTTACATAGAAAACTCCACTTAAAGCCGATAGAAAGAAAACCAAACTATAAGGGTCGGGGTCCAAATCTTTGTTCGTTATTCTTAATTTTAGAAGGGTAGGTCGTCATCCTGCTCGGTCTCTTCCACCGATGGGGAAGCAGAGGCAGGTTGTGTCGGGGCAACAGGAGTCGGGGCACTTTGGGTTTGGTGCGATCCGGCCATACTTTCCTTTTTGGTTGACAAGAAGGTGAAATCTTGAACATGTACTTCAGTCGTATACCTCATGTTTCCATCCTCTCCTTGCCACTGGCGATTTTTCAGCCTTCCCTCAACATAAACTTTGTCTCCTTTGGTCAGGTACTTTTCACAGACTTCGGCAGCTTTGTTTCGCACAACAATATTGTGCCAATCTGTATTGGTAACCTTCTCCCCGGTTTGCCTATTCGTATAGGTTTCATTGGTCGCTATAGGAAATCGGGCGATGCAGTTTCCGCCTTCAAAATAGTGGATCTTCACCTCGTCACCCAAGTGACCGATCAGCATCACTTTGTTTAATGTTCCGCTCATATCATTTCAATTGGTCAAAGGTACTAAATTTTGAATGTCTTGATGAAATCCGCGATCAAAACCGGAACGGGAAACTCCTGTGTTTGGTTCCAAGGAATCCCATTTTCCATTTCTTCAGAAACTTCCAAAATCCAAAAGCGTGTGTATAGATGTTGATGTGAAAGCTTGTGTACCAAAGGTTCATCATTTTTAAGAATGATTCTTACAATGCTCTCCTTGGGAAAAGCTGTCTTTAAGTTTTCCGAAAGTTCCTCCTGGTTGATTAAGGTTTGGGTTTCAATCAATGGGAATTGATAAAGGTTCTGCCAAATTCCTTTCCCTTTACGTTGTTCAAGCTGTGTTTTATTGTTTGGGTCCAAAAAAACGAGATAATTAAAATACCTATTTTTTACTTTGGTTTTGTTCAGTTTTACGGGCAAAACATCAACCTTGTTTTCCTTAAGTGCTACACAGCTTTCGTTCAATGGACACAATAGACAATATGGTTTTTTTGGGGCACATTGAATGGCGCCAAACTCCATAATTCCTTGGTTATAGTCGCGAATGTGTTCCTTGTCCATTATCTCACGGGCCAACTCTTTAAAATACTTGATACCCTGGGTACTGTTTATCGCGAGATCCACCCCAAAATAACGGGCGAGCACTCGGTACACGTTGCCATCAACTACGGGTTCAGGAATATCAAAACTGATAGAGGCAATAGCGCTTGCCGTATAATCCCCAACGCCTTTAAGCTGCTTAAGCCCTTCATAACTGTTTGGAAATCTACCATTGTGCTCATTTACCACGGTCTTGGCCGTGGCATGCAAGTTTCTTGCCCTGGAATAATACCCGAGGCCTTGCCATAGTTTTAAGACTTGTTCTTCACGTGCACTGGCCAAATCATACACTGTCGGGAAAGCTTCAACAAATTTATGGTAGTACGGTGTTCCCTGAACCACTCGGGTCTGTTGGAGTATTATTTCCGATAACCAAATCTTATAAGGGTCTTTGGTCTGACGCCAGGGCAACTCTCGCTTGTGCTCCCCATACCATTGCAAAACTTTCTTCGAAAAGCTCATTCAATAAATACTAGAGGATAAAAGTATCAGTTTATATACTTAAAATTAAAGGCTTTAAACAAAAGATTAATTTTAATTTTTATATTTGCAAGCCTAAAAAAATCAGAAAATTTAAATAGATAATGACGAAAGCGGATATTGTTACTAGAATCTCAGAGAAGCTAGGAATGGAAAAAGGAGACGTACAGGCTACAGTTGAATCATTTATGGAAGAAGTTAAATCATCCTTGGAAAATGGAGATAACGTTTATCTAAGAGGTTTTGGAAGCTTTATCATCAAGACCAGGGCCGAAAAAACAGGGAGAAACATCTCTAAGAATACTACTATAAAAATTCCAGCCCACAATATTCCTGCCTTTAAACCTGCAAAAGTTTTTGTGGAAGGCGTAAAGAGCAACGTTCAAGTAAAATAATTCAACTAACACTAAAGGAAGAGCTTTATGCCGAGTGGTAAGAAAAGAAAAAGACATAAGGTAGCTACCCACAAGCGTAAAAAGCGCAGAAGAGCTAACCGACACAAGAAAAAGTAGTTGTAACTGACTACTTTTTCATTTTACAACCATACGTTCTTTGACATAGAGATTCGAGAAATGAATTTCAATCGGTCTGAAAAAAGACCGATTCCAAATATTGTTTAATCATTTATTCCATATACTTCTTCGGAATAAATAAAAATCGATTCAGGTGAATAGAGAATTAATTGTTAGATCTAGTCCTGAAGCAGTCGATTTTGCCTTACTAAAAGATGGAAAACTCATTGAATTGCATAAAGATGAGGACGACAACAAATTTTCCGTTGGGGATATCTTCCTAGCCAAGATAAGAAAGCCCGTTACCGGTCTAAATGCGGCCTTTGTAAACGTAGGTTATGAAAAAGATGCCTTTCTGCATTACCATGACCTAGGCCCGCAATTGTCCTCCATGCTTAAATTCATAAAAAAAGCCAGAACAGGGAAGCTTAAAGAATATACCCTGAAAAATTTTCCATTTGAAAAAGATATTGACAAGAATGGCAGCATCAACGATGTGTTAAAAGCCAATCAGTCATTGTTGGTACAAATTGTAAAAGAACCCATTTCCACAAAAGGACCGCGTATCAGCTCCGAACTTTCAATTGCGGGGCGTTATTTGGTCATGGTTCCCTTTTCAGACCGTGTTTCCGTGTCACAAAAAATTGGAAGCAAGGAAGAAAAGGACCGTCTCATTCGTTTGGTAAAAAGTATAAAACCAAAAGGATTTGGTGTAATTATCCGTACCGTCGCAGAAGGTAAAAAAGTTGCAGAACTAGACAAAGATCTTCAGAATCTGCTGACCAAATGGTCGGCTATGTGCAAGAAATTGCAAAATGCTCCTCATCCATCAAAAGTTCTGGTAGAGCTCAATAGGGCATCTTCCATTCTACGCGATGTTTTCAACGATACCTTTACAGGTATTCATGTAGATGACGAGACCTTACATGATCAAATCAAAGATTATTTGCATGAGATTGCACCCCAAAAAGAATCCATAGTTAAACTTTACAAAGGTTCAGCCCCAATTTTCGAGAAATTTGGTATTGAGCGTCAAATAAAAACTTCTTTTGGAAGAACCGCATCCATGAGCAAAGGGGCCTATTTGGTCATTGAGCATACAGAAGCATTGCACGTAATCGATGTCAACAGTGGCAACCGGTCCAACAAGGCCAAAAACCAAGAGGATACGGCCTTGGAAGTTAACCTTCTGGCCGCCTCTGAAATAGCGCGTCAGTTAAGACTTCGAGATATGGGCGGTATCATCGTTGTAGACTTCATCGATATGATCAAGGGCGAACATAGAAGAAAATTGTTCGATCATCTTCGTGAAGAAATGAAGGACGACAGGGCCAAACACAAAATCTTACCCCCAAGTAAGTTCGGTTTGGTACAGATTACCCGCCAAAGGGTACGTCCCGAAATGAATATCAAAACCAGCGAGGAAGACCCCAATCGTAATGGGTCTGAGATAGAAGCCCCCATAGTTTTGATTGACAAAATCCACGCTGATTTAGATAGAATAATGAAAGGCAAGCAAAAACATAATGGCATTGTTTTGAACATTCATCCATTTATTGCCGCCTATTTGACAAAAGGATTTCCTTCCATTCGACAAAAATGGGGCATGGAGTTTAAACAAAGGATTAAAATACAACCTAGGGATGCCTATACCTACCTTGAGTATCGTTTTAAAAACAAGGATGGTAAAACCATACGTTAACAAAAAGCGACTTCAGCAATGGAGTCGCTTTTTTCGTTTTATTGTGGGAGAAATTATTATATTCAATAAAGAATTTTTTTATTTCCGTTGAAACTTAACCTGCAAAATATCCTATTCAAAAAACCTATTTACCTCTTTATATATGAAAAAAATTTACCTTTTAGCACTATTGGTGCTAGTAGTTTTTAATGGCAGTTCTCAAGTAAAATATGAAAAAGGGTTTTTCGTAAACAACCTAGGCGAAAGAATCGATTGCCTTATTCGATATGTAGATTGGAACAACAATCCGACGGAAATACAATACAAGCTCCAAACAGATGCTGAACCAATGAGGGGTTCTTTGGAGACAATAGCCGAGTTTTCAATTTTGGACAAGGTTAAATATGTAAGGTTTGATGGTCTTATTGATAGATCAGAATCAAAAGTTGCCAATTTGAGTTCCTCAAAAGAACCCGCCTTTAATAAAGAAAAGCTTTTTTTAAAAGAATTGATTGGTGGGCAGGCAAGTCTTTATTCCTACACAGACTCTAAACTGCAAAGATTTTTCTTTTCTATCGACGGTTCGGAAATTAAACAACTGATTTATAAGAAATACCTTGATGAGGATAATGGTATCAGAGAAAATTCTACTTACAAAAAAGAGTTATGGGAAAATCTTAAATGCTCCGATATCTCGCTCGAGGAAGTCCAGTCCACAGACTACAAGAAAAAAGAGCTAACGGCAATTTTCAATGAATTCAATAGTTGTATTGACCCCAATTACGTTTCTAAAAGCGCAAATGAGGGAAGAAAAAAAGATTGGTTCAAATTTGGCATAAGAGGTGGTGCGACCTTTGCATCCGTAAGGGTGAATAGTGTGAATGATTTTGTTGATGTGCGTTTTGAGGACCAAACTAATTTTAGATTTGGCGTTGAATTAGAAGCTATCCTGCCTTTCAATCGAAACAAATGGTCGGTCATATTGCAACCGACTTTCCAGTCTTATAAAGCAGAGGAACAACTAACTAACCAAACCGTCACCGTTGATTATAAGTCCATAGAGTTTTCCTTGGGTTTTAGACATTATATGTTTTTATCAAAGGATTTACAGCTTTTTTTAAGTTCTTCCCTTATCCTAGACGCACCAATCGATTCTAATATAGACTATGAGCTTACCACAGACTTCCCGATTGAATTTAGATCCGGGGCTAGTTTTGGTCTTGGATTCAAAATTGCAAAGAGGTATTCAATTGAAGCTATTTATGCATTGGATAGGTCGGTTATTGGAAATTTCGGAACTGTTTCGGCCAACTATAGTTCTTCCTCTATAGTTTTAGGTTATACTTTTCTTTAAACCATGGCTTATCACAAGTAACTTTTAACACCAGAAGAATAATGTGCTGTTAAGAACCCAACAAGAGTTTATCTTTGTTAAAAATTGTATTTACAGAGTTTCTTTTTTGATGTCCCATTAAACCCAATGACTTATTTAAAAGCATATTCGGTAACTGAAGCCATTAAAAAATTAGAATCCTACTGCGCCTACCAAGAACGCTGCCATAAAGAAGTGTTTGAAAAACTGAAGGGGATGCGAATGATTCCTGAAGCCATTGATACCATAATCGTTCACTTAATCCAAGAAAACTATTTGAATGAAGAGCGTTTTGCAAAAAGCTTTGCAAGAGGCAAATTCAATATCAAAAAATGGGGTAAGTCCCGAATCATAAGAGAACTTCAACTTCGTAACATTTCAAAGTTCAATATCCAAAACGCGCTAAAGGAAATTGAAGACGATGAATACCATATCACCTTGGATGCGCTCGCTCGAAAAAGGTGTTCGCAGCTAGAGGGTCTAAGTTTGCAAAAAAAACGTAAAAAATTGAGCGACTATTTGCTTTATCGAGGTTGGGAAAGCAATCTAGTCTACGAAAAAATAAAGGAAATCACCTAAGCTTGTTCCTGAACAAACAGGGCATTTGTTCTTTTAACCGCTTTCTCATTTTTCCAGTCTATCCATTTTTGACCTTTCCACCTTCGCATGAGATTATCAAAATGGCGCATAAAAAGAATATTGTAAACCGCTTTGCCAAAGTTTTTCGGCCTGCGGGCTATTGCCCTGAGGCTCATTGAAAACCCAGGTGTAATATACTTCATATGATGCCAGTATCCCTCGGGTATGTAAAGCACATTGCCATGTTCCAAATAGGCCATATGACCTTTTGCATTTTGGAGGGCGGGCCATTTTTCCAAATCAGGATTTGCGAAATCAATGTCTTCCCTAGTAATTAAGGAATGTGGGATTTTATACAAAAACTTGGTTTCTGATTGTGGAAATAAAATGCACTGTTTTTTTCCTTCAAAATGAAAATGGAAAATATTGGCCAAATCGATGTCGTAGTGCATGAAGGTATGGGAATTGCTACCGCCAAAAAAGAGCATGGGCAATCCCTTCATAAGCCTCAAACCAAAGTCTGGATATTTAAAATCCTTTTGAAGCTGCGGAACCTCTTTTAACACATTCCATAAAAAGATACGATATTTGGTAGGCTCGGTTTTTAGAAGATGAATATAGTCCTTCATTTTCATTTTGGCATGAGGCTCGTTGAAGCCTTCATCATGCCTTACCGGCCGGTCATCATAAAGCGGGACCTCCTTTTCTCCGGCTATTTGTTCAATGTAATCCAAATTCCATTTGTCGTAGGCAGGCCAATCCTCAATGAACCGTTCAATTACCACAGGCTTTTGAGGTTTGAAGTATTTTTTTAGAAACTCTTTTTTGGAGAGTGTCTTTTCCCGAGGAATTTGATCAAGGTCAAGCTTCAAAATTTCAAGGATTTTGAAACAACTAAATTAAAAAAAGGTTTTTAAATAGGTTGAAACCTATTTTTTCGGCGTCAAAACGGCTTTTTGCTTTGCCTTTTCATTTCGTTCAATGGTATGGCTTGGCCTTGTCCATTTTGGCTTTTCTCCAAGCGAAGCGTACTGTGAATCGGCGGCTTCCACTGTTTCTGGCTGCGGCGCTTTAACAAATGCCTTTTGCGGTTCCAATCCCAGTTGATTGAACATTTCCATATCCTCATTAACATCAGGGTTTGGAGTTGTAAGCAGTTTATCCCCAGCAAAAATGGAGTTGGCACCTGCAAAGAAACACATCGCTTGTCCTTCACGTGTCATTTCGGTTCGGCCGGCAGAAAGCCTCACTTGGGTTTTGGGCATTACGATACGGGTAGTCGCCACCATTCGAATCATTTCCCAAATTTCCACGGGTTTTTCGTCTTCCATGGGCGTCCCCTCTACCGCTACAAGTGCATTGATTGGTACGGACTCTGGCTGTGGACTTAAGGTCGATAAAGCGACCAACATTCCTGCCCTGTCCTCGACCGATTCTCCCATACCAATGATACCACCACTACAAACGGTAACATTGGTTTTTCTAACATTTTCAATGGTTTCCAACCGATCTTCGTATCCTCGGGTGGAAATCACCTCTTTGTAATATTCCTCTGAAGTATCCAAATTGTGGTTATAGGCATATAGACCTGCCTCTGCCAAACGTTTTGCCTGGTTTTCAGTAACCATTCCAAGTGTGCAGCAGACTTCCATATCAAGTTTGTTGATGGTACGTACCATTTCCAAAACTTGATCGAATTCTGGGCCATCCTTTACATTGCGCCAAGCGGCCCCCATACATACCCTTGAGCTACCAGAAGATTTCGCACGCAGCGCCTGGGCCTTTACTTGCTGAACAGACATCAAATCGTTGCCTTCAATATCAGTATGGTATCTCGCTGCCTGAGGACAATAACCGCAGTCTTCAGGACAGCCTCCCGTTTTTACGGAAAGCAACGTAGAAACCTGTACGGTATTTGGGTCATGATACTGACGGTGAACTGTAGCGGCTTCATATAATAGTTCCATCAAAGGTTTATTATATATTTCCAGTATCTCTTCCTTGGTCCAGTTATTACGGATGTCTTCCATGTGTTTGCTTATTGTAAGGCCAAAAATAAGGCATTCCTAATAATTTCAGTCTGACAGATGTCAGATAATAATTGAGCAATTCTATTTTGTATCAGTTGGTACTTCCTAAAAGTATGCTTACCGCATTCCCTCCAAATCCTACAGCATTGACCAATATCTTTCTGAACTGCGTGGGAATTGTTTCATTCCGATAAAACGGACCTTCAATCCCTTTTTGATGCTTCAACATCAACACCGCCATTTCAATGCTCATCATTCCTGAAGCTCCAAAAGTGTGCCCAACTTTCCATTTGTTGGTGGTCAAAAAGGGTGTCTGTTTGGAAAAGACTTTCTGAATGGCGTTGTATTCAGACACATCACCTCTTACCGTACCTGGGGCATGTAGCACAATGGCATCAACATCTTCAGGTGAAGTTTTTCCCAAAGCCATTTTCATGGAATCTTGAAAACACTTGGCATCCGTTGAAATGGAAACATTATGCTCCAAAGTTTCCGTGGCGAACCCTATACCCTCAATCAAGGCCAGAGCATCGGAAACAGGGTTTCTTTCAAGAAACGCCAAAGCTGCCCCCTCTCCCAAAACCATTGAGTTCCTTGATTTTTGAAGGTCCATGGCCCTAGAAGGAAAATCGCCCCCCTCGCTACTATAAATCTTAAGAGCTTGCATTTGGGCAATAGTGAAAGCCGTTAAAGGTGCTTCACTACCCCCGACCAAAAAAGCATCGGTCAATCCGCTTTGTAGCCAAGCAACTCCGTTCAATACAGCATGCAGGGCAGAAGAGCAGGTGATGGAATGGGAAATAGTAGGGCCCCCTGAGTTTAGGTCGTGTCCTACCCAAGAAGAAATATTGCCCAACGTGGTGGTTGGGGAAGCTAATGTGGAAGTTCTTGCATCTTTCAAAAACTCGGCATGGTATTTCTCAAAAAGTGAAGTGGCACCCCGTGAAGATCCAATATTGATTCCAAAATTTGCTTCCTTCCCCATTCCTGCCATTTCCACCGTTTTACGGGCCGTATGAATGGCAAACAAAACAGAGTCGTCCAAACTCTTGTATTTTGAATCAGAGTTTCGCAAGGCTTCAACTTCTAATCGTTGTTCCTCTGAAATCTGGGAAACCCAAGCCTTTTTACCTTCCATTTCTTTCAAGGAAAAGGTATGATCGGGTTTTTCATATAAACGCCATACTTCATCTGCCGAGTTTCCCAAAGCAGAAAAAGAGGACAAAGCCGTAATGGAAATGGGTGTTTTTAACATATGCTGCTTAGACAATCTCAAGAGCTCCCTCTATGGAGTCATATAGATGTTGTAATTGATCGTTGGTAATCACATAAGGGGGCAATGTATAAATGGTATTGCCCAAAGGTCGGAGATTGACCCCTCGCTCCATAAAAAAATCATATAACTTATCTCGTAATTTTCCATAACGATCCATATTCACGTCAACTTCAAAGGCAAGAATCGCCCCTATGGTACGCGCATTTTTTACCTTGGGATGGTGTTGAAGACGATTTACAAATTCATTATGATGCTTGGCAATATATTGCCTTCGTTGTGTAATTTCCTCTGATTGAAAAAGTTCAAGGCCGGCCAATGCTGCGGCACAGCCCACTGGATGGGCGCTATACGTATGGGAATGAAAAAAACCTTTGGAGACCTCATCGCTTAAAAAAGCATCGAATACCTTCTGGGAACAACTTGTAATGCTAAGAGGAAACATTCCAGCGGTGAGGGCCTTACTCAAACAAATAATATCAGGTAGGTTTTGCAGGTAATCGCAGGCAAAGCTTTTTCCTGTTTTCCCAAAACCGGTCATGATTTCATCCGCAATGCACAAAATATCTTGTTCTTGACATACTTTAACCAACTTATCCAAGCCTTCCGCAGAATGAAATTTCATCCCAGCAGCCCCTTGGACCAAGGGTTCAAAAACAAATGCCAAACAGGAATGGGATGATACTATGGAGTTTAGCCGCTCAAGGACTTCATCAATGTTTTCTTTTTGGGGTACAGGCAAACGCACCACTTTTAAAAGGAAATCCTCAAAAGGACCATTGTAGGAAGAAATCCCGGAAGCGGACATGGCCCCAAAAGTATCTCCATGAAATCCGTCTTCAAAAGCAATAATGGTGTCTCTTGTCTTACCCTTGTTATGGTGATATTGAATGCCCATTTTAATGGCGGCATCTATTGCGGTGGAGCCATTGTCATTAAAGAAAATCTTCTCTTGATTATTCGGCAATATCTCCATGAGTTTCTCAGAGAGCTTTACGGCTGGCTCGTGTGTAAACCCACTGAACATCACAAAATCCAGTTGTTGCATTTGTTCGGCAACTGCTGCAGTTATCTTTTCATGGCTATGGCCATACATAGCCGTGTACCAAGAAGCAATACCATCGATGTACGATTTTCCCTCTTCATCCCAAATCAAAGCTCCCTTTGCTTTTACAATACCTATGGGTGCCTTTGCTGTTTTATGTTGGGTGAGCGGATGCCAAATATGCTTTTGGTCGCGGGCCGCAATTTTTTCCAGTAGTTCCGGATTTTTCAAACCTTCATTTTATCTATCTTGCAAAGATCATAATTAATCACCAAAAAACCGCTTATCAATTTGTTTGATAAAATCCTCCACTTTTTGACACCCAATTACCAGAAATTGGATTGGAAAACGGTTTTCTTGATTCTTTTTTTGGTGGCTTTTTTTATACGTTTCCCCTTCTTTTTTAGAGATTATGTCGATAGGGATGAAAGCACCTTTATCATAATGGGACAGGCGTGGGTTGATGGTAACCTCCCCTATACTGCCCTATGGGATTTGAAACCTCCCCTTACTTTTCTTTTTTTTGCCGGAGTCATCGCCGTTTTTGGAAAGAGTTTTTTGGCCATACGCTTTTTTGGCACTCTTTTGGTTGCACTGACTGCTCTTTTTACCTATAAAATAGGGGTGAAATTATCCTCCAAGAAAGTTGCTTTTTGGTGTGCCTTGTTCTGCGTATTTCTGCTGAGTTTATTCGGCAGTCTTCAAGGGGTAATGTCCGAACATATCTGCACGATGTTCTTTGTCGCTGGTTTTTATGTGTTGGTAAGCAAACAAAGCACATGGTGGTATTTAATTGCAGGAATGCTACTGGGTATCTCGGTAATGTCCAAACTAAATATGGCCTATCCGTTGTTGGCCCTAGTACTGTTTTATATTGTTACGGGCATCCGTCAAAATGCATGGATTTCCATCTTGTTAAAAACATCCCTATTGGGAGTCGGAGTTCTTTTCGTTTTAGTTGCAACTGCTACTCCCTACATATTCACAGACCAATTATCGCTTTGGTGGACTTCCATTTTTGAAGCACCTCTTGCATATTCAAAGGTGAAATTTCATTCCCCTTTGAAGGCCTTACCTATTGTAATCCCCATTATTCTTTTTCTTCTCTTCGCTTACCGATTAAAATGGATTGATTTAAAAAATCAATGGATGCAGATGATACTTATGGTCATTTTGGGAGTTCTGGTCTCTTTTGTTCAGGCGGGAAAAGTAAACGGACACTATTTGATTCAGCTACATCCTTTTATCTTAGTTCCAATAGCGATTGCTGTCAGCAAGCTTCCTGAACTAAGACGTCCGTATCAGTTGATTATCGCCTTGGTTCTTTTGTTGATTCCCATGGAAGCCTATCTGGAATATGGCAATATCATATCCAACAAACTTAAGAAAGGGTCATTTTATAATGGAGAAGGAGTGGACGTCCCAAAATATATTCAGGAAAACCAGGTAGAGACCGAAAACATATTCTTTACCGAATATCATATTGGGTATTGGGTATTGGGAGTAGCTCCCCCTACCAAAGCCGCAACGCATCCCAGTAATATTACCCGAGAGGCATTATTTCCCTATATGAACAACCCTAGAAGTAGTTCTTTTCTTGAGCTAAAATACATTCTGGAAGAAATACGTCCGAAGACCATTGTGGCACGAAAAGGAAAAAAAATCTTCGATAAAAAGCTAATAGAGCTCAACGCTTATATGGATAATTATCTTGAGGAACACTATCGATTGCTGCACACCATAGACCGAGGGTTGATCTATCAACGATTAGAATGATTCCAAAGCCACTTTGAACATTTCTGCGTAACGGCTAACTGTAGCCTTATCAAACTCGTTTTCCTCGTTGATTCTCCCCAGAAAGGTGGCTCCGGTTTTCGACAGAATGATGCTCTCCGTTGTGGGATGCTCATCTCCGCTAAAAATGATACCAACATTGAATTTTCTTTCTTGAAGTTTTTCTACAGTGAGCAAGGTGTGATTAATACTTCCCAAATAATGCCGAGAAACCACAATTACCTTATAATCGGGTAAGATTAGGTCCATAATCGTATCGGTATCATTAAGAGGAACCAAAAGCCCCCCCGCTCCCTCTATTACCAAATGATTCGTGGTATCGGGAGGTGTTATTTTGTCCAGTTGAACCGTGATACCATCTATTTCAGCAGCAGCATGTGGGCTCATTGGAGTATTCAAGGCATATGCGTTTGAATGGATTACGGTTTTCTCATTGGAAACCATCTCTCTTACTTTGTGACTATCGGAATATTCCAAATCTCCGGCCTGAACAGGCTTCCAGTAATCTGCCTGCAAAGCTTCCACAACAATGGCTGATGCCACGGTTTTACCAACTTCGGTCGATATTCCAGTGATAAAAATTTTCATTTAAGAGGTTTAGTTATAAAATTACAGTTCAAACATCGATATTTTTTGGATTCAAAGAAGGGGAAAAGCTTATGAAAAATATTTTTGCGTGAATAGTACACTTCCGACCTTGTGGCCATACAATTTGGGCATTTAATAAAATCACCATTATCATCAACTGCATAACTGCGTACCTCATTAAAAATCTCTAAGGCTTTGTCCTTATCTGATTGATAAACTTGAAGTTTAATTCCGCCTAAAGCATTACTGGCAAAAGGCTCGATTGAAACCGTATTTTCATCCTTTAAGACAACTGCTATGCCTTCAGCTTCCAACCTCCCCTTAATTATCTGTACATCAGTCAAAAACTCAAAGCTTCCCAATGTTACCAACTCTTTGCTCATATATATTCCATAATGATTTCAAGCATATTTTCGATTTCTTCTTGGGTATTATATGCATGCATGCAAAATCGAAGTCGTTCCTCACCTTTCTTCACGGTTGGAGATAAAATCGGCTTCACGTCAAATCCATGTTCAACAAGATGATTCGATAGTCTCTTAACTTCTTCATTTCCTTCACAAACCATGCAATGAATTGCAGAATCACTGGGAATAAAGACTTTTTCAAGTTGTTCTTCCTTGATTTTACTTTTGAAAAAATCAATCCTCTGTCGAAGTAGTTCCTGTTTTTTTCTTCCTTCATTTTGTAAATACTCGTACCCTGAAATTACAACCGCAACGGTATGGGGAGGGAGCCCCGTAGTATAAATAAGGCTTCTGGCAAAATTGACCAGGTAGTCCTTTAGCTTTTTGCTCCCGAGAACCGCAGCACCGTGAGCGCCCAAAGCTTTTCCAAAAGTAACAACCCTTGCAAAAACTGCCTCTTGAAGGTCTAGTTGCACAACCAGCCCCTTACCTTCACCAAAAAGTCCAACGGCATGAGCTTCATCAACAACAAGATAAAAGCCGTTTTCGGTGCAAAAGTTTGAAAATTTCATTAAATCAGGTGAATCTCCATCCATGGAAAAAACCGACTCCGTCACGATGTATACCTGATGGTTTAAACCAAGTTCTAGACCTTTTACGGTTCTTTCTATTTTTTTTTGGAGGTCAGCAAGATTATTGTGTGCAAATTTGAAGCTCTTTGCCTTACTCATGACAATACCATCACGAATACTGGCATGAACAAGTTCATCAAAGAATATGAAATCATCTTTTTGGGGAACACTCGAGAAAAAACCAATGTTCGCATCATATCCCGAATTAAACACCAATGCAGATTCAGAATCGTGGTATTTTGCCAAAAAAGATTCTAGAGAATCATAAAGGGCATGGTTACCCGTAAGCAATCGTGAACCTGAAGCCCCATTTTGGTTCAATCCCGCTTTTTCTAAACATTCATCCGCCTGTGTCTGAATTGCCTTGACCCTTGAAAATCCCAAATAATCGTTGGAGGAAAAGTCAATTAAGTCCCCAGGGATTTTTAGGGTCCTTAGAGCATTTTCTTCCTCACGCTTTTGAAGTTTTAAATCCAGTTTTTCAGGAAACTTTGGCATGGTTCAAATGTACTATCTTTATTGAAATAGGACTAGGTATGATCACATACAAACAGGCCTCCACAATTGAAGAGCTCAGACAGATTTTGGAGCTTCAGCAAAAGAATCTTCGGAAAAACATCTCTCAAGAGGAAATGCATAACCAAGGTTTTCTTACCGTAGAACATTCTTTTGAGCTTTTAAGTGAAATGAATGAAGTCTGTGGCCATGTTATTGCAACGGAAAGCGGAAATGTAGTCGGCTATGCGCTTTGTATGCATCCTAAATTTAAGCTAAGTATCCCCTTGTTACTACCTATGTTTGAAGAAATTGAAAAAGCCTGGAAAGGTCCTTCAAGTTATATGGTGATGGGACAAATATGTGTTGCTAAATCTTTTAGGGGAAGGGGAATTTTTCAAGGATTGTATAGCAAAATGAAAGAGGTTTTACCTCCCGGATTTGATTCCATTATAACTGAAGTTGACTCTGAAAACAGCAGGTCCATGAGAGCGCATTATGCTGTTGGCTTTAAAGAGCTTAAAACGCACTTTTCTGAGGGAAGGGAATGGCATCTCATCTATTTACCATAAAAAAACCGCTCCTTTTAAAAGGGAGCGGCTTCAATTTTTTGTCAGTACATAGTCTAATCAGCTAGAACTATCACTTTATTATCGTTCATTTCAACGGTACCACTTATGATAGACAGAACAGTTTCCCCGTTGGCTCCTTTGCTGAACTTATTTTGAAAATCCTCATGGATTTCAATGTTTCCCTGCACTTTCACTTCACCTTCTTGCAATAGGGAAACGATAGGGGCGTGGTTTTCCAACATTTGAAACTCCCCGTTAACACCTGGTACAGTTACCGATGTTACTTCACCTGCAAAAAGCGTCGCTTCTGGAGATACAATTTCTAGATACATAGTACTACAAGTATTGCGCAATGAGGAGCTAGTCTTGAGTTAAATTCTCAGTACTAACCGCTCGTTATTATTTTATGCTTCCGCCAACATTTTCTCTCCGGCCTCAATGGCGTCCTCGATGGTTCCCTTGAGGTTAAAGGCAGATTCTGGAAGATGGTCCAATTCTCCATCCATAATCATGTTGAATCCTTTGATGGTGTCCTTGATATCTACCAACACTCCAGGAATTCCTGTAAACTGCTCTGCCACGTGGAAAGGTTGTGATAAGAAACGTTGTACCCTTCGAGCTCTACCTACGGCCAATTTATCCTCTTCAGAAAGCTCTTCCATACCCAAAATGGCAATAATATCTTGAAGCTCTTTATAACGTTGCAACAACTCTTTAACACGCTGCGCACACCCGTAGTGGTCTTTTCCAAGAATTTCAGGTGTCAAGATTCGAGAAGTAGAATCCAACGGATCCACCGCAGGATAAATTCCCAACTCGGCAATCTTACGGGATAATACCGTGGTAGCATCTAAGTGAGCGAAAGTAGTTGCCGGAGCAGGGTCTGTCAAGTCATCCGCAGGAACGTAAACTGCCTGAACCGAAGTAATGGAACCTCTTTTAGTAGAGGTAATCCTTTCTTGCATTGCACCCATCTCTGTGGCCAAAGTAGGTTGATAACCTACCGCAGAAGGCATCCTTCCCAAAAGTGCAGATACCTCTGAACCAGCTTGGGTAAAACGGAAGATATTATCTACGAAGAAAAGTACATCCTTTCCTTGTCCGTCCCCGGCACCATCACGAAAGTACTCGGCAATGGTCAATCCGGAAAGCGCCACTCGAGCACGTGCTCCGGGAGGCTCGTTCATCTGACCGAAAACGAAAGTTGCTTTTGACTCTTTCATGGCATCTTTGTCCACCTTGGTCAAATCCCAACCGCCTTCTTCCATGGAGTGCAAGAAATCATCTCCGTACTTGATAATCCCAGATTCCAACATTTCGCGAAGTAAATCGTTTCCTTCACGTGTTCTCTCACCAACACCAGCAAATACTGAAAGTCCACCGTGACCTTTGGCAATATTGTTGATCAACTCCTGAATCAATACTGTTTTTCCCACACCGGCACCACCGAACAAACCGATCTTACCTCCTTTGGCATAAGGCTCAATCAAATCAATAACCTTGATTCCGGTGAAAAGTACCTCTGTGGATGTGGAAAGTTCTTCAAACTTAGGAGCTTCCCTGTGAATTGGAAGACCATTGTCTCCTTCCTTAGGGAGATTTTCCATCCCATCAATAGCATCTCCAATTACATTGAAAAGTCGACCGTACACTTCTTCTCCGATTGGCATTTGAATGGCATTTCCTGTAGCCACGGCATCAACTCCACGGCTCAATCCATCGGTTGAATCCATTGATATCGTCCTAACCGTGTTTTCACCAATATGGGATTGAACTTCCAAAACCAATTTGGATCCATCTTCCCTAGCAATTTCCAGAGAATCGTAAATTTTTGGTATTTCGGTTCCGGATTCGAACTCTACATCAATTACCGGGCCTATTATCTGGGCAACCTTTCCTGTAACTTTAGACATTACTGTGTTAATTTTTAATTGAATACGATGGAAAACATCTCATTTTTTCCGGCTGCAAAGATATAGTATTACTTCTATAATGAGAAACGAAAAACTGGCTTTTTTTGACAAGAAAAAAGGCGCTGAAAATTTCAGCGCCCTTCTTATTCTGTACAATGTATTTTTATGGATTAACGGTCCATGACACATAGTAAATGGCACCTATAAGACCCGTACCTACCGCTTGGAAGTACTCGTCTGCCAGAAGGTTTGAGGCTCCCGCCTTAAATACGGATTTTATACTGGGAATCGTGTAGTTGATTTGTGCGTCCAATACCGAATACGCAGGAACATCGCCTACGGCAAATGTAGCTTCCCACAAGAAGGCATCGCTCCACCTATAATTGAAATTGAATCCAAAGTTTTTAAATAACTCCGTATTTCCGAAGGACGCTTTTACCCTATGTTTTGGTGTGTTAAAACTTGTAAGGAAATCTGGGAATCTTGCCCTATCGAAATCAAAATCCGCATAGGTATAATTAACCCCCAAATCAAAATCCCCCAAGATTTTGGTGTCTACACCAATGGTACCTCCCCAAGAATCCACATCTTCCTGAAGGTTCGTATAGGTTTGATACACCTGACTATCTCCATTTTGTAAGGCAAGCAGCGAAAGTCCATTATCCCCAGCAGTACCATAAAACGGCACAATAACATTCAAATTGGTGATAAAGTTGCTGTAACGGTTGACATACCCGCTCAAATCTATGGTGAACTTTCCAATTTGACCTCGGTAACCAGCTTCAAGAGTTGTAATTTCCTCGGGTTGTACAACTGACGTACTTACCGCTTCCGGCGCACCACTTAATACGGAATTTACGGAGAAGGCATTTTCGTAAGCAGCGCGGCCAACTATTTCCACTCTAGATTGTCCTATAAGATTCTGACCATCTGGACTGACATCGAAATTTCGTATATCCCTATCCAAGTTATCCGGGGCAGAACCTACCAGAATTGCTGTACCTGCGTTCAATCCAATGAATAAGTCTTGTGTGGTCGGGTTTCTAAAACCTTGCTGAGCCGATATTCTTATGTTGTGATTTCTATTGGCTCCAGCGGTATAGCCCAAAGCCACTCTTGGAGAGTAGAAACCGTCAAAAAACTCATTTTTATCATAACGAACCGAACCTGTGAATTTCAACCTGTCATCCAAGAATTTTTTTTGTAGTTGCGCATAGGCACCGAACTCATTGTATGATATGGGCCCATCAAGGTCTGTAAAAATAGTTCCTTGGGAATTTAACTCATACTCCCTAAAAGAACCACCAATTTGTATATCTGCCCAGTTATTGATTAAATGTGCAATGTTATAATTTCCATTGATATGACGGAACTTAGTATTGTCGATGAATCTTGCCCCTGTGGTTAAATCTCCATCAGCAATTACACGATTAAAAGCGTTTTGGAATTCAGGTGTACCTGGAATCAATCGTCCTGTATCAGCGGCTTGTCGAGCTGCAGCGTGAGCTGCCACAGAAGCATCTTCACGGGAAAGGCCTCCTTGCTGAATGCCTCCTAAAAACGCAGGAATATATGTTGCTGCATAATCTGTGAACCATTGTGTGTCAGATTTCCAGCTTCTGTTAACATTTATGGCCGCAAAACGGGTGTCATACGAATCCCCTGCATTCTCAGAGACAATATATCCTCTCAAGAAGAAATTGTCATTTCTAAATTCCAATTTGTGCTGTTGAAGGTTGAAGTTTCGCACCGCATAGCGGTTGGCGCCTTGATAAACCGTATTACCACGTCCAACACGACCTTGATAAATAATCTCAAAGTCATCTGCGAAAGGCCTATAATACACCGAGAAGTCTGTTTTTACACTTTCGGCATTATAGTTCACCAACTCACTTTCCTGATAACCTGTTCTTGATACCTCTGCAGAACCTACGGTCCCTGTTGGGAGACCAGCAGCGGAATCAAAATTTAAGATTGTACTTACCTCATCACCATATACATTCAGTCCATCATATGCCGGATTGGTTCTATCTGCTCCCGGCAGATTTATATCATCCGTCCTATTCGCATGCCAGTCTTCTCCACTAAGAAAAGAAAGATTAGCTTTTACAGCTAGTTTATCGCTGAACGCATGGGCTGCACGAATTCCTAGGTCATAATAAGGATTGTCCCCTGCTACTTCCTGGGATGTAATCCCTGTTTTTGCATAAGCGCTTATTCCTTGAAAATCAAATGGGCTCTTACTCTGCATGAACAGAATACCGTTAAAGGCACCTGCTCCATATAATGCTGATGAAGCTCCTGGTAAGATTTCAATACTTTGAACTTCCAACTCGGACATCCCCACAAGATTTCCCAAAACAAAGTTCAAACCTGGGGCAGAGTTATCCATACCGTCCACCAACTGCAAAAATCTAGTGTTGGCAAAGGTGGCAAAACCTCTGGTGTTTATGGATTGAAAAGTTAAACTGTTCGTATTGATATCAACTCCTTTTAAATTTTGAAGACCTCCGTAAAAAGATTCCGCCGTGGTATTCTGAATATCTTTTAGTCCATACCGTTCTACGGAAACCGGTGATTCAAAAATTCGTTCCGGTGTTCTCGAGGCAGATATTACAATCTCATCCAAAATCGTTGAAGTTTCGGAGAGCGTAATCGTTAAGTTTTGATTGTTGGAAGTTACATCCGTGATAGCTTCTGAATATCCAACGCTCGTTATGCGAAGCTGGAAAGGAGGTTGTTCCGAAGTGTTGAAGGTAAAGTTTCCGTCAAAATCCGTAGTGGTTCCTTCTGCTTTCCCAATCAGTACCACATTGGCACCAATGACCGGTTCATTGTTCTCATCAACTACTTTTCCACTCACTGTTGTCTGGGCATGCAGGGCAGCTCCCATCAACATGAGGGAAAGGAATATTAGTCTTCTCATTAGGTATTAATTTGAGTTAAATTAGTTTTAAGAATACGTAAAGTATTAGAAGCGGAAGATACATTTTTTTTCATTCGATTTCCATAAAATCGAAAAAAATTATGCATGCATAATACTTTATTGCCAAAAAAAATGCCATTTAGATGCTGTTTTAACAAAAAAGGCATCGAAATCGATGCCTTTTTCATATTTTATTGATTAAACCAAGTCACTCTACGGTAACTGATTTTGCCAAGTTTCTCGGTTGGTCCACATTACATCCACGCATCACCGCAATATGATAGGAAAGTAGTTGCAAGGGAATTGTGGTCAATAAGGGTGTTAGGCACTCTTTGGTTTCGGGCACCTCCACTACATGATCTGCCAATTCCTTCACGGTAACGTCTCCTTCGGTAACTACAGCAATTATTTGTCCACTGCGTGATTTTATTTCTTGGATATTGCTTACGACTTTTTCATAGTGTCCTTTTTTAGTGGCGATCACGATAACGGGCATCTGCTCATCTATAAGGGCTATGGGACCATGTTTCATCTCCGCAGCAGGATAACCCTCAGCGTGTATATAACTGATTTCCTTTAGTTTCAATGCCCCTTCCAACGCAACGGGAAAGTTATAGCCTCGTCCCAAATACAGACAGTTTGTAGAATCTTTATATACATCTGAAATATGGGCCACTAGATCATTGGACTCCAAGGTTCTTTCCACTTTTGCTGGGATTCCCTCTAGTTCTGTCAAAATCTCGTGAAACTTAGAGGCTGAGAAAATACCTTTCTCATTGGCCAGTTTAAGGGCAATAAGTGTAAGCACTGTAATCTGTGTGGTAAACGCCTTGGTAGACGCAACACCAATTTCAGGTCCTGCGTGTGTATAGGCTCCGGCATGGGTTTCGCGAGCAATGGAAGACCCCACGACATTACATACCCCAAATACAAAGGCTCCTTTTTCCTTTGCCAATTTTATAGCCGCCAGTGTATCAGCTGTTTCTCCTGATTGCGAAATTGCGATCAACACATCGTTTTCGGTGATTACCGGGTTCCGATACCGGAACTCTGAAGCATATTCAACCTCCACAGGAATTCTTGCTAAGTCCTCAAAAATATACTCCGCCACCAAGCCAGCGTGCCAAGATGTTCCACATGCCACTACAATTATTCTGTTAGCGTTAAGGAATTTTTCAAGATTCTGGTCAATTCCGGCCATTCTGATAATTCCTTCGTTTGCCAACAATCTACCTCGATAGGTATCTAGTATAGCCCGAGGTTGTTCGTAGATTTCCTTAAGCATAAAATGCTCATATCCACCCTTTTCGATTTCTTCAAGATTCAGTTGAAGTTCTAAAATGTTGGGGTAAGCTATGGCATCATCCTTTATTTTTCTGAGTTTGATTTCCTTACCAAGACGAACAATTGCCATTTCTTCATCTTCAAGATATACCGCATTATTGGTGTATTCAATGAAGGGTGAGGCATCAGAAGCAATGAAATACTCGTTTTCCCCTATTCCTATAGCCAAGGGACTCCCTAATTTCGCGACCACTATTTCATCGGGCTTGGTGCGGTCGAAAACGGCAATTGCATAAGCCCCAACAACCTGATTAAGCGCAAGTTGAACGGCTTTTCCAAGTTTAACCTGCTCTTTATCCTTTACTTCTTCAATAAGGTTGACCAACACTTCGGTATCCGTATCGGTCTTAAATTCGTATCCTCTTTTTTGTAATGCTTTTTTTATGGATTCATAATTCTCTATGATTCCATTATGAATAATCACTAAGTTCCCCGAATTGGAATAATGGGGGTGGGAGTTTGTATCATTTGGTACACCGTGCGTAGCCCAACGGGTATGACCAAGACCTAAGGAGCCTTCGATATTATCTGCAGACTCTGCCTTCTTCCTTAAATCATCAACCTTTCCTTTGGTTTTTGAAACCTGAATATCTCCATCATTGAACAACGCTATACCTGCGCTATCGTAGCCCCTATACTCAAGTCTTTGTAGACCTTTAATTATAATCGGGTAGGCTTCTCTATGGCCTATGTACCCAACAATTCCACACATACATTGAAATTTGAAGATTAGTGTTCGCTGCGCAAATTTAATTCTATTCCCTTAAGTCGCAGTGCCTTTCTGTTCTAAAACGCAAAAAATCTATGAAAGGTATATCAATTTGCTTCTGTGTAGAAGATTTCGAGTTTTAGCCTTTTATCTTCGTTGGAAGCATCCACGTTACTACCAAAAAGTATGGTGCCAAGAGGATTTACGGTTGACATTAATGGAACATCGACCTCCTCCATGCTTGTACCCATGCCTTCAGCCACCCTTGGGTCTCCGATATTTGAAGAAACGGCAAGCCTTAACTTTGCGTTGGCAGAATCCCTAACGATAATATTACTAATATGGTCCGTAATTCTTACGGTATACTTTATACCATTATCGCCTTCTTTTTCCAAAATACCATCATAGTCCAATAAGATGCCCAATGGTTCATCTATAACACTGTTATCATTAAGAAAATTATAGATAGGATTATTGGTTTCAGCATTGTACAAATATAATCTTGGTGGTTCTATGGTGCCATTTACCATGTCCAAAGCGCTCCTATCCACATAAAAAACCAAATTCGCTTCATTAATAATCCAATTGTTAGATCTAATCTGCTCTATGAATTCTTGACCCCGTCCTGCGGTTTCTTCCTGTTCTCCAAACAATCGTATCTCAGCAAAAGCTCCCGACCCTCCTTTAAGATAAATCCGTGAAGCGTTATCAGAACTATCAAAAGCGTTGATGATATCATTAGGAAAAGGATCATCAACAAAGGTGTTGACTGCATTCCCAATAGTTCCAAAGTTGGTATTCTGAACGAGACTCAGAATAAAGTCCCGTTCTTCTGTTTCCAAAGTTTCATCAACCAAATCATAGTCTTGATACGTATAGGTAATGGTTATCTGTGCCTGGGTCAAATCAAAAAGAAACATCAAATCCTCCATATCGGTTCCAAAGATTTGTATGCCCCTAAAGAACTCCGAAAAGTTTGCCTGGCTGAGGAGCTCAGGTTCTCCCTCTTTATCCAAAATATTGGTCTGAAAAAAAGCATTATCCAAAGGGATCCGAAGTCCAGGATTCAAACGATTCTCCAATTGTTCCGATTCATCAACATCCTCTGTGTCAGGATCATCTTCTTGAAAAAACAACAGTTCTTCATCATCGATGGTCACTTCACCTTCAAACAAGGTCTCACCGCGAAAACTAGAAAAATCCTGATTGGAAAAATACTCTTGTCTTTCTTCAAAATTCGTGTTTGGATCTAAATCCCGAAGAAAAAATGTTGAAGTGGTCACCGTTAAATTGAATGCTGACTGACGATTCCCAAAAATACTGTCGAGAATAAATCTTCTCGGAAAAGTATTTGGGACAAAATCATCTCCAGTTCCATCTTCATTTGGGTCTAAAGGATTTGATCCTGCAATGCGCTCCTCGTTATCGGTAGCACCGTCTCCATCTGAATCTGAATTCGGGTCATTGGGATCCGCATCAAATTCGTCTTCAACGGTATCACCATCACTATCCCTTAACGATGAAGGAGGTAATTGAAAGGGAATGTACAAAAAAACCTCGCTTACAGTTTCCTCCTCTGGATTGGTTGAAGGTTGGTCATCCGTTTCTGACGTATCCTCTGTTGCCTGAGACAAGTCACCAAAGTTAGGACGGCCTGCTCCTCCCGGAAGGGTAACCTGAGAGACTATACTGGCCACTCTTTTGCCATAAACGGGATCATTGTAAACACCCAACTGGTAAAGGGGTAGTCGGTTTGTTTGCACAGCACTGATTCCTGCATTGAATGCAAAAACATCATAAACTTCCTTTCCTGTATTAAAAGGTTCTCCTCCTATGACCCCATCACCTAAAGTACGTAGGTCTTCCTCACACGACATTAAAGTGGCAAACAACATCAAAGCCAAGGCCAAAGCCTTTATGCCCCTAAATAAACTCATTCAATCTACTGTTTTAGAACTTCTGTTTTATAGAAATTGGTATAGGCCTCTTCCGCCTCCTGAAGAGAGACATAAGGCAATACTGGTTTGGAAAGTTCGGTTACGTGGTTTCTCAATTCTTCAGATATCCCTTCCGAAGCTAAAATAATAGCATCGGAATGATCCACAGCTACCTTTAACAAATTATTAAAACTGGGTGAATTGAGTGCTGAAATACTATCCTCAGAAATCCCATCGAATTTTACCTTTTCTATCATTTTTGCATCCAACTCACCTTCAAACCCCTTGTCATAAATAGAGGTTACAATTTTACTGTCGGCAAATAACGGCTCATCGGCATAATATTTTCGAAGATAGAGCGGTAGCAGAGAGGCCATCCAGCCGTGAACATGAATGATGTCAGGTGACCAGTTGAGTTTTTTCACGGTTTCAACTACACCCTTTGCAAAGAAAATAGCCCTTTCATCATTATCTGGGAAAAGATTGCCCTCAGCGTCTTCAAAAGTGGCCTTTCTCTTAAAATACTCATCATTGTCTATGAAGTAAACTTGTATTCGTTCTCTTGGAATTGAGGCCACCTTTATGATCAGTGGCATGTCCATATCATTGATTACCAAATTCATCCCAGACAAACGGATCACCTCATGCAACTGATGCCTTCTCTCATTGATGTTTCCATATCTTGGCATGAAAATACGAATCTGACCACCGTTGCTGTTCACCATTCTCGGCGCTTCGTAAGACATTAAGGAAACTTGGTTCTCTGGGAGGTAAGGCACTAATTCAGAAGATACAAACAATATCTTTTTACCATTCATAAACACTTTCTTTTGCTTATCTGAAAAACGTAGCCGCAAAAGTACAAAAATTATGCCGATTACCAGTATTTATAGTATTTTTGCACGCTTTTGGATTTAACTATGCAAATATTTGATCAAAAAAAAAACCTTGAAGCTTTTCTTAAATCGGTAAAAATCGAGGGCAAAACCATAGGCTTGGTTCCCACAATGGGAGCTTTGCATCAAGGTCATTTATCGTTGGTCAGTCAAAGCGTTTCAGAAAACGATGTTACCGTGGTCAGCATATTTGTTAATCCAACGCAGTTTAACAATCCAAATGATTTAGATAAATATCCCAGAAATTTTCAGGCCGACATTGACCTTTTGAATGAAGTTTCCAGTGAGATCATTGTTTTTGCTCCTTCGGTTAATGAGATTTACGGAAAAAATGTCACCTCAGAAAGCTATGATTTCGATGGGTTGGATAAAGTGATGGAGGGTGAGTTTAGGCCAAGGCACTTCGAAGGTGTAGGAACCATTGTAGAAACCCTGTTGAGAGTTGTGGGTCCCAACAAAGCTTACTTTGGAGAAAAGGATTTTCAGCAGCTTCAAATCATAAAGAAAATAGTTGCCTTAAAAAACATTGGAGTTGAAATTATAGGCTGCCCCATTGAGCGGGAAACCCATGGTCTGGCCATGAGCTCACGCAATGAAAGGCTAACGGAAACTACCCGACTAAAAGCAGGTTTTATCTATAATGTCCTAGAGACTGCCAAAGATAAATTTGGCACGGAAAGTGCTAATGATATAAAGGATTGGGTTGAAACGCAATTCACTAAAAATGAGACTTTAGACTTGGAGTATTTTCAAATTGCAGATGAAGACACGCTTACTCCAATAAAAAGAAAACAACGTAACATGAAATATCGGGCCTTTATTGCCGTTTACGCCGAAGAGGTTCGATTGATTGATAATCTAAGACTCAATTAACTATTTTTGCGGCATGCAAGTTGAAGTTGTAAAATCGAAAGTACATAGGGTTAAGGTCACAGGGGCTGACCTCAATTATATTGGGAGCATTACCATTGATGAAGATTTAATGGATGCAGCCAACATAATCAGGGGTGAAAAAGTCCAGATTGTGAATAACAATAATGGAGAACGCCTCGAAACCTATGCCATTCCTGGACCTAGAGGAACAGGCGAACTTACCTTAAACGGGGCAGCAGCACGAAAAGTTGCTGTTGGCGATGTTCTTATTCTGATTACGTATGCTTGGATGGACATCGAGGAAGCAAAGACCTTTAACCCAGCTTTGGTTTTTCCTAATGAAGAAACCAATCTCTTGAACTAATTTGAGCCCACTACTCAAAAAATTTCTTAAGACATTCGTTCCCATTGCCTTTGGGTTATTTTTGGTTTGGTATTCCTATTATTCAACTTCTCCCGAAGAACGTGAGCAAATCCTATATTACATTTCCAATGCCGATTTGTTTTGGGTGATCATCTCGGTGATCATTGGAATCTTGAGTCATTTGTCTCGGGCCATTCGCTGGAATTATCTTTTGGAACCTCTAGGCTATCGCCCGAAAATCATCAATAATCTCTTTATTGTTCTTATCTCCTATTTCGCCAATTTGGGCATTCCCCGCTCCGGAGAGGTATTACGGGCCACGGCCTTGGCCACTTACGAGAAAGTCCCGTTTGAAAAAGGATTTGGCACCATTGTGACCGAACGGGTGATTGATTTATTGATGCTTCTTTTGGTCATTTTGGTAGCGCTATTTCTCCAAACCGACGTTATCTTAGGATTTTTAGAGGAAAAGGGGTTTAGCTTTTTTGGTGCCTTCGGAATCATTGCTGTCGGAATCATTGGCCTTCTGTTTGCTACTTGGATCATCCGAAAATCCAGTTCAAAATTTGCCATGAAACTTAAGGTATTTCTAAATGGCCTGCTCGATGGAGTTTTGAGTGTCTTTAAAATGAAACGAAAATGGGGTTTTATATTCCACACATTTTTTATTTGGGGATGTTACATTGCCATGTTTTGGGTCATTAAGTACACCGTTGAAGAGACCAGCCCCCTTTCTTTGAGCGAGCTGTTGTTTGCCTTTATCGCGGGTGCCTTTGCCATGTCTACCACCAATGGCGGAATCGGTCTCTATCCCATTGCGGTAAGTGCCGCCCTTGGCATTTATGATGTAAGCTCTGTTTCAGGGGACGCATTTGGGTGGATCATGTGGATTGCCCAAACCTTAATGGTTGTTGTTTTTGGGGCAATATCCTTCCTAGTCCTACCGTTATTGAATAGAAATCGGTAGACCCCAGCCCAAAAAGCTTAACCAAATGAAAAAGTGTCTGTTTATTATAGCTGGCCTAATATGCCTTAACGTTGGCGGTCAGGTAAAAAAAGAAATCTTCGAATCCTTCAAACTCCAAGAGCGAAGAAACGTTTCGTATTACTTTCCTGAAGATTATTCCGATGAAAAAAAATACGCACTTATCGTCGTTCTCGATGCAGAATATTTGTTTGATATCGTTGTTGCAAATGCAAAACTCTATGCAAGGGAAAGCAGAATGCCAGAGGCGATAGTCGTCGGTGTTGAGCAGGCTGAAGATGATATTCGATGGGAGGATTGTGATTTTGAGCAGACCACCGGACTTCCTACGGAAAAAGGCAAACTGTTTTATGAGTTTTTGGGAACGGAATTGATTCCGTATCTCGCTACAAGTTATAACATCGCTCCCTTTAAGATGTTTGTTGGGTATGACATCACCGCGAATTTTGGCAACTACTTTTTGTTCAAGGACAAATCGTTCTTCAACTCATATGTGGTCATCTCCCCAGTCTTGGCCACCGATATGGAGAGTAGGGTTCCCTCAAGACTGTCAGATTTGAACCAAGAGATATTTTATAACCTCATCATAGAAAAGGATAAGACCGAGGACAGACAGCGCATTCTACAAATGAGCAATGCCGTGAAATCCATCAATAAGGAATCATTGCATTACTTCTTTGATGAATATGAAAATGCTGACCACCTTTCCATTGTTACCTATGGAATCGGCAAAGCCTTTGACAATAACTTCAAGGTTTTCCGCCCAATCAGTCCAAAGGAATACAAAACCGAGATATTGACCTCGAACGAACCAGTTTTCCAATATTTGGAAAACCGATATGACCAGATTGAAAAGTTCCTTGGCTACCGAAAGCCTGTAGAGCTCAATGACATTATGGCCATTTATGCAGGTTGTCTAAAAAAGGACGACTTCGAATCTTTGAAGCCTTTGGCCGAACTCTGTAAGGAAGAATTTCCAGAAACCATGATGGGTTTCTATTTCGAAGGGGAGTACTACGAACAATTAGGTGAACCCAAAAAGGCCTACAAAACTTTTGAAAAGGCCTTTCAACTTGAAGAAATCGACTTTCTGACCAAGGATATGGCGTTGGAAAAGATTGATGCGCTTAAGGCCGATTTTGGGTATTAAAACCTTCATTCTTTTTTAATCCTTTAGCTTATCTTTAGCCCCAAACCGTGGGCTAGTGGCCAAAACAAAAACTGCTTTTTTCTGCCAAAACTGTGGTGCTCAATATCCCAAATGGATAGGGCAGTGCACTTCTTGCAAACAATGGAACACCATTGTGGAAGAAGTGGTTCAAAAAGAGGAAAAACGAAGTTGGAAAACGGAAAGCTCCTCGTTAAAAAAAGCCAGCAAACCACTTCGCATTTCCGAAATCAATCAAGACAATGAGCAACGATTGGATACTCAAAATCTTGAGTTCAATCGTGTTTTGGGAGGAGGGCTCGTTCCTGGGTCATTAACACTTTTGGGGGGAGAACCCGGAATTGGAAAAAGCACACTTTTACTTCAAATCGCCCTACGGCTTCCTTACAAAACCCTCTACGTTTCCGGAGAAGAAAGTCAGAAGCAAATTAAGATGCGGGCCGACCGCATCCAACCTGATAGCAAGGAGTGCTACATTTTGACCGAGACAAAAACCCAAAACATCTTTCAACAAATTACACAAGTGGAGCCCGATTTGGTCATTATCGATTCCATTCAGACTTTACATACCGATTATATTGATTCAGCAGCTGGAAGCATTTCCCAGATTCGTGAATCTACCGCCGAACTTATCAAATTTGCCAAAGAGAGTCATACCCCCGTCATTTTGGTGGGGCATATCACCAAAGATGGTACCATAGCCGGACCAAAGATTTTGGAGCATATGGTGGATACGGTGCTGCAGTTTGAAGGTGACCGCAACTATGTTTACCGCATTCTACGCTCTTTAAAGAACCGTTTTGGTTCAACCGCCGAACTGGGGATTTATGAGATGCAAGGAAGCGGTCTGCGTGAAGTCAATAATCCATCAGAGATTTTGATTTCGAAAAATGAGGAGGACCTTAGCGGAACGGCCATTGCTGCCACTATTGAAGGTATGCGACCTTTGCTTATAGAAATACAGGCATTGGTAAGCAGTGCCGTTTATGGCACTCCGCAACGCTCCGCTACCGGATTCAATGTGAAACGGTTAAACATGCTCTTGGCCGTTTTGGAAAAACGGGCCGGATTTCGATTGGGTGCCAAAGATGTCTTCTTAAATATTACAGGAGGAATAACGGTTGATGATCCCGCGATTGATTTGGCCGTGATGGCTTCCATTCTTTCCAGTAATTCCGATATCCCTATTGAAAAAGGAGTTTGTTTTGCTGCCGAAGTAGGGTTGGCCGGAGAAGTACGACCTGTACAACGGGTTGATCAACGCATTCTTGAAGCCGAAAAATTGGGCTTCACCGAAATTTACGTTTCCAAAAACAATAAAATAGGTTTAAAAAATACCTCGATTCAAGTTCGAAGGTTTTCAAAAATAGAGGATGTGGTGACAGGTCTTTTCGGGTAAATCTTCCTGAAAAGATTTGTTACCTTTAAAACAAATCCATTTGCATGAAACTCGGTTTCTTAGGATTAATACTTCTTTTCCTGCTAGCATGCCAACCGAGCAGAACCGACCTATCCGCAGACAGTTCCTCTTGGGATTCTTATTTGGGAAATCCTGAGAGAAATCACTACTCCGAAATTTCAGAAATTGACACGAGCAATGTCTCCCAACTACAATTGGCCTGGGAATACAAAAGTGGTGGACTGGAGGAGGGAAGAATTACCCAAATTCAAACCAATCCTCTAATAGTTGATAATATTCTTTACGGTGTAAATGCAGCCATAGAATTGTTTGCTCTCGATGCAGAGACGGGAAAGGAAATTTGGAAATTTATTCCCACTTCAAAGGATAACTCAGGGCTTGGCCTAAATCGAGGATTGAGCTATTGGAGCCCAGATGGGAATGAGACACCACGCCTTTTCTTTACAAGTGGTTCAAAATTATACGCCGTTAATGCCAAGTTGGGAAAGGTCGTTTCTTCATTTGGAGAACAAGGCATCATAGATCTAAGGGAAGGATTGGGAAGAGATCCCAATACCCTTTCCGTAGTAGCAAACACACCGGGAGCGATCTACAAAAATCTATTGATTATGGGCACTCGTGTCGGTGAAGGGCCAGGAGCTTCGCCGGGGCATATTCGTGCATATAATGTGATTACCGGAGCCATTGAATGGACTTTTCATACCATCCCCCAACCAGGAGAATATGGCTATGATACTTGGCCCAAAGAGGCCTATAAAACGGTGGGCGGGGCCAATAGTTGGGCAGGTATTGCCATCGACAACAAAAACGGTATAGCCTATATTCCTACCGGTTCCGCAGCTTTTGATTGGTATGGGGGTGACCGGGAAGGGGCCAACTTATTTGCTAATTGCCTTTTGGCCTTAAATGCCAATACAGGGGAGCGTATCTGGTATTTTCAAATGGTACATCACGATATGTGGGATAGAGATCTTCCTGCACCTCCCAATCTTTTTGAAATGCATAAAGAAGGAAAAGAAATTCCGGCAGTGGCTCAGATCACAAAAAGTGGTCATGTCTTTGTTTTTAATCGATTAACGGGAGAGCCTCTTTTTCCCATTGAGGAAAAGTCCTATCCTTCCTCGCCACTAATGGGCGAAAAAGCCTTTAAAACACAGCCGTTGCCGCTACTGCCCAAACCCTTTGCAAGACAGGTTTTAAAGGAGAATGATTTGTATGAACCCAACAGGCCGGCCTTTGTAGATGATTTTGTCGATAAAGACCAAAATATAGATTCTCCAACTGTATTGGAAAAATTTCGATCAGTCACCTCAAATGGGCAGTTCATACCAATTGACACCACAGGAGTGGTCTTGTATCCCGGAGCAGACGGTGGGGCTGAATGGGGAGGGGCCGCATTGGACCCAACGAATGGAGTAATGTACGTCAATTCAAATGAGATGGCTTGGATTGTACGCATGAAACCTGTTGAAGCAGGTGATGGTAATTCGACCAACTTTGGTAAATCCCTTACACAGATTCATTGTGCAAGATGTCATGGTGGTGAGCTTCAAGGCTTGGCTGGAATTCCAGAATTACAAAATGTGAAGGATAGGTTTTCCATAGATTCCATTGCTTCAATAGTTAAGTACGGAAAAGGCGCTATGCCTGGAATGCCCAACTTATCGGAAAATGAAATAAAATCCATTGTTAATTTCGTTTCCCAGGTTGAAGATGAGAAAGACCATCGGGTAGAAGAAACATCCTTAAAGGTGCCCTATTCGGTCGCTGGTTTTGGAAGGTTCAAAGATGACCGCGGCTTCCCCGTAGTAAAACCCCCATGGGGCACTTTGAACGCCATCGACTTAAACACCGGAGAATATCTGTGGAAAATTCCTTTAGGGCATGATGAGAACTTAAACGATCCCAACATCCCCGTTTCGGGTACTGAGAATTATGGTGGCCCCGTAATTACTTCGGGGGGAGTCCTTTTTATTGCAGCCACAAGGGATGAAAAAATACGAGCATTCAATATGAAAAGTGGCGAGCTTTTATGGGAAGACCAGCTTCCGGCCGGAGGTTATGCTACTCCATCCACATACAAAGCTAATGGAAAGCAATATGTGGTTATCGCCTGCGGAGGTGGAAAAATGGGTACCCCCTCCGGAGATTTGTATCGGGCCTATAGTCTGCCTATTCCTTAAGGGGCCGGATTCGGGATACTATCATGAATTTCCTCAATCCCATCCAAAACCTCATCCGAAAGGTCAAGGTCGATACTCTCAATGTTTTCCTTCAACTGTTCCATAGAAGTAGCACCGATGATGTTGCTCGTCAAGAAGGGTCGGGAATTCACAAAAGCAAGAGCCATTTGAGCCAAACTCAAGTCATGCGCTTTGGCCAATTCTTGGTACTTTCTTGTCGCTTCAGTAGCAGTCGCACCACTATATCTATTGTAGTGGGGGAATAACGTAATCCTTCCTTTTCGGGGTTGGATTTCACCGAGGTATTTACCACTCAATACCCCAAACCCCAATGGTGAATAGGCCAAAAGACCTATGCCTTCCCTTTGGGAAACTTCCGATAGGCCTACTTCGAAAAGACGATTGAGCAAGCTATAAGGGTTTTGAATGGTCAACATACGTGGCAAGCTTTGATGCACCTTGCTTTCCTCTAAAAAACGCATCGTTCCCCAAGGTGTCTCATTCGATAGCCCCACGTGCCTGATTTTGCCAGACTCAACCAAGTCCCGTAAAGTTTCCAATACTTGGTGAATATTATCATCCCAGGCATCATAGGCATGTGCATTGTATCCTCTTTGCCCAAAAAAGTTCGTATTGCGTTCGGGCCAGTGTAACTGGTACAAATCGATGTAGTCGGTCTGTAAACGTTTTAAGCTCTCATCAACTGCTTTGATCAGGGAATCCCTGCTGAAACCTGTGGTTCTAATATGTTTGGTAAATTCGGCGCGCCCCGCAATTTTGGTAGCTAGAACTACTTTCTCACGATTGCCCGTCTTTTTGAACCAGCTTCCGATGAATTCCTCCGTAACCGCATACAGCTCCTTTTTCGGAGGTACCGGATACAACTCTGCCGTATCAAAGAAGTTCACCCCTTGGTCCAAGGCATAATCCATCTGTTCGTGAGCTTCATCCTCATTGTTTTGACGACCAAAAGTCATGGTGCCCAAACAAATCTTACTAATTCTTATGTCGGTATGGGGAATTCTTGTATACTTCATTCATCTAAAATTCAAAAGGGCTAAAATTACACATCCTAGGGATTTGTCCTTTTAAGGAAATATTATTTTTCAATTTCCAATAAAATAGGACAATGATCGCTATGCTTGGCTTCGGAGAGAATGACGGAACGTTTTAACCGCGATTCAAGGGGTTCGGCCACCATGCCATAATCCAGTCGCCATCCTTTGTTGTTTGCTCTGGCATTGGCCCGATAGCTCCACCAGGTATAATTGTGGGGCTCTTTGTTAAAATGTCGAAAACTATCAATAAAGCCGCTTTGGATAAAATTCCCGATCCATTCCCGCTCAACCGGAAGAAATCCGGATACATTTTTGTTGCGAACCGGGTCGTGGATATCAATGGCTTCATGACAAATATTATAATCTCCACAAACAACTAGATTGGGACGGTCTTTCCGCAAGGTATCGGCATATTTTTGAAAATCGGCCATATAGGTCAGCTTATGCTCCAATCGGTCAAGATTGGTGCCCGATGGCAAGTACATGCTCATCACTGAAACATCCCCAAAATCTGCCCGTATGTTTCTCCCTTCAAAGTCCATGTAGCCGATTCCCGTTCCATATTCCACATGATCGGGTTCTTTTTTACACAGCAATGCTACCCCGCTGTACCCTTTCTTTTCAGCACTGAACCAATAATGGCTGGTATAGCCTGCCTCTTCAAAAAGAGAAACATCAACTTGTTCTTTCATGGCTTTGGTCTCTTGTAAACAGACCACATCTGGGTTCACCGTTTGAAGCCAATCAATAAAACCCTTGTTTAGGGCGGCTCTAATGCCATTAACGTTATAGGATACTATGGTCATAGCAAAATTTTGGCTAAAAATAACCAATGTAAGTGGCTCCTTAAAACAAATTTGTTGAAGCATTCGCTTTACCTTTGTTTTTGGAACACAAATTGATTGTCCCTGAGTAAAAAATCACTTCCATGAAGAATCTACTGTTTTTGATTACTCTATTTTCCGGATATGTTGTGATGGGTCAAGCGTATCCAAGTTTTGCCAACGACAATGAAATCAAGTTCAACATAGGATTGTTTCTGGCCACCACTACCGTTGAAGGCTCCTACGAATATTACATTAGTGAAGATACCAGTGTAGGCGCTACCGTATATTTTGACAACGATGCCGAGGACTTCAATGGCAACTTTGGAATAGGTGCTAATTTCCGGGCTTATTTTGGATATCAGCCCCGAAGTGGTTTTTTCGCAGAGGCTTTTGGACTGTACTACACAGGAGAAGAGGATTTGGATGACCCTGTCCCCATACTAAGAGCCAATGATTACAGCACTGTTGCCCTGGGGTTGGGACTGGGAAATAAATGGACTACTCGCAGTGAAAAATTTACTTTGGAAATCTTTGGTGGTTTTGGACGCAATATAAATCCTGAGGATTTTCAGGATACTTTTATGTACCGCGGGGGGCTTTCCATTGGGTTTCGATGCTAATTCCACTTATAAATACAGTTTTTGAGGTATGACCGCACTACTTTTGATTGATATCCAAAAAGGACTCCAGCAGTTAGGTTTTTATGGTGATGAGCGTAACAATCCTGAAGCTGAACTGAACAGTAAAAAGATTCTGGAAGCCATCCGAAAAAAGGGGTGGCCCATTTTTCATGTGCAGCACTGCTCTACCAATCCTGATTCACCGCTTCACCCCTCCAAGGAAACCCACGCATTTCAATCTGGGGTTGCACCTCAAAATGAAGAGCCAGTCATTCCCAAAGAAGTGAACAGTGCCTTTATTGGAACCGATTTGGAGCAACAGCTTAAAAAGCACGGCATAACCGATGTCATCATTAGTGGATTGACCACGGAACATTGCGTTTCGACCTCTACCCGTATGGCGGCCAATCTTGGGTTTAATGTTACATTGATTTCCGATGCCACGGCTTCTTTCAATAAAACGGGAATTGACGGTGAACCCATTTCCGCCCAAACGGTTCATCAGATTGCTTTGGCCAACTTAA